>CAYUKK010000020.1:0-80415 GCA_964445305.1 uncultured Eubacteriales bacterium
GCCGAAACAGTACCAGAGCCAGATGCCGTTTTTTTGACTAATTTCAAGGCTGGGGATTTTGTCATTGTGGAAAGGGCAAAGCGTTTTATTCCCGGAAAATTTAAGGCCCTGTGAAGCCAAAAAGTCTTTTAAATTTTTAGCTTTTAAATCTTCGATTAGGGTCATGTTTCTCTCCATCCCGGTTCCACTCGGTTAAAGACATAATCCCATATCCTTCCTTTCTGCTCTTTTGAAAAGCTCACTTGCGGTGATCAATTCAATGGTGACTTCGCCATTTATTTTATTTTTCTTTGACATTTCCCCTCTTATTAAAAGATCGGCCCTCGAGGGTGGCCTCGATCGTGACCCAATCTAATCTTACGGCGCCACCAATATGGCCGCCGGGCAGCTTTTTTTGCCTGAAAAGCGCGTATACGGTTTGGGGGTGCAAGCTTAAGCGTTCCGCGACCTCATTAACCGACAACCAACGTTTTTCAATCATTAATCATGCCATCGCTTTCTTGCGGCCGGGGGGGGGCGAGGTCAGGCGCCTCGCCCCGGTTGCCACGCCACGCCTTGCCTTGCCGCGCCCGGCCATGCCAGGCCCGGCCATGCCTTGCCATGCCCAGCCTCGCCAAGCCGCGTATTGACCGATTTATCATAAGAAATCCTCGTTTTTCGCCAGCGCCTCAGGGGGCAGGCCAAGAATTCTGGCAATTCGGGCGATCTTCTCCGGGCTCATTCCGGCGAGACCCCGCTCCCACCGGGACAAATGGCTGGCGTCCACGCCGGCCCAGCGCGCGAGCTCGCGGAGCCCGAGAGTAGCGAGAAATCTTGCCCGACGTCGGAGGGTTAGCGGTTGACTAGTCGGCAACATTGTGGCAAAATTTCTCATAGAGAAATGATGGATTACCCAGTGACTAAAGTATGTTTGCATAAAATATTTTTTTTGAAAGGGGGTAACACATTTTGATAAAAAAAGAGTGTTTTAAAGAGCTTCCCCCCAGGACTTATGAAATTGTAAAATATGAGCGTGACGCTTTTTTCCGAAGAAGTTGGGAATTTGACGACGATAAGGAGGATATTGAAAATGAGCTTATTTTTAAGATTTGGGATAATCACAAAAGGATTAATGCTGCTGAGAATCCTGGGGCTTACGTAAGGCAGATCTGCCAAAACCATTTCAAGGAAATTTTGCGCAAAAAAAGGGGGCGCTCACGGATAATTGCTGAAAGTAGATTAGAGGGCGATGAGAACTCAGGTGGTTTTAATATGGACAAATTTCCCTGTCCAGAGAGTGCTCCCGACAAGGATTTAGAGATAGAGGACTTGTCGATTGAAGAGCTCATAAATCATTATGATAAGAATTTTTCTCTCGCTTTCCGGAAAGCAATAGTTACCGTTTTGGTTCTCGTCTCCACCATCAATCAAATTCGAGAATTTTATCGAGAAAATGTCGATCTTAAAGTTAACCTTGAAATTTTGCGGTCGTTGTTGAGTTTTAGGAAAAAAATTTATTCGATTTTAAGACCCCATTTTTTAGAGCTCAAGAAATGGGGAGAAGAAGATTCAAACTTTAAAAATTTTTATATCTGGGCATCAAAAATTTATGAAAAAACTGAGAAAGAGAAAATTTCAGAAAAGGAGGCATTAGCTTTTTATGGGCAAGTAGCCAGAAACAAGCGCTTTTCTCCCCAAAAAGACCTTCCTCCTGATTGTCCGATGTATTTTGGTAGCAATGAAGAAATCAACCCCGTGATTTACGGCTTTAATTATCTTGCCCTACTAAATAATTTAATCCGCATCTGCAAAAGGAAAATAAATTTGAGCAAAATTCCATTTTTAGATCCCGATTATTTAAATCTATTGGGGATTGAAGATTACGAAGATTTTTTGGGGATCGCAAAGCTAAGGATTTCCCCCTGTCAAATTGTTTTTGACGTCATTAAAAAAGCACCTGATTTAAGAAGAGGAGGCGTATACTCAAATTTGAAAAAGATAAAATTATTGATTTGGTACTTGAAAACGAGAAATGACCCTTATTCTCAAATTTTCGACCGGATCAAAAGCCCGGCGGACGTAGAGAAGTTGAGGCAATATCATTATCGCCAGAAATCGAGACCTTACGCTAAAGTGATTAAAAACATTTACAGCGCTGCTTTTGTTCAGAGAATAGCCCTTCCTCTTTATGAAGAGGAGAAGGAGCGCGTTATTTATGAAGTCAAATAAATTCATCAGCTGGCTGATAATTTGCGGTCGATCCTGTGGCCTTGTGTTCATTTTGGGGTTCAACTCAGAGTGCCGGGTGACGATAATTTGTGCATCCCGATCTCGACTCGATCTCGACTTTTTTGTCGAAATGGCCTTTAAATGGGCTTAAAGCGGCTTAAAGCGATTTAAAGCTAAAATTGGTCTAAGTTATTGATTCTTAAGGAGCTTCAGGCTAAATATGGGAGCGCGCCCGGAGGGACTTGAACCCCCGGCCTTCTGATTCGTAGTCAGACGCTCTATCCGGCTGAGCTACGGGCGCCTCCAATCACGCTGATTTAAATATACCGAAAGATGAGCTTTTTTACAACCAAGAGGCTCGGCTTTAAGCCAATGAGTATTCTTTAAATCAAAGCTACCCGTGATAGGATGGCGCGACAGGTTCAATCTTGCCGCCAATGCCAGCCCTGGCCAGCGCGGCGCCTATGATTCCACCCGCCACGGCCGGCAGAATCCACGGAAAGCCGGATGAAGCGAGGGGAATCATCGCGATTCCCTGATTGATAACTCGCACAGGAACTCCAGCCGCCGTGAAAGCGTCAAACACACTCGTCGATAGGGCACCGATGACAGCGCCCACATAAATGGCCCGGTGCTTGACCAATCGCCCGGCCATCGTCAGGATAATGAGCACCAAGACGACAGGGTATACTGTAACCAGAAGAGGGAAAGCGACCTTGACAATTGTCGTCACGCCAACCGTGGCGAAGACAGCGCTGAAGATACACGTCGCCAAACAAATGCCCTTATAAGGGAGCCTGCCCCTGGTCAAGACGCTAAAATAATCGCCCACGGTGGCTGTCAGGCCGATGGAAGTCGTCAGGCAAGCCAGGCTCACCGCCAGGCCAAGGGCTACCTTGCCTCCATTCCCGAGAATCCCCTCGGTGATGCCGATGAGGAGCGACGTCCTCTCGACGGTTGCCGGAAAGAGATGCGAAGAAAACGCTCCCAGGTACATCAGCCCGCCGTAAACCAGCCCTAACCCGGTCGCGGCAATAACGCCAGCCAGCGAAGTCATCCGGACCTGGTCCGAGACCCTAACATAGCCCTTAAAGACGAGGGCAGCGATGATGATTTCAGCGAAAACGACCGAGGCCAGCGCGTCCATAGTCTGGTAGCCCTCCCGGAAGCCCCGGCCGAAAGCACCAGCCAGCCCACCGTCCCCAGCTCGGCCAAGGGGGGAAAAGATACCCTTGAGGATGATGAGGGCCAGGGTCGCCAGGAGGAAGGGAGTAAGGACCTTCCCTATCTTATCAATGACCTTTTTGCGGTTGAGGGCAAAAAACAGGGTGAAGGCAAAATAGACAATCGAGGAGACGGCGGCTCTGGCACCCGGTATGTTGGGCCGTACTCCCATCTCAAACGTCGTCGCGGCTGTTCGCGGAATGGCCAGCAGGGGGCCTATGGCCAGGATGATGACAATGCTGAGGACCTGGCCAAACAAAGGGCTAACGCGGCTCGCCAGCTGCTCGACGCGGCCGCCAGCCCGGGCCGAGGCCGCAATCCCCATCAGGGGCATGCCAATTCCCGTGAGCAGAAAGCCAGCCAGCGCCAGCTTCCAGCTACCCGCAGCCATGAAGCCCATATAGGGAGGAAAAATAAGGTTGCCCGCGCCAAAAAACATGGCGAAAAGGGCCAGCCCGACCCAGACAACGTCGCTCAGCCGCCTTTCCGCGCTCATTTCTCTTTCTGGCGCTTCTTCACCTTCGCCCTTGCCTGCGGTATGCGGCGGGCAAAAAAGTAGGCCACCAGGGCGACAGTAAAAATGAAAAGGAGTGGCCATTTGACTTCCCGCAAAACGTCCAGCCCGAACGAGGATGAGCCAACGAACAAGGCCGCCACGGCCACTGCATAGATGAGGACCTCGCTCTTGATGCCCTTGAGCGCTTCGACGACAACCTCCGTCACCGATAACCTGGCTTCGCCCCTTGTTTCCTCTGCCATCTTCTCCCTCCTTGGGTTGTGAATCTAAGCGTGCTCGATTTCTGGCCGTCCTTTCTTTTTCAAAAAAGTCTTAAGAAAAAGCCAGATCGCTCCTGCGGAGAGGACCATCAACAGGGCGTCGGCAAGGATCAAGGTATAGTTCTTGCCCCGGATGTAGTTTCCCATCAGGATGATGAGAGAAACGATAGTCGTCGAAATCATGAACCCGGCCGGCAGAAGCGTGAACATGTTCTTCTTCCGACGGAGTAACAACCATGCCGAAACAGCCAGCAGGACGAGCGCCGCCAAGAGCTGATTGGCTGTTCCGAAGATAGGCCAGAGGGCGCTAAAGGCGTTGGAGTAAGCAAGAATCCACATGAGGACAACCGAAAGACCAGAGTTGAACCAGTAATTGCGCAACAGCCGGGGCGTCTTCCGGAAAAGGATGGACCAGAGCTCCTCGAAGAGATAGCGGTTCAGCCGAACCGCGGCATCGAGGGTTGTAATGACGAACCCCTCGACAAGGAGAATCCCAAACACAGCGCCAAGGGCAACCGAAATCCCCAGGCCGCGATGGAAGAGATGGCCGGCCGCCAGGGAGAAGCCGAGGATGGGGTTGGATTTGATGGCCGGGTCGGAGGGCCAAACGATTGACTTATAATCCCCGAAATTCATGGCAGCGCCAATGGCCAGGAGGACGCAAACGGCCAGGACCGATTCGAGGAGCATGGCGTTGTAGCCGATGCGGCGGGCATCGGGTTCGCAGGCCACCTGTTTTCCCGTTGTCCCGCCAGCGACGAGAGAATGGAATCCAGAAATAGCTCCGCAAGCAATGGTGCAAAACATCATCGGCCAGATGAGTCCCAGGTGCTGGACTCCCTCCCTGAGGTTGAAGCTCGGTATGGATACGGACAAACCATGGAAGCCGGTGATAAAAAGAGTTATGACCATCAAGAAGATGCCGCCGTAAAGAATCTGGACGTTGATGAGGTCGCGGGGCTGGAGGATGAGCCAGACGGGCACACCCGCTGCGAAGAGAACATAGATGGAGATGATGACCATCCAGGTGGTCGGGGAAAGAGTCACAGGGTGGGCGATGCCCAAAAAAATGGAGCCGACACAAACGCCCAAGGCGAGAGGATAGGCATAAACTGCCTTGATTCTCTTTTTGTAAAGAAGCCAGCCCAGAAACGGCGAGCTCAAGGTGATGACAATGACGGACATCGAAGCGATGCCGCCGATGCGGCCCATGACGACACCGTCTTTGACCACCGTTTTCAGAAACGTCTGGCCTTCGATGACACCTATTTTGGCGAGTGGCCAGAGTGAGGTGAGGGAAATGGCGGTGGCGCTCAAGAAAGAAGATGTGACGAGGACAATCATGACGATGGTAAAGCCGATGAAGAGGTTGAACCCAGCCGGGCCCAGCGTCTTTCGGGCGACCTCAGCCATCGATCTTCCTCCCTCCCTGATGCTCACAAACAGGGAAGTGAAGTCATGGACAGCGCCGATAAAGATGCCTCCCAGCACCACCCAGAGCCAGGCCGGGACAAACCCGTAGAGGATGCCCATTGTGGGACCCAGAATAGGGCCAGCCCCAGCAATGGCCGAGAAATGGTGGGCAAAAACGATGTAAGCTTTGGTCGGGACGTAATCCCGACCGTCGCAGGCTTTCACAGCTGGCGTGGGGTTGGCAGGGTCTTCGCCGAGGATGCGAGCGATATAGTGGGAATAATAGCGACTGGCCAGCCCGAAGAGGAAAACAGCTCCACCTAGAACTAAGAGAACATTCATCTTCGCTTAAAGGAACCTCACTTTAGCACAGCACTTTTCTGAAGTCAAAACGAGTCTAAGCTTGCGGGACAAGGCTGGTTATGATAAATATCCCTTCTTTGCTCGCTTTGTTCACTGGCCATGAAAGGAAAAGAAGGCCCCCATGCCCTGACCGATTTTCCGGTGGTTGAGGAAAAATTCAGCGAGGCAGAAAAACGATTCGAGCGCATCCGCCGCACGGCTGGGCTTTTCTTAGGACCTCTTGCTTTCCTCGTCGTCCTCGCTTTGCCGATAAAGAGCCTGAGTCGTGAAGCGCATCTTCTCGCCGCCATCCTGAGCTGGGTCGTCCTCTGGTGGGTTGGCGAGGCCATCCCCATTCCAGCAACAGCCATCCTCGGAGCAGCCCTGTGCGTTGTGCTGGGCATCGCCGATGCGAGGACAGCCTTCGCTCCTTTTGCCGACCCCATCATCTTCCTTTTCATGGGCAGCTTCCTCATCGCCCGGGCGATGTCCGTTCACGAGCTGGACAAGCGCTTCGCCTTTGGTCTTCTTTCCTTACGCTTTGTCGGCCATAGCGCTGGCCGTCTCCTTTTCGTCTATGGCGGCGTCTGCGTCCTTCTTTCCATGTGGATTTCGAACACAGCCACAACGGCCATGATGTTCCCCATCGCCATCGGCATCGTCTCCGCCGTCGCTAAAATGATGGCTCGCCAGGCCGGCCGGGAGATTCACGCGGACAGGCTCCGCTTCACGACGGGGATGATGCTCATGGCCGCCTATGCCTCCTCGACGGGCGGAATTGGCACTCCTGTTGGAACGCCGCCTAACCTGATTGGCCTGGCCATGCTCGAGAAATTTGCCCGGTTCAAAATTCCCTTTTTCCAGTGGCTTCTCTTCGCCATCCCCCTTCTTTTCATCATGTATCTTTTTCTTTTCTTTTTCATGCTCCTGCTCCATAGGCCAGAGGTCAACCAGATCAGCGGGAGCAGGGAATTTGTACGCGAGGAGCGGGAGAAGCTGGGGCCGTGGACGCGCGGCCAGAAGAATACGCTCACGGCTTTCCTCGTAGCGGTCGTCCTGTGGGTTGCGCCCGGCTTCCTGTCCATCCTTTGCGGTGGCGATTCTCCCCTGACTAAAGCATATGCAAACCGCTTTCCCGAGGCTGTCGCCGCGGTTGTGGCCGCCCTGCTTCTTTTCATCCTCCCGGTCAATTGGAAAAACCGCGAGTTTACCCTCACCTGGAAGCAAGCAGCCTCGATCGACTGGGGCACTCTCCTTCTTTTCGGCGGCGGTCTGTGCCTGGGCGACCTCATGTTCAGGACAAAGCTCGCCGAGACGCTGGGCAGGGGGCTTCTCGACCTCTGCGGCGCCACATCCCTATGGGGTCTCACCCTCGCCGGGATTTACCTGGCTATTTTTATTAGCGAGACGACTTCCAATACGGCCGCGGCAACAATGGTCGTGCCCATCATGATCTCGCTGGCCATGTCCGCTGGCCTTAACCCCGTCCCGCCAGCCATCGGTGCGACCATCGGAGCGAGCTACGCCTTTATGCTCCCTGTCTCAACACCGCCCAACGCCATCGTTTATGGCTCTGGCCTCGTTCCCCTGACAAGAATGCTCCGCGCCGGAACTATTCTTAACCTGAGCGGTGGGCTGGTTATCTGGAGCTCCTTGCGCCTTCTCCTTCCCCTTGTCGGCCTGGCCTGAATCTGGATGATGGCGGGAATCGGAATCCATTGACCGAATGCAATAATTAAATCGAGGCGACAAGGCAAACGGGGTCAAAAGAAAACAGGACCTGATGGGGCGTGGTTGGGGGTCAGAAGGCGACAAGACCCGTCGGGTGCTTTGATCGGCAATTTCGGTAACCATTTATCTATTGATTAAGGTGAGCTTTTTCTATATAGATAGCATCATAGATGGAGTTTTAAGGAATGAACAAGGGAGAGAGCGAGACGAGCGTCTGCTCCGGCCCCGGGAAAAAAGAGGAGCTTCCCCGAGTTCTCGGCTTCTGGGACATCATCGGCATCATCGTCGGCGGGGTCATCGGCTCGGGCATTTTTATCGTCCCGGCGGCTGTGGCAGCCGGGGTGGGCTCCCCTATCCTCATGCTGGCCGTCTGGGTCGTCGGTGGCCTGCTCTGCTTTTTTGGCGCCCTCTCCTTTGCCGAGCTCGGCGCCGCCTATCCTCAGGCGGGCGGAATGTACATTTACCTGAGAGAGGCATACGGACCGCTCGTGTCCTTCCTTTTTGGCTGGACTCTTTTTCTCGTTATCGATTCTGGAGCCATCGCCACCCTGGCCGTCGCTTTCTCATCCAAGTATCTCCCTCACTTTGTGGCACTCAGCAAGTTGGAGACGAAGCTCATTGCCGTGGGGTTGATCGCCTTCCTGGCCATCGTCAACTACGTCGGGGTTAGATGGGGGGCGGTGCTGCAGAATGTCCTTACCCTGATCAAGTTCGGAGCTATCGTGGCGGTTTGTGCCGTCGTTTTTGCTCTGGCCAAGGGCAACCCTTCTCATTTTTTCTTTCCCGCGCCCCAGGCTTTCTCCCTTGACCTCATCGCCAGGTTCGGTGTGGCCCTCGTGGCCACCCTTTGGGCCTATAAGGGTTGGGAGAGCTCAACCTTCAGTGGCGGCGAAATCCGCAACCCGGAACGAAACCTGCCAGCCGGTCTTCTCGCCGGCACCCTCATCATCATCGGCATCTACCTTCTTACCAACATCGCTTATCTCTATGCCTTCCCGGCGAGCGAAATCGCCAAATCTGACCGCATCGCCAGCGACGCCATGAATTTCGCCATCGGCCCGGCCGGCGCTTCCATCATCGCCCTGGTCATCCTTTTTTCTATTACCGGCGCGACCAATCAGAATTTCCTGTGCAGCCCGCGGGTCTATTTTGCCATGGCCCGGGATGGCCTCTTTTTCAAAAACATCGCCCGCATCCATCCCCGGTTCCTCACCCCACACGTGTCCATCTTCGCCCTGGCCGGCTGGAGCGCTGTGCTCAGCTTGTCGGGAACTTTCGAGCAGCTTTTTACTTATGTTATCTTTGGCCAGTGGATCTTCTTCGGCCTGACTGTGGCTGCGGTGATGATTCTACGCCGGAAAAGGCCCGAGGTTCGCCGGCCATACAAAACATGGGGATATCCGGTGACACCCATTATTTTCATCCTGAGCGCCCTGTTTGTCTCCGTCAACACGCTCGTCAATCAATTCTGGAATTCATTCGCCGGCCTGGCCATCATCTTCCTCGGCCTTCCCGCTTATTTTTACTGGCGGAAAAAAGCCATGTCGAGGAGTTAGGCAAGATGGGTGCACCCGCCTGGCCTTTAAGGGTTTCCCCCTCTCCACCACTCGCCTCTTTTCTCCGAACGTCCCATTGAGTTGCCCCTCGGGTTCAACTAACTGGGGGACGGGTTCAGGCCAGAAGGACAACAAAAAGAAGTATCGAGCCAGCAATAAGTCGGTAAGCTCCGAAAAGATGAAGGGTATGGCGCTGGAGGTAGCGGATAAACCATCGGACAGCCAGGTAAGCAACGCCAAAAGCAATGACTGCTCCGGCCGCGAGCAAGCCAGCGCTTTGGGCCGAGTGGAGGATGAGTTCCCTCGTTTTATATAGGTCATAAACACCAGCGGCAAGGAGCGTGGGCACGGCTAAAAGGAAGGAAAATGCGGCAGCGTCGTCCCGCCGAAACCCCAGGGCCATCATCGCCAGGATGACCGCGCCAGCCCTCGAGACCCCAGGGAGAAAAGCCAGGCACTGGGCGAGACCAATAATTATAGCATTCCCATAGGTTAACTCAGATATGGGTTTGATCGGCTGAAGCAAGCTCTTCTTGACAAGACCTTCGAAGACAAAAAAGATTGCCCCGACCAGAATAAAGATGACGACCATGGCGAGGTCCGACTCGAAAAAAACCTGCTTGATGAGGACATAGGAAACTGCACCCAGGAAGGCTGTAGGAAGAAAGGCGAGGAGGGTCTTCACGAGGAGCCCTCTTTCCTGGAAGACCCTTTTCCAGTAAAGGATGAGAACAGCCAAGATCGCGCCGCTCTGGATAAAAACGTTGAAGAGCTTGACAAAATCGCCATGGGCGATGCCCAGAGCTTTGGAGGCGAAAATGAGGTGGAATGTGCTCGAGATGGGGAGAAACTCCGTCAGCCCCTCGATGAGGCCAAGAATTAGCGCTTCCCAAAAGTCCATTTTCTCTTCGCGCTGGCCGGCCCTAAGAAAAAACCTCTTTTTTGGCTGTGTACTATATCCGCCTTGCCTCCCCCTTGTCAAATCCTCGAAAATGGGGACAGTTTACATATTACCCTATTTTTCCTTATTTTTCTTTTCCATTGAACAGCTTGACCGTGAAAAAGACGGGCGAGCCATCGTCAAGCGCAGCAGCAAATAGAAGCTCTCATCCATGTATCTCTTGGGCCATTAGATTGACGATAAACCGGTCAACCGGAAAGGGGAAAAAATTAGGTGAATTGATAAACTGTCCCCAATTAACCCCAATTATCTACGGATATCTTTATAAACCTTGTAGACTTCCCGCCACGACTTGATCACCAGGGCAGTCTGGGGCACAGGTTGAGCGAGAACCTGGCTGGGCGGCTCCGGCCCGCCCTCGCCTGGCTGAGTGAAGCTCTGGACAAAAACTTTTCTTTTCATCACCGCCTGCTGTCCTTCTTCTCCGCTGATGATTTGAGTCTCGCCAATCGTCACGGCTGACCTGACTTTCTGCTTGGTTACCTTGTATGCTTCTGGAGCCCCCTCGGCGCTCAATAAAGCCGTGCCACCCATCTGGTTGCCCAAAATATATCGAGCATAGAGCTTTCCACTTCCAGCCAGAGCCTGGCAGGGGTTGAGCGACTCAATGCTCCCTTGAAGGGTGGCGATGTAGACAATCCGGTCAGCGATGATATCGTCGGCCCAGACTTTTTCTCCCTGGACAAATTCTCCTTTCTTGCGGTCGATGTTGATCCCCAGCCGAGTAGCCAGGTCATCAGGGCCGAGATACCACTCCACGGTAGCCGACGCGCCGGTATCTTTAATGGCGACGAAAGAATAGTACTCGGTGTCGGGAGCTTTGTCGTCACCGCCAGTGCCCACGTAGAGGCTCACCGTTTTATCGACTTTGTTAACGAAGATGGCCGGCCGCGTGACGATGGGGTGCAAATAAGGGTCGCGGTAGATGACGGTGGGCTCCCACTTTCTCACATCATCGGTTAAATCAATCTTCCAGACCCTCCCGATCAAATCGCCAAAATACACAGCATCAGCAAAGCCGTTGTCGTCTTTGTCCACAACCGCGGGCGAACCCGGGAGAGTATTTTGAATGCCGAAGGGGCTTGTGGGCTCCCTTCTTTCCGCAATTTCAAAAGACTTGATGAGGGAGCCGGTTTCAACATCAACGACATAGAAATAATGACCGATTTTCTCCCTCGGGTCGTTATCGTTATCATAGCCTGAGCCGAAGAAAACGACCCACTTATTGGGTGATTCAATCTTGGCAATGGCCGGCACCGACCATGTTTCGCCCATGTATTCATCCGTGAATTCCCAGAGAGGCTGGGGCGATTCAGGGTCGGTCACATCAAGGGCAAAATAGTAACACTTCTGGTTCTTTCCCCATCCGGAACCCTGGCCGCAGACGACAACCGTGTGCCAGCCACCGCCATAATAAACATCTTGGATGGACGGTGTCCCGTCGACGAAGAATTCGTGATTCAGGTAATAGCCGCAATCCGGGTCAAGGACGCGCATTCTTCTCAGCTTGTAAAGCAGGTTGTTGGGGATAAAAGCCCAGAGCTCCTCCAGGGTGGCGGCGTCAAAGCAATGGAGCATACCGTCATTAGCACCGACAAGGACAACCTTCCGCCGGTTCTTATAGGCCTCCTTAAACGCCTCGTAACCCGAGCCCATCAGGGACGGCGTGCCGCGCGGCGGCTCGAGAACCTTGGGCGAAGAGTGGTTGATATCACCCAGCTTCCAGTCCCGGCTGTCGCCGAGGACGAAACGAATGAGCGGGACGACTTCCGGGCTCCCTATGCCAAGCTGGAGAAAATCATCCAGTGTATCCGCCTCCGAGGGAGCAAAATCAAGCCGGTCATTCATTATTCCATCCGCCTCTCGGTCATAGGCGGTATAAACGACACGACTCGACCAGTCCCTGGCCCTCAAATTCACTCCTGCATCTTCAATAAAAGTGGCACCCACATCCAGGATGTCCGCCAGCTGCGAGCCGCGTGTGTAAGCAAGCTCGAGGTCGCTTACATTCCACGACCGGAGATGCCCCTTCCACTTGGGAAATTCGAACGAAGCCGAATAGAGGACTTCCTCATTGCCTTCCTGGCTCGGGTTGACATCAACGGTCGTAAAAGCATGGGATGTCCGCGAATACTCCCTCTTGGTGATGTACTTATACTCGATATCCAGAGTCCAGAGCTTGGGTGTTAAGGCCTCATCCGTCGTCGAAAACACAGCTTTCCAGCGAAGGAAATTGCCCGGACTTTCAAACTCGAATTCGACCCGCGGCGTCACCGGCCCTTCCCATCTCGGGTTGCCGGTGATATCGTTGGAATTGGAAAGATAATAAACGATATTCGTCCCGGCCGGTTTTGTCTCATCGACATAGATGGTCGCCGCGACGAGGGCATGGTCAGAAGTGATGAAATCGCAAGCCAGGCGGTTCCGGGAATAGGTCGTGCCTTCTTTTACATAAATGGGATAGGTTTCGTTCATGAAGAAATAACAATTCCGGGAGTCGTTGCCGTCGGCGACGAAGAAATCCAAATCGCCGTCATCGTCAAAATCGCCAATCGCTCCCGAGTCAAGGTCGCCGGAAGGGGAAACTTGAGCGCCGCTCTCTGGGATGGGCCGACTCGTGAAAATTCCTGTTCCGTCGTTTTCGTACCAGTAAACATAGCCGCCCGGGGGGTTGGCTGTCCAGCCGTCTGTGGCCAGGACAAAGTCGACATCGCCATCGTTATCGACGTCGCCGGAGCGGAGGTAGGTACAGGAGCCATGGCTCGCCGGGATGGTAACCGTCTTTCGGTTGTCCTGCCTGAAACTTCCGCCATCATTACGATAAAAGTACAAATCCCTTGAGTTGGCCGAGCCGACCATGAAATCGACATCGCCATCGCCGTCAAAATCGCCAGCAGCAACGCCGCAAACGCCGTATTGAGCGCTCGCGGGATAAGGGTTGATGGTTTGGGCAAGACGGGAAAAAACTCCTGAGCCGTTATTGATATAGATAACAACCAAACCCCATCTGTTTCTGGCCCGATAAGTTGGGATTCCCACAATCAAGTCTAAGTCTCGGTCACCATCGACGTCGACGCACTCGATGTTGCTCTCCCACCGCCAGTATCTTGAATCCGTCCCGAACTCGCCGTAGCCGTCGGCGATTAAATCTCCGAGCAGCGTGGGAACAGAGTCAAATTGAGGGATGTCTCCTGGGCTCAAGTTGTTTTCGACATAGAGGTTCTTGAAAATCCAGAGACGGCCCTGCCAGGAAAGGGCGGCAAAGTCGGCATCCCCATCCCCGTCAAAATCGCCGGCGCCAAGAGCCATGATTTCATAGGTTCTAAAGGTCGAAAGATAGTCGATGTAGTAAGGTCCGTTAAAAGCAAAGCGAAGCGGATCACCGGGGTCTTTTCCGCGGCTGATAAAAATGGCGATATTCGTGTCTGTGGCGTTAGCGTTGTTGTCGCATGTCCGGCCTCCCTCGACAAGGTCAACCAGTCCATCGCCGTTGAAGTCTGCTGCTGCGCCCGTCATCCGGTAGTTCGTCGTCACTGGATAGTTACTCGTCTCCTTCCAGTTGGCTCCCTTGCCCTTGAGGCGGAGAAAGCGAATCGCCCCTTCCGCATCACTTTCGATGCCGTCCATGACGGCGAGGACAGAAGGGTCGCCGCGGTAGCCGACAACGCGGTCGCTCTGAGTTTCACAAACCTGGCTATGGGCCCGGATATAAAATAAAGCTGCCAGGCCAAATCCCAAAATGATTAGCCCTAAGTAAAGTTTCTTCATGGCCGCTTCCTTTTCCTTTTTTCGTTTATGTCGATTCCTGGATTTCTATCATGACTTCGATTCTGGCATAGGTATTCCGGCCGGCCCGGCCGATGCAGATAACAAGGCAATCACGGTCGTTGGGAGTGCCTCCGCCGGCCTCATCATTAATCAAGAAGACCGTGTAACTCAGAGACGGGTCGTTGGGTAGAGGTCGGCTAAGGAAGAGAACGTTGGTCGGGTCCCTCTCGAATTCAGCGATGAGCTCAGCATCGGTGAGAAGGCGGAAATAATAGGGGTTGTCTACGGCGGAGGTCGGCGGGACATCCAGTGGCTGCCCGTTATAAGTCGTCCGGTATTGGGAGGAGAAATCCGTTATCGCGCCGCTGACGATGTTTTCATTCAGCACCCGCCATGCGGCGTCAAACCCGGCTTCGGCAGCGTTAAAAGCGCGCTCCTGCAGCCGGATATTCCCCGCCACTTGAGGCCCCGTACCGGTCACGTAAAGCAGGGTGAGACCGACCGCGAAAAGAAAGGCAATGACCATGATGAGGACGATGATTCCCGCCCCTCGCTCTTTGTGGTCTTTTGGGCTGCCCATTTTTTGCCTCGCTAACGGGTCCCCGTGTTGTATAAATTCAGGCTCAAGTTTCGCATCGTCGACGAGGATTCGAGGAGGAACCTCTTGTGCCTGTCCGGCTGGTTTGAGCCCATCGTGTTCGAGAGAGGTGGCCTCTGGTAAAGATAAAGGTCGGACGGAGGGGTTCCAGAAACGCTGACAAAAGGCTGCGGCGTCCGGCCGAGGATATAAATCCTGATTTCCCGGATCCGGCTGACTTGGTCTAATGTCCACATATCCGACCAAGGACGAAAGCCATCCAGCCTGCCATCGTCATCCAAATCGCCATTGTATTCAAACTGAAGGTTCTCGACGTTCTGGGCTAAAGGATAATGGATGGCGTTGAGGGTCATGTAGAGAATCCCTCCCTGGCCATTTCCGATGTAGCCGCTAACCCCGGCCGTCAGACCTGGATAATTCCCGGTGACATCGAGCCAGAACTCCTTGACATCGATAAACGTCACGAGACCGCCGTCATAATCGTTCGAGCTGGCACATGTTCCAGACAGCCCCCCGGGTGGGTTAATTCCTGGGGCGAGGCCGGGCGAGAAGTTTAGCCTCTCATTTGTTCCGCCCGTGCTGTGGGTGACGTGGGTAATCTTGCGTACTTCCCCCGCCCGACAGGCAGAGCTCGGGTTAGGAAGAATCAGGACGACCTTATTGGCATAGTATTCATCAGGATAGGGATACTGCTCAAGGGAGTAGTCTTCCAAGGACAAGTTGATGCTCGCCCCTTGGTAGCTCTCGATCTCAAGGACGAGGGGATCCTCGATATTGCCCATCATGAGGAGGCGGTCTGGCGTTACCTCCGCACCCTGGTCCTCATTGTCTGTGCCCTCAAAATAATAACCGCAAAATTCAATCGGCAAACCCACTCCGGCCATCCGGATATCCCGAGCGATAAAATACATGGCCGAGCGGATATCATGCTGGAGCTCGGCGTACATGCTGTGGTCCACAGAAACCTTGTTGCTCCTCATGTAAACAGCCAGAGCCCCGACAATGATAACGAGCATAGCTGCGCTGGCCACGAGGAGCTCAATCAGCGTGAAGCCATTGCCCCGGCCTCCATCTTTTTTGTCCCTGAATATTTTTTGAGCTTTCCTGGTCATTTTTCCCCGCCGCTCATCCTATCGACTGATGATCGTGCTCACCATCGCCCGAACGCGGTAGCGCTGCGGGTCGCTGATGAGCTGAGCCCTTTCCTTATCGAATTGCTCTTGGGAGAAAACATAAACGTCCACCTCCCAGGCACTCATGGTAAACTCTGTGGAATTCCGGACACGGGTTATCCGACGGTAGTCGTTGGAAGTGTCGCCGTTGATGTCGATGAGCTCGTCCCAGGAAATGTCGGGGACTCCATCATTGTTAAGGTCGATATTAGCGTTGGAGGTGAGATAGTCCAGCTCGGCCACAGTCAAGTTCCTCAGGGCATCCACCCTTTGCTGGGCCAGAAAGGAAGCCCCCGTAATCCTGTCCGACCGCATGTTGTTGAGCACACTCAGGGTGAACATTTCCGCCAGGCCGAGCACAGCGATGGCCAGCAAAGCAATCCCGATAACGACTTCGATAAGGGTGAAAGCAGCCTCAGCGCCCAGCTTCCGTAGCATCTTATCTTTCATCCTTCCCTCCATCTCCGCTCCATCAAGTGGATTTGACGTATTGAATTGACCCACCGGCATAGATGATGATATTCCGCGTGCCGGGTTGCCCTTTGGCGCTCAGATTAGGGCTTTGAAGGGAAATATTGTGCTGGGCCGGATTGTAATTGAGGACCATCCCCAGGGGGTTGAAAACAACCACCTGGTTTGGTACGTTCACCGTCACAACATACTTGGCGGGAATCGTTTTTCGCCATTCTTGGGACACCCTTACCCAGGTCCCCGACTGCTCCTCGCGTTCCACATAGTAAGCCCAGTAGCCTTCGCTATTATCGAAGGTGAGCCGGTGCTTGAGTTTGAGCTTGACGGCCTGGAATTTAACCTGGTGGAGCGTGGTGAGAACTTCCCGGGCGCTGTTTTCCAGGCCTCGAGTCTCCAAGGTGTTGAGAATGGCCGGATAACTGGCCACAAGAAGAATGCCCAGAATGGCGACGACCACGATCATCTCGATGGCCGTAAAACCCCTGTTGAGCAGATTTTTCCTCACGGTGGGGAAGATTATTGTCCAATCATCGTTTTTTGTCAACATGGTCCGGCGGAGAAGACTCCTTTATTTCCACAGAAATTCGGTCATTTTTATCCTGACCTGCCTTCTTCCCCTGGTAAATCACCCTTTGGGGTGAATTTACGGATGATTTTCATCGGCTGGAAGGGGAGAAAATGGCGGCAAAAAAGGGCATTTTTCTAACCCCGGTTGATTTTTTTCCAATCCAGACCCATTCTGGTATAATGGGCAGCCAAGGCTTGAAATCAACCCATGAGAACACTCGTCTGGCATGCCGAAGAAGCGGACAGGGTCTTAGCGTCGCTCGAATCTGACCCTCACCGAGGACTTTCCTCTGAGGAAGCCAGCCGCCGCCTCGGGGAGTTTGGCCCCAACGAGCTCAGGAAGGAAGAAAAAGTCTCGGCCTGGAGCCTTTTCTTCAATCAATTCAGGAATATCCTCATCCTCATCCTCCTGGTCGCCATCGCCCTGTCTGTCATCATCGGCGAAATCTTCGACGCGGTCCTGATCGCCGTCATTGTTCTCCTGAGCGCTATTCTCGGATTTATTCAGGAATACAAAGCCGAGAAGGCTCTCGAGGCTCTCAAGAAAATGCTCTCGCCCATGGTCACTGTTCTCCGGGACGGCCGGGAAGAAGAGATTCCCAGTCGAAATCTTGTTCCTGGTGACATCCTTCTTCTTGAGGCCGGGGATAAGATTGCCGCCGACGCCCGTCTCCTTGAGGTCCGCTCCCTCGAATGTGACGAAGCCTCGCTGACCGGGGAATCGGCACCCGTTCGAAAGGATACTGCTCCTGAAGGGCTGGATATTTCTATTCCTGACAGAAAGAATATGGTCTTTGCCGGAACCATCGTTACTTACGGAAGAGGCAAAGCCATCGTCACGGCCACGGGAATGAGCACGGAGTTCGGCCGGATCGCCGAGCAGGTAGCCGCCGCAGAGCCCAAGAAAACACCGCTTGAGAAAAGGACGGCCGAGATCGGCAAATGGCTGGGCTTTTTGGCCCTGGCCATCTGTCTCGTCGTGGCCGGAGTGAGCACCATCCGAGAAGCCTTCTCCGGCCGTTTGACCATGGAGTTCGCCATCCAGGCGCTCATGTTCGCCGTCGCTCTGGCCGTGGCTGCTGTCCCGGAAGCGCTCCCGGCCATCGTGACGGGCGCTCTGGCCATCGGAATGCACCAGATGGCCAAGCGGAATGCCCTGGTCAGGAAAATGCCGGCCGTCGAAACCCTCGGTTGCGCTACCGTTATCTGCTCGGATAAAACAGGGACAATTACCAAGGGCGAAATGACAGTCAGGAAGATCTGGGTGGCCCATCGAACAATCGGCGTGACGGGCGTCGGTTACGAGCCCAAGGGGGAATTTTACGGCGAGCTTCTTTCTTCCGTCGAAAAAGATAAGCCCCTCGGGGAGCTCTTCCGCGCTGCCATCCTCTGCAACGACTCCCAGCTCGAAGAAAAAGAGGGAAGATGGACGATCAAAGGCGACCCGACGGAGGGAGCTCTTCTTGTCGCGGCTGCCAAGGCGGGAGTTTCCATCCGCGAAACCAGGCTCGATAACCCCCGGCTTGAAGAAATTCCTTTTAGCTCCGAAAGAAAGCGGATGACAACCATCCATGAAGAGCCCGGCGGCCAAAGGATGGCTTTCATGAAAGGGGCTCCGGAGGAAATCCTGAGTCGGTGCTCGAGCCTCTTGACAGGCAGGGGAATCATTCCCCTGTCTGAGTCCCATAAAAAAGAAATCCTGGGGAAAAACTTTGAGATGGCCCAAGAAGCGTTGCGCGTGCTCGGCGTTGCCTCAAGAGTCATTCCCCAAAACAGGAATCGCTTCAATGAGACAGACGAGCAGGACATGGTCTTCCTTGGGCTTCTCGGGATGATGGACCCTCCCCGGGAAGAAGCCATCGAAGCAGTTAAAACCTGCAAGAAGATTCATATCAAGCCCATCATGATCACCGGCGACCATGAAATCACAGCCGAGACCATCGCCAGGGAAATCGGCATCTACGAGGAGGGAGATATCGTCCTCAACGGAGAAAAACTTGCCGAGATGTCCGAGGAGGAGCTCGAAAAAATTGTCGACAGGGTGACGGTCTATGCCCGGGTGTCGCCGATCGACAAGCTCAAGATCGTCCGCGCCTGGAAGAAAAGGGGTGAGGTTGTGGCCATGACCGGCGATGGGGTCAACGACGCTCCCGCCCTCAAGCAGGCCGATATCGGCGTAGCCATGGGCATCACCGGAACCGAGGTGACCAGGGACGCCGCTGACCTTGTCCTCAGCGACGACAATTTTGCCACCATCCTCAAAGCCATCGAGCGCGGCCGGTGGATTTATGACAACATCAAAAAATACTTGACCTATCTTCTCCGCTGCAATATTACCGAAGTCGCCGTCATTGGCGGCATTGTCCTCATCAAAGGGCCCCATTATCTCCCCCTGCTCGCCGCTGCCATCCTCTATATCAACCTGGCCACCGATGGCATACCAGCCCTTGCCCTCGGCGTTTCTCCTCCGGACCCGGACATCATGGAGTGGCCTCCCCGCAGCCCGAAAGAAAGCGTCTTTTCCTTCGAGGTCCTGGTTTTCCTCGTCATGGCCCTGATCATTGAAACACCGTTTTTCTATTTTCTTTTTTTCCATGAGCTCGGCGATATCGCCGTGGCCAGGACAGAAATCTTTTTTCTCTTTATCATCGTCGAGCTCGTGGTGGCCATGAATTTCCGCTCCCTGAGGTTCAGCGTTTTCAAGGTTCCCCCTCATCGTTGGTTGGTATTGGCCATCCTCTACGAGGTCATCCTGGTATCCATCCTGGTACAGATCCCCTCCGTAAGGGAGTCTTTCGGCATCCTCAAGCCCACCCCATCCGGTCTGGCGATTATTTTTGCCTTCAGCCTTTTCGTCTTCATGGCCATGGAAGCAGTCAAGGCGTTTTTGAGAAAGAAGTTAGCCCGAAATCGCCGGTAGCAAGGCCAAGCGAGAATTGGGTTAGCTCAAGCTCTTCAAGCTCCCGGCGTCAGCTCTTCCGGCATTTTTCGCAAAAACCGAAAACCTGGATCGAAAATTTATCCAGGCGATAACCCTTCTCCTGACCGATTCTTTCGATGGACTCGCGGATCTCCGCGTGGGAAAACTCACGGACACGGCCACAGCTCAGGCAAATGAGATGACCGTGGGCCGTCCTTGTCCGCTCGGGCTCGAAGTGACTGTGATTCTCGCCGAGGTCAATCGAGCTCACCAAGCCGCTTCGGACGAGAAGGTTGAGCGTCCGGTAGATCGTGGCCAGGGAAACCCGGTGGCCCCTGCGGAGGAGTTTTTCTCGAATTTCATAGGCGTTAGGATGCAAAGAAGAAGAAGAGAAAATTTCCTCAAAGACGAGCTCTCTGGTCCGCGTCAGTCTGAGATCATGAGCTTTCAAAAAAGCTCGGAATTTCTTAAAACCTCGCTTCATTTATTCTCCATGCTTTTCCGATGAGCCAGCTTCTTCTTGAGGCGTTCGAGCCGCCGGGAGAAATCCTGAGTGTAGCTCTTCGATATCCCCTGAGCGATGATGAACCCCTCCTCGGCCAGCTGGCGAGCCTTTTCGTAATCCTTCTCCCTGTGCTCATAATACATCGCTAACTCCCGGAAACAGAAGAGATGTCCCAGCGGGGTGACTTGTTCCCAGAGACGAACGGCTTGCAGCCAATCGCGCTGCCGTTTGAAATAGGAGGCCAACTTCTTCTTGGCCAGGACGGAGATGTCCTCGGGCAACTTCGTCTCCAGGGCTCGCTGGATGAACCGGGCCGACCGCTCAACATCCCCCCTCCTCTCCAGCACCCTGGCCGCGCCAAAGAGGTCGAGGCCGTCAATCCGACACTCGCTGACTGCTTCCATCTCTTCATCCAGGAGCGCTCCGCCAACCGTCACAATGCCGAGGAGCGACAGGATATCTTCCTGGTTATGGTAAAGCACGGGCTCGATGAGCCCGAAATCGCCCGAGCGGAGGAACTGGAAATAGCGAGCGGGTATTTCGGCCGAAGGAATATCCTCGGCCCTGTCTGCGCCCAAAACTTCTTGGGCCAGGAAGTAGAGGCGACAGCTTTCATGCTTGTGTCCCCAGAGGTTGCGGGCAGCGAAAAGAAAATCGAGGTGGGGGAGCCCACTCAGGGCCAGCTCAGCGCGATGAAGAATGAAGCGCGTCTCCAGAAGCGGCAGGTCAAACGCTTTGCCGTTAAAAGTGACGACCGACCGGAAATTCATCCGCGATAAAAAGAGCTGGAGTTCATGGATGAGCTGCTCCTCGAAGGCCAGGTCGCCGAGGAAAAACTGGACAACATGGAATTTATTATCCCCATAGAAACCCAGACCGACGAGGAAGGGAACAACGCCCACGCCACCGGACAACCCCGTCGTCTCGCAATCCAAGAAGAGGGCGCTCCCGAGGTCAAGATGGCCGAAATTCTCATCCCGGCTGAGGAGAAAGAGAGTTTTTCCGCTTATTTTAAGGCCAGCCTCAATTGGCACTCGGCCATACCTGGCGCGAACGGGGAAATCGTTTTCAAAAATTTGAAGGGGTAAGCGCCTTTCGGTCTCAGCAGGGAGGGGTGGCTCTTTTTTGGGCCCGCTTTCCTTGGTCAGGCGAATGAGTCTCTCCAGTTTTTCCCGTGTCGATAGCTCTCTTTGCCGGGAGATTTCCTGCCATGCCCGGTTGATCTTTTCTGACCTCGTCGCCCTCGGGCCCGATTTTCTGACGAGCTTGAGCTTATCCTCGAAGTCCATATCTCCCTCTTTTAAAATCCATGATAGAACAATCCCTCAAACTTTTCAAAGTCAGACTCAAGAGCAAACCCAAAATTGCGGATAGGGAATGCTCGTTTAGCAAGAGGGCTCAAGATATCAAGAAATTATTATGATAGGGGGCGCCGGGGGTGAACCACGACAGGACCCGTCGGGTGCTTTGATCGGCAATTTCGGGGCCAACGGAAAGCTTGCAATAAAAAAGAAATGATTATATAAGATAACTTGCTTTCCAAAAGGGACGAAGATGAAAGGACATCATTTCCTCGCTTTTGATTTGGGAGCAGAGAGCGGCCGGGCCATTTTGGCAAAGCTCGAAGATGACCAAGTCGAAACCAAGGAGATCGCGCGATTTGCCAACACCCCGCTTCGCCTCCACGGGCATTCCCACTGGAATGTCTACAGCCTTTTTGAGGAAATCATCAGGGCCCTGAAGTCTTGCCTGGCCGATCACGGCGTCAGACTTGAGAGTCTGGCTGTGGATACCTGGGGAGTCGATTTTGGCCTCCTGGCCAAAGATGGGAGTATCCTGGGGCTGCCCTTCACCTACCGGGATGAAAGGACGCGAGGGGCGATGGAGGAATTCTTCGAGCGTGTGCCGCGCCAACGCCTTTATGAGCTTACGGGCATCCAGTTTTTGCCCTTCAACACACTCTTTCAGCTCTTCGCCATGAAGCGAGATCAATCGCCTCTTCTCGAATGTGCTTCCCACCTTCTCTTCATGCCCGACCTTTTCCACTTCCTCCTGACCGGGGAAAAGACAAGCGAATTCACCATTGCTTCCACTTCCCAGCTTCTCGACCCGTGGCGGAAAAATTGGAACGAGGAGCTTCTTCAAGCGCTCGAGCTTCCCGAGACCTTGAAAATGCCCGATATCCTTACTCCGGGCACGGTCATCGGCCGTCTCAGCCCGGATTTGGCAAGGGTGACAGGTCTCGAGGAGACTCTGGTCGTGGCCGCCTGCGGCCACGATACGGCGGCGGCTGTGGCCGCCGTTCCGGCCAGAGGAGAAAATTGGGGTTATATTAGTTCAGGGACGTGGTCTCTTCTTGGCGTTGAAACAGAAAAGCCGGTCATCAACGCTGACGCCCTCGAAGCCAACTTCACCAACGAGGGCGGGGTCGAAGGGACGACCCGCTTCCTGAAGAACATCACCGGACTTTGGCTCCTCCAGCAGTGCCGGAGAGAATGGTCCTCGCGCTCGCCCCTGAGTTATGATGAAATCACCAAACTGGCCGAGGATGCGCTCGCCTTCCCGGCCCTCCTCGACCCCGACTGGCCAGGGTTTCTCAACCCGCCGAGCATGGTCGAGGCGATTCGTTCCTATTGTCGCCACACCCGGCAGCCTTCGCCCCGCACACCAGGCGAGATGGCTCGGGCCATCCTGGAGAGCTTGGCCCTCAAATATCGCTGGACCCTCGACCAACTGGAAAAGCTCACTGCCAGGAAAATAGAGAAAATCCACATCATCGGCGGCGGCGCCCGAAACGAACTCCTCTGTCAGTTTACAGCTGATGCGGCTCAAATCCGCGTCGTCGCTGGCCCCTTTGAAGCCACAGCTCTGGGAAACGTCACCATGCAGGCGTTAGCTCTCGGCTATGTCCGTTCCCTCCCGGAAATTCGCGACATCATCCACCGCTCAGTCGAGCCCAAAACCTACGAGCCTCGCGCCACCACCGAATGGGAGCGAGCCTACGAGCGCTATCAAGACATTTGCCTCTTGAATAAGTGCCCATGAAAGGAGGGTGGGAAGATGGACCCTTCAGCGATTGAAAAAGCTTATGCCTGGAGCCGCAGTCGCTTTGAGGAAATGGGCGTCGACGTCGACAAGGCCCTGGCCAGTTTGAAGACCATTTCCCTTTCCCTTCCCTGCTGGCAGGCGGACGACGTTCGGGGCTTCGAAAAAAGGGAGGAGGGAGCCACAGCGGGCGGAATTCTCGTCAGCGGCCATTATCCGGGACGACCGCGCCATGTCGATGACCTCCGCCAGGACCTGGAGAAGGCGTTTTCTCTGATCCCCGGCGACCACCGGCTCAACCTTCACTCCATTTACGGAGAGTTCGGCAGCCGCCCCGTTCCGCGAAACGAGCTCGAACCCTCCCATTTCCGGAACTGGGTCAGCTGGGCCAAGCAGAAGAAAATCAAACTCGATTTCAACGCCACCTGCTTCGGCCACCCCATGGCCAGTTCCGGGTTCACGCTGAGCAGCCGGGACAAGACTATCCGCAAGTTCTGGATTGAGCATGTCAAGTGTTGCCGCCGCATCGCCGCTTTCTTCGGCCGCGAGCAGAAAAGCGCCTGCCTCCATAACCTCTGGATTCCCGACGGCTCCAAGGATTCCCCCATCGACCGCTGGACCCATCGGGCCCTGCTCAAGGAATCCCTGGATGAAATCTTCAGGCTTGAGTACAGCGCCTCAACGATGAAGGATAGCCTTGAGGGCAAGCTCTTTGGCATCGGCAGCGAAGCCTATGTCGTCGGCTCTCATGAGTTTTACCTGGGCTATGCAGCGGCGCGGGGAAAGATGCTCTGCCTCGACCTCGGCCACTTCCATCCGACGGAGTCGGTGGCTGACAAGATCTCGGCCTTGCTTCTCTTTTTCGATAGTTTGGTCCTGCATCTCAGCCGGCCCGTTCGCTGGGACTCTGACCATGTCGTTATCCTCGACGAAGAGCTCAAGGCTGTGGCTGAAGAGGTCGTCCGCGGCGAAGCGCTCCCGCGCGTCCACCTGGCCCTCGATTTCTTCGATGCCTCGATGAACAGGGTGGGGGCGCTCGTTCTCGGGGCTCGAGCGACGCTCAAGGCTTTCCTTTTCGCCCTCCTCCAGCCTCTCGACCGTCTGGCTGAGCTCGAAGAAAACGGGAATTATTTCGGTCGTCTGGCCCTGCTCGAAGAGGTGAAAACACTTCCCTTCAGCGCTATCTGGGATTATTATTGCTTGACCCGCAACGTTCCCCCTGCCGAGGCCTGGATCAAAGAAATCGAAGCCTATGAAAGAAACGTCCTGAGCAAGCGAGAACCGGGAAAGAGGTAGGCCAGCCTCGTCCATTGTCTTTTCTTTTCCCGGCCGATTTCGCGAGATTGGGCATGTTTCCAAAATAAGAGGGCAGGGTCGTTGGTTTGACCACGGGGCCGAAAACGACTATAATAAGAGAGCGTGATCTGGAAGAAAGCTCACTCGCCAGGAACCCCCGAAATCCAAGACTCCGAGCTGGTTAGCCCGGCCCAGGTAACGAAGGTCAAGGAAATCCTTCTCCTTTTCGCCAGCGCTGTCCAAGCCGCGAAGATATTTCCACCCCATCACCGGACTGTTCTCAACTTCGCTTCCGACCTCCACGCCAAGCTTAAAGATTATCTCGACCGGTACTATAAGCTTGAGCTTGGCGTTGAGGAAAAAGCCTTTACATTTTTTGGGGATAAAGTGTACGAGGACCCTCACCCCGTCAAGAGTTTGCCTTTTTTCTTCTTTAAGGACGGAATGCAAACACTCTATTTTTACCGCGGCTTGAGCATCGAGGAAGTGAGAGCTTTCCTCGAAACGATCAGGAAGGTCTCCCAGCTTCCACCCGAGGAGGGGGATATCGTCAGCGCTCTCTGGGAGCAGGACTTCCCCAATATCCGCTATGTTGCTCCCGATGATTTCCTGGAGACCCGGATCGGTGTGGGCAAGCCGCCTCTCGAAATGCGCGTCGACAGGGAAGAGTTTTCTCGGGGCCGGATCGACCTGGCGCCAGAGGACCTGGAGGAAATCCGCACGGACGCACTCAAAGAAAGGAGCCGCGAACCCATGCCCGGGGGGGAAGCCATCCCCGCTTTGCCCGAAAAATTCAACCTTCTGTTGATGCCATCGGATGAGAAGGAGCTTGAGGAGATAGAGGCCCTCCTCCTTTCCAGCCGAAAAGTCTCCTCAGAAGAAGAACACCAGAGCCTGGCCACCGAGCTCCTGTGTCTGGAAGAGAGAAAGGACCAGTGGCCCGGCTTAGCGGCAGCCCTTAAGGAAATGCACCACACAGCCCTCCAGAAAAAGGATTTTGGAAGCGCTTCCCGTCTCCTCATCTCCCTTCACGAGCTCAGGGATGCCGTCTTCGAGGAGAATGGGGAAAAAGCCGCGTTTATCGACTCCCTCATCGTCGAGATGGGCCAGGATAGCCTGTTGGCTGAGCTTCAGGATTCTTTGGAGTGGACGCGCCTCCAGGATACAGATTCTTTCCTGGAGTATCTGAGTCTTCTCGGCCCCGGAGCGGGCCGTCTGGCCGCTTCCCTGTTTGAGGCGACAGTGGATCCCCACCTCCGTCAGAAAATTCTCCATATTCTCGAAGCCATAGGAAAAAAGGACAGCGACGCCTTGATCATGCTCGCCCAGGATTCCAAGCCGTCCCTGACCAAGGAAATCATCCGGCTCATCGGTCGACTCCATGAGAAAAAACCTCTCCCCTTTCTGGCTGGTTTTATCCGGTCCCAGAGCAAAGACATTAAACTCGAAGCCATCCGGGTCCTCGGCCAGGCCGGCGAGGAAGCAGCGGATAGGATTCTCCTCGGCTTTTTGTCTGACGGCGATGAGGCAGTGCGCATCGCCGCCCTGCAAAGACTTAACACCATCCATACATCCGTCCTCCCCTATCTCCTGGCCCTGACGAGGAACAAAGCTTTCAAGAAAAAAAGCCTGGCGGAAATCAAGGCCGTCTTCGATGGCCTGGCCCGAAGTGGCTCGCCAGAGGCGGGCTCTGTTCTAAAAATCTACCTTCAAAAATGCTTCTGGTGGTCAAGTCCGAAAAAAACAGAGATAGCCTGCCTCGCCGTAGCGGCGCTGAGCGCAATGCCTGATGCCTTGGCCAGAGAAGCCTTGCGAAAAGGTTCTAAAGCCAAATCCAAAAAGGTCAGACGGGCCTGCCTGGAGGCTTTGTCTTCTTTCCACCGTGAAGATTCCCACTCGGAGTCTGGGACAAGAGTATGAGTGCCCCGGCGTTGAAAAAGAGCGAAGGCGAGACCAGCCGGGCACTCCACAGCCTGGCTGTCGAAATCATCATCCGCCTCCACGCTGTGTTGAAAAGTGCCCGCATCTATGAGCCCCATAACACTCTTTTTCAGCGTCAGGTTTCCCTGCTCTTATCCCTCATCCGCAAGGCGATGGCAGAATTCGGGGAAGCTGCGTTCTCCATCCGCCAGAGCACTCTTTTTTTCAACAATATCCGGCTCCGGTACGGGTTTGCCAATTATCATTTTTTCAAATTCGTTATCGAAGAGTTCAGAAAAAGAGGGGTCGGCAGCCTCCGTTTCGAACCCGGTCTGAACGCCGCCGACCTCACCTCCTTCATCCATCTTCTAGCCCGGGGAGAAGAAAAGCGGGCCGAACCTTCGCAGGCCATCGCTTCCGAGATGAAGAAAATGGGAGTGAGGACCATCACCATGGAAAAAACACTCCCAGCTGACCTCGCTCCACGCCGGGAGAAGGCGGCAGCCAAGGCCTTTTTTCTGGGCATCACCCATCTTGAAGAGGCTTTCGCCAGCGCCGCCTCGGAGGAGAAAATCAAGCTCAGCACCACCCGCCGGCTCATGCAGGCGATCTTCAATCACATCGTCGACAACGAAGCCTTTGTCCAGGGCCTGACCAATATCAAGAACTTCCATGAATATACGCTCAACCACTCGATGAACGTCTGCATTCTGGCCATCGCCCTGGGAAAGAGGCTCGGGCTGGACAGGAACGAACTTGTGGATTTGGGGATAAGCGCCTTTTTCCACGACTTCGGAAAGCTCGACACCCCCCGGGAAATCCTGGAGAAGCCAGCGCGGCTCGATGACCAGGAAAGAAAGATTATCGAGAAACACCCCTACCAGGGCGCGGCCAAGCTGGTCCAGTTCAAGGGGTTCAAGAACCTTCCCGTCCACGCTGTCCATGTAGCCATGGAGCATCACATCAAGGAAGATTGGGGGGGCTACCCGCGCTTTTTTCGAAAACAGACGATCAGCCTGTTCAGCAAGATCGTTAAAATTGTCGATTTTTTTGACGCCATCACGACCAAGCGCCCTTACCGCTCAAGGGTCTACACCCGAGACGAAGCCCTGAGCTTGATGCTCGAGCAATCAGGAAAAGAATTCCATCCTGTGCTCCTTCGGGAATTCGTCAGGATGATGGGCATTTACCCCGTTGGTACCCTGGTCATGCTGGATACAGGGGAGCTTGGCATCGTCGTCCAGAATCACTCCGAGACAGAACTCCTGCTTCGACCTCTGGTCAAGCTCATTACTGATGCTGACAGAAACAAATTGGACGGCGACATCGTCGACTTGAGCGAGCTTGACCCCGAGACGAACAAGTACAAGAAAACCATCATCAAAACCCTCGACCCCGAAAAGTATCATATCCGCGTCACCGACTATCTTTTGGCTCAGGCGGAATGACCCGACTTCCATGATGACGACCTTCAGGAAGCACAAGGGCGAAGCTAAAATAATTCTTATCAAAGGAGTCAAATCATGGCTATGATCAGTCCTGAGGTCCAGGAAGCAACCAAGAAAAAACTTTCCTCGGAAATGGCCGAGCGGGTGACCATCCTCTTTTTTACCCAGGAGCCCAGCCGACTGGTTTTGCCCGACCGTCTCCAGGGGCAAGAATGTCTCTACTGTCAGGAAACAAGACAGTTGCTCGAGGAAGTGGTCAGCCTGACCGACAAGATTGACCTCAGAACACATGATTTTGTGGCTGAAAAAGCTAAGGCCGATGAACTCGGCGTGGACAAAATTCCTGCCATCGTCATCAGCCCCGAACAAGGCTACGGAATTCGGTTTTTCGGCATTCCCTCGGGCTATGAGTACGTGAGCCTTCTCGAAGCCGTCGTCGACGTTTCTCGTCGCCGCACAGCTCTGGCCGAGAAAACAAAGACAGCTCTGGCCGACCTGGCGAACGACGTCCATATCCAGGTCTTTGTCACTCCCACCTGTCCCTACTGCACTTTGGCGGTTCGCCTGGCCCACCAGTTTGCCGTAGAAAGTCCGCGCATCCGCGCCGACATGGTCGAAGCGACGGAATTCCCCCACCTGGCCCAAAAATACCACGTTTTTGGTGTCCCCAAGACCGTTATAAACGAAGCCGTATTCATCGAAGGAGCAGTTCCCGAATCTGTCTTTCTCGACCATGTCCTCCGAGCGGCTAAGCCGGTTAGGTAGCGTTCCATGGAAGGACTTGAGGCGATTTTCTACCCGCGGTCGATTGCAGTCGTGGGCGCTTCCCGGCAGGCAGGTAGCGTTGGCCAGTCCGTCCTCGCCAACCTCATCGGCAGTCGATTTCAGGGAGTGGTCTTCCCGGTCAACCCCCATGCCCAGAGCATTCTTGGCATCAAAGCTTATGCCCGAATATCGGATGTTTCCGATGTGATTGACCTGGCCGTTATTGTCGTTCCCAGCCCCATCGTGCCCGCTGTCCTTGAAGAGTGCGGTCAGAAGGGAGTCAGGGGAGCGATCATTATCACGGCTGGGTTTAAAGAAATCGGCGGGGCAGGAATTGAACTCGAGGAACGCGTCCAGAAGATCGCCAACCATCATGGCATTACCCTCGTCGGGCCGAATTGCCTTGGGGTTATCAACACCGACCCTGGCGTGTCCATGAACGCCACTTTTGGCACGCAAATGCCCAGAGAGGGAAATATCGCCTTCATCTCCCAGAGTGGAGCACTCTGCGTGGCGGTGCTCGATTATGCCAAGGAAGCGAATATCGGCTTTTCCAAGTTCATCAGCATGGGCAACAAAGCTGGTGTCAACGAAAATGAGCTCCTCCAGTATCTCCAATCCGACCCCAAAACGGGCGTCATCCTCATGTACCTGGAAGACCTTGTCCGCGGCCGTGATTTTATGGACATCGCCCGCCAAATCACGAGTTCGAAGAAGCGACCCAAGCCTATCCTCGCTCTCAAGGCCGGCCGAACCATGGTGGGAGCGCGCGCCGCTTCCTCCCACACGGGCTCCCTGGCCGGCTCGGATCGAGTCTATGATGCCATCTTTGAACAGTGCGGTGTCTTGCGCGTCGACACCCTTGAAGAACTCTTCGATTATGTCAAGGCCTTCTCCAGACAACCGTTGCCCAGGGGCCGGAATGTGGCCATCATTACCAACTCGGGCGGCCCGGGCATTCTGGCCACGGATTCGTGCATCCAGCATAACCTCAACGTTCCCCGACTCACTCCCGCCACCAAAAAAAGCCTGCGTCAAATTCTGCCGGCCACAGCCAGCCTCCACAACCCCATCGACCTCATCGCCGAGGCCCAGGAAGAACAGTACGAGATTTCGCTCCGGGCTGTGCTCCGGGATAGGAACGTCCATTCAGCCATCGTCATCCTGACGCCAACCGCTTTCACCCGAGTCGAAAGCATCGCCAGGGCCATCGTCAACGTCGCCCGCGCCTCCCAAAAACCTGTCCTGTGCTGTTTTCTCGGAATTTACGATGTTTCCAAGGGGGTGGGCATCCTTGAGCAAAACGGCATCCCCAATTTCAGGTTTCCTGAATCGGCGGCGCGTGTCCTGGCCGAAATGGCCAACTTCACCGACTGGCTGAATAGGCCGCAGACGGGCATCAAAATTTACCGCGCCGATAAAGAAAAAGCTCGGGCTATCCTCGACGTGGTTTGTCAAGAAGGACGTCAGTTTCTCCTCGAGCATGAGGCTTACGAAGTTCTCAAAGCCTACGGCTTCCCGGTCGTCAGGTCAGTCCTCGCCCACACCGAGCGGGAGGCGGTGGAGGCGGCCGAAAAACTTGGCTTCCCGGTGGTCATGAAAATCGCCTCACCGGATATCGTTCATAAATTTGATTATGGTGGCGTCAAACTGGGTCTCAAGAGCAAAAGCGATGTGCGGAAAGCCTACGAGGAAATCAAAGAGCGCGTGCTCCAGGCCAAGCCAGAAGCAAGGATTGTCGGTTTACTCATCGAGGAGATGGTCCAGGGCGGCAAGGAAGTGATTCTGGGCATGAACCGGGATCCTCAATTCGGCCCTATCCTCATGTTCGGCATGGGCGGGATTTATGTCGAGGCGCTCGAAGATGTCTCCTTCCGTCTCGCCCCCATCCGGGAGTATTCCGCCCTGGCCATGATCCGGAGGACGAAAACCCACCGCATTCTGGAAGGATTCCGCGGCGGACCTGTCTACGACGTCGACGCTGTAGCTGACTGTCTCAAGCGGCTCAGCCAGCTGGTCGTCGACTTCGAGGAGATCCAGGAGCTGGACATTAACCCGCTCATCGTGCTCGAGAAAGGAAGGGGGGCGAGAATTGTCGACGCCCGCATGGTCATCCGAGGGTAGTCTGGTCGGTCCTGTGCTATAATGGTCTTTAAAAATGGCGTGGCTAAAAAAGAAGAGAAAGCCTTCAGTCTGCATCATCGGCCTCGACGGGGTGCCGCACTCCCTCGTCATGGACTTGACCAGCCGGTCGATTATGCCCGCCCTTGCTCAGCTCATTGACCGAGGCTCTCTCCGTCGATTGAGAGCGAGCCTTCCCGAAATTTCAGCCGTGAGCTGGACGGATTTCATGACCGGCGCCAACTCCGGAACGCACGGCATCTTCGGGTTCACCGACTTTAAGCGTGGCTCCTATGAAATCCGTTTCCCCAATTTTTTGGACCTCAAGTGCCCCACTTTCTGGGACCGCTTGGCTGAGATGGGCAAGAGATGCATCATCATCAACCAGCCTTCCACTTATCCGGCGCGCCGGGTGAACGGCATCCTTATCTCCGGGTTTGTCGCTCTCGAGCTTGAGAGGGCGGTCTATCCCCCCTCCGAAAAAGCGAACCTCGAGAAGATGGGCTACCAGATTGATATCGACACGGTGAAGGCCAGGCAGGATGCCGACTTCCTCTGGCAGGAGCTTGACCGAACCTTCACCAGCCGAGAGCGCGCGTTTCGGCATTTTTGGCAAGGGGATTGGGATTACTTTGAGCTGGTCATTACCGGGACAGATAGGCTTCACCATTTCCTCTGGCGGTCGGGTTTGGACCCCCAGAACTCCCACCATCAAAAATTCCTGGATTATTACCGCCGCATCGACCGCTTCATTGGCGAAATTGCTTCTGCTTTTGAGAAGCTCACAGGAGGTCTGGAAGGATTCTATATTCTCTCCGACCACGGATTTTGCAGCATCGAAAAAGAAGTATACCTCAATGCCTGGCTGGAGAGGGAAGGCTACCTTCGATTCCGGGCTAATGAGGCGAAAGGGCTGGAGGAGATAGCCGACGGGAGTGTGGCTTTCGCCCTCGACCCCAGCCGCATTTACCTTAACGTCGAGGGTCGATTCCCGCGCGGCATCGTGACCCCGGCCGAGCGCGACATTCTAAGAAAAGAGATTGGCCAGAAGCTGGCCCGGCTCGAGGACGGGGGGAAGAAAGTCATCCGCCATGTCTTTCGGGCCGAGGAGGTCTATTCTGGACCTCTTCTTCCTGAGGGCCCTGACCTCATTGTGGTCTCAGAACCCGGTTTCGACATCAAGGGGTCAGTGAAAAAAAGGGAGGTTTTCGGTTCAACCGACCTCCAGGGCATGCACACCTGGGAGGATGCTTTCGTCTGGTCGATCACTCCCCTCGGCCAGAACCTGGCCATTGGCCAGTTGGCTGGGTTTATCCTTGATCACTTCAACGAAAAAAGATAAGGATGCTGAAAAAAACAGCCCTTGGCTCGCCAGAGCAACAAAACCGGTTCCCTCTCGGCGGGGCCCCCCGCCGGCCCGAGCGTTTGAGGCTAATGTTCTACCTCCTTGATAATCAACAAGATAGTCGGCGAGGGGGCGCCGGGGGTGAACCGCGACAGGACCCGTCGGGTGATTCTATCGGCAATCCTGGGTTCAGGCCAGCACGGAGGCCGCTCAAAGTCGGAGGGAAGATCTATCGATACGCCGCACCCTTGAAAATTTGCTACTTCCTTTGCTTGGGCGCCCTGACCATCTTGTGTTTGCCTGTCGAAGCTTACATCGGCCCTGGGGCTGGTTTCGCCTTCCTCTCTTCCTTCCTCGTTTTCTTTCTCACCTTTTTTCTGGCCTTGTTTTCTTTCCTTTCCTGGCCAATTCGATTCTTTTTCCGTCTGCTCAAGGGAAAAAGAGCTTATCGGAAAGCTCAAGTCGGTCGAATTGTCATCATCGGGCTTGACGGTTTGGAACCCAAGCTGGTGGAAAAATACATGGCGGAAGGCAAATTGCCGCACCTGGCCAAGCTCCGTAAAGTCGGAAGCTACACAAGACTCCGAACCACGACGCCGGCCATTTCTCCAGTCGCCTGGTCTTCTTTCATGACCGGAACCGAGCCATCCAAGCACAACATTTTCGACTTTCTGCGTCGAGAACCCAAGACCTACCTGCCCGAACTCTCCTCAGCTCGCATCGGCCCACCCCGCCGCGTCTTATCCATAGGAAAATACAGACTGCCTCTGGCCAGGCCCGAAATCAGGAATTATCGAAAAAGCATTCCCTTTTGGAAAACTCTCGGCGAGGCTGGCATTTTCAGCACTGTGCTGCGGGTTCCCATCACCTTTCCGCCCGAAAAATTTGCTGGCCATCTCCTCGCCGGCATGTGCACACCCGACCTCAAAGGGAGCCAGGGGACGTTCGCTTTTTACACCACCAACAAGAGTAAAGTCCACCGAAAAGAGGGCGGCATAGTCATTCCCGTCGACGTTGTGGACGGTCGCATCCAGACCTACGTTTCTGGGCCTGAGAATTCGCTCTTGAAAAAACCAGAGGAAATCCGCCTTCCGCTGATTATCCGCATCGACGCTGGCCGAGGCGAAGCGGTGCTCGCTGTTTCTGGTGAGCGGTTCAGGCTCAAGCCACGAGTTTTTTCTCCCTGGATCAGGCTCGTTTTCCGAGCCGGGCTGGGGATTAAAATCCGCGCCATTGCCAAGTTTTATGTTTCCTCGCTCGAGCCGGACTTCGAGATGTACGTTACCCCGCTCAACATCGACCCAGAAAAACCGGCTCTCCCCATTGCCCATCCTTTCCTCTATTCTGTCTACTTGAGCAAGCTCCTGGGAAGCTTCATCACGCTGGGAGAAGCCAACGACACTTGGGCGTTGAATGAAGGAGTGTTGAAGGAAGACGCCTTCCTCGAACTCACCTACTCCAACCATGCCGAATGGGAAGCGATGCTTTTCAACGCCATCGACAAGACGAGAAAAGGAGTGGTCGTTTGTGTCTTTGAAACAACGGACAGCATCCAGCACATGTTCTGGCGCTATCTTGATTCCCATCATCCTGCCCTGAAAACCACGACCCCGACGATGAACGCTCGCGTCATCGAGGAGCTTTACCAGCGCATGGACGACCTCGTGGGAAGAGTGAGCCAAAAAGCGGGTCCGCGGAGCTTGCTCTTGGTCATGTCCGACCATGGTTTCGCCTCCTTCCGCCGCGGCGTCAACCTGAATTCATGGCTTTACACTAACGGATACCTCTCTCTCAAGGATGGGAAAGAAGAAAGCGAGGAATGGCACAAGGACGTCGATTGGGAAAGGACAAGAGCTTATGCCCTTGGTCTGGGCGGCCTCTACATCAACCAGAAGGGCCGGGAAGCCCAAGGCATCGTTTCACCTGGCCAGGAAACAGAGGTTCTTAAAGCAGAGCTCATCAAAAAGTTGCGCCTTCTCCGGGACGAGGAAAAAGGAGAAGTGGCTATCACGGAAGTTTACGATAGCGAGCGCCTTTATGCCGGCCCATACAAAGAGAATGCCCCCGACCTCATCATCGGTTACAATCAGGGTTACCGGGCGTCCTGGGATGGAGTGACGGGAAAAGTCTCCCGGCGTGTTTTTGAGGATAACCTCAAAGCCTGGAGTGGAGACCATTGCATCGACCCGACGCATGTCCCCGGCGTGCTCTTCTCCAGCTGGAAGCTGAGCGCCACATCACCCTCGATCATGGATATCGCCCCGACCGTGTTGAGCCTTTTTGGCCTGCCCATCCCTGCTCACATGGACGGCAAGCCCCTTTTCGAAAGAGGGTCGAGCTTTTCGAAGAAGAAAGGAAAAGAAAAATGAACCCGATAAAAAGAAGAGACTTCCTCAAGTGGGGGGTCGTCACTACCTCTTTTCTGGCCTGGGGCGGCAACCCACCGCTCATCTCCAAGACAGGAGGAAAAAGGGAGACAGGGACGAAAATCCTCGTCCTCGGGTTTGATGGCCTCGACCCCCGCCTTCTCGCGAGATGGATGGAGGAAGGAAGGCTCCCCGCATTCCAGCGTCTGGCCAATCAAGGCAGTTTCCAGCCCCTCCAGACCAGCATCCCGCCCCAGAGCCCTGTCGCCTGGGCAAATTTCATCACCGGCATGGACCCTGGTGGTCATGGCATTTTCGACTTCATGCACCGCGACCCAAGCTCCTACATTCCCATTTTCTCTGCCTCTTCGACCGAAGAAGCCAAATCGACGGTCAAGCTGGGAAACTTAGTCCTCCCTCTTGGTGGAGGAAAAGTAAGGAATCTCATCCGTGGCCCGGCCTTCTGGCAGTTACTTGAGGAAGACGATATCCCGGCCACAATCTTTAAGATGCCGTCCAACTATCCGCCCGTGCCGACCAAACAAAGGACTCTCTCCGGGATGGGAACACCGGACATCAAGGGCTATTATGGCCTTTTCAATTATTATACGACGCAGCCCATCGAGATCAACGAAGACATCGGCGGCGGCCGTATCCACAGGGTTCAGGTCGTCAACAACACGGTCGAGGCCAGCCTGCCAGGCCCGACGAATACCTTCCGCCGAGACAGGCCTGAGTCCACTCTCAATTTCAAGGTGATTCTGGACCCTGTCCATCCCGTGGCCAAGATTACCTATCCAGGAGAAGAGTTTATCCTGCGGGAGAGAGAATGGAGCGGCTGGAAAAGAGTTCGTTTCCATCTTATCCCTACCCAGAGCGTCAGCGGCATCTGCATGTTTTACCTCAAGGAAATCAGGCCTCACTTCAAGCTCTACGTCTCAGCTATCCACATCGACCCAGCCGAACCTGCTCTCCCCATTTCGACTCCAGAGAGCTACGCCAAGGAACTCGAGAAAAAATTTGGCCCCTTCTTCACTAAGGGTTTACCCGCTGACACCAGTGCCCTCGACCACGATGTCCTCGACGAGGGAGAGTTCCTCGAGCAGGACAACATGGTTCTGGAAGAACGCAAGCGAATGTTCGAGTATGAATTCAATCGCTTTGATTCGGGGCTTCTCTTTTATTACGTCTCGAGCACGGACCAGCGACAGCACATGTTCTGGCGGCTTCTCGATGAGAGTCATCCGATGTACGACGCTCAGCTGGCCTCCAAATATGGCCGGACCATCGAGAATATCTATATCGAGGCCGACATGCTCCTCGACAGAGTCCTTCAGAGAATATCCCGCGACACCCTCCTTCTCGTCATGTCTGACCACGGGTTCAACCCCTTCCGCAGGGGTTTCAACCTTAACACTTGGCTCTTCGAAAACGGCTATCACAGGCTGCGCAACCCCTGGCGCCGCGAGGAGAGCAGCCTCTTCGATAACACCGATTGGTCAAGAACGAAGGCTTATGGAGTGGGTCTCAACGGTCTCTATCTTAACCTGCGAGGCCGGGAAAGGGAGGGTATCGTCAACCCCGGCGCGGAGAGTGACAACCTCCTCCATGAACTCGCCCGGCGGCTCGAGGAGGTCACCGACCCGAAGACCGGCCAGCGCGCCATCCTCCACGCTTACATCACCAAGGAAGTCTATCAAGGCAGGCATCTCGAGCATGCGCCAGATATAGTCCTCGGGTTCAACTACGGCTACCGGATTTCCTGGGGATCTCCGCTCGGCAGGTTCCCGCGCTCGGTCTTCGAGGACAACACAGAAAAATGGAGCGGCGACCACATGAGCGCGCCGGATGTCATCCCCGGCATTCTCCTGACCAATCGCCCGGTTAAAGCCTCCCGACCCGCCCTCCATGACCTCACGGCGACCATCCTCAGCGTTTACGGCATTCCGAAGCCAAAGGAGATGATTGGCCGCTCCATCTTCGAAGAAGGAGGATAAATTGGGAAAATCCAAAGTCAAACTACCTAAGGACCTTCTGGAGAGGGTCAAGAAGTTAGCCCGCTTGGCGGGCTATTCCTCAGCCGAGGAGTTCATCGTCCATTGCCTGGAAAAGGAAATCGTCAAGCTCGAGGAAGCACAGTCAGAAGAAGAGGTTAAGAAAAAGCTCAAAGGGTTGGGCTATATTTCCTGAAACGGAGGTTAATCCTTAGCTCCAATGGGGTTTCTTAATTCGATTCTCGGCCGGGTCTTCAGCCTTCTCTTTCTGCCCTGGCGTTCTCTCAACCCCTGGCTGGCGATGATTTTTATTTCCTTTCTCACTGGCCTGTTCATGCTTTTTATCTTTCGCTGGACGTCGAACCAGGCGGGAATTCGCCAGGCCAAGAACACAATCAAAGCCCATCTTCTCGAGATTCGCCTCTACAAAGACAGCCTGCCCATCGCGCTTCAAGCCTACGGGAAAATCCTCCGCTCCAACCTAAAATATGTTGCTTTATCGGCCAAACCCATGCTCGTCATGCTCCTTCCTCTTCTCCTTGCCCTCACCCATCTCAACCTCTGGTTTGGCTATGAACCTCTGCGCGTTGGCGATGCGACCATCCTCAAAATTTTTTGGGATAAAAACGTCATCCCTTTGAACACCGAGGTCGAGCTCGAAACTCCGGATGGCCTTGCCGTAGAAACTTTGCCCCTTCGCCTCGAAGAAGCGAGGGAAACCAACTGGCGCATCCGAGCCGAAAAAGAAGGTTTTTACGTGCTGAAAATCAAGCCTGGAGGTGTGGCCTCCATTTCAACCGCTGTGGTTGTTGGAACTCGTTCTTTGGCCCCCATTTGCCCCCGGCGCTCCCAACGCTTCCTTGATAACCTTTTCTACCCCGGCCAAAAGCCCCTCCCCTCTTTCACATCCATCCAGTCGGTCGAAATCAAGTACCCCGCCCGACGAATGACCTTCTTCGGTCTGAAACTCCATTGGCTCATTCCCTATTTCTTTTTATCCCTCGTCTTCGGGTTTGCCCTAAAGCGTCCCTTAGGAGTGGAAATCTAACCCGAAACGAGCTATCATCGAGACCGAAAAGGAAAGGAGAAGCAGATGAAAATCGAACATTTCAAGATGGAGCGTATGCAGTCGACTTGGGAAAACGTCGTTGCCTACAACCTTTCCGAGAGCGGCGTCCACCCCTTAACTCTCAATGAGCTGGTCAGCGAAGAAGAGCTCAAAGAAATAGCTAACTCGGGCCTTGGCTACAGCCAGACTAACGGCACGCCAGAATTGCGCGAGCAAATTGCCCATCTTTATCCTGGCCTTTCCATCGAGGAGATTCTGGTTACGACGGGATCCTCGGAGGCCAATTTTCTCCTCATGTGGAGCCTGGTCGAGAGAGGGGATGAAGTCGTCTTCATGATGCCCAACTACATGCAGATGTGGGGGCTTTTGCGCGGCTTCGGAGCTGTAGTCAAGCCGTTCTGGTTGCGAGAGAGCCTGGCCTGGGCACCCGACCTCGATGAGTTGAAGAAAGTGGTCAGCAAGAGAACCAAGCTCATCATCCTCACCAACCCCAACAACCCGACCGGCGCCGTCCTGAGTGAAGAGGCCATGGAATGCATCGTCGACCTGGCCGATGCGAGCGGAGCCTGGATTATCGCCGATGAAGTCTACCAAGGCGCGGAGCGAAGGGCCGACCCAACTCCAAGCTTTTTTGGAAAACACGAGCGCGTCGTTGTCGTCAACGGTCTTTCCAAAGCCTATGGCCTCCCCGGCGTCAGGATTGGCTGGATCGTCGGACCGATGGGTTTGATCCAGAAAATCTGGCCCTACCACGATTACACAACCATCTCCCCGAGCACCCTGAGCGACCGGTTAGCTCGCATCGCCTTGAGCCCTTCAACAAGAGAGAAAATCCTGGCTCGAACTCGACATATCCTTCAACAGAATTTCCCAATTCTCCAGGCCTGGCTTGAAAAACAACCCGGTCTTTTTGATTTCATCCCCCCGCAGGCAGGAGCCATTGCCTACGTCCGCTACCACCTGCCCATCGATTCCCTCGACTTCGTCACCAGGCTCATCCAGGAAAAGAGCGTCCTCCTCGTTCCGGGCGAACATTTCGAGATGGGCCGCTACCTCCGCTTCGGCTATGGGGCAGAATGCCACTATCTCCAGCAGGGGCTGGCCCGGGTCAAGGATTTCATCCAGGAATTTCAGGCGGGCAAGTGTTAGCTCTTTCAAGACCATTTTCCTGGATATGACGAGATGAGGCCCCCAACGAGGTGCCACAGCACCCTTCCGGGGCATGTAATTCTCCCCGTAGCGTTGACTTTGTCGTCCCATGGCTTGGCTTAAATTCTAATACTTCGGGGAAACGGTCATTGAGCTTATGAGCGAGAATTCAGGGCGAAAGCAGATATGTCCAGGAAACCGTGGCCGGAGAGGTTAAAAAGGAGCACTTCCTCCCGACCCTGCTCCCTGGCCCTCAGGGCCTCATCAATGACAGCGGCAATAGCATGGGCCGATTCAGGGGCGGGCAAAATCCCCTCCGACTTCAAAAAGAGCCGCGCGGCAGAGAAAACTTTCTCCTGGGAATAGGCCCTGGGTTCGATAATCCCCTTGTCGACAAGGTGGCTGACGAGAGGGGCCATGCCGTGGTAGCGAAGGCCCCCCGCATGGATCGAAGGCGGCACAAAATCCATGCCCAAAGTGTGCATGTAAAGAAGGGGCGTCAACCCTACGCTATCGCCGTGGTCGTAGCGGAGATTTCCTTTCGTCAAGGAGGGGCACGCCTCTGGCTCGACGGCGATGAAGCGAGTCTTCGTCCGGCCTGTCAATCTTTTGCCGATAAAGGGAAAAGAAAGGCCGGCAAAGTTGGACCCTCCACCGACACAGCCAACGACGATATCCGGCTCTAAGCCCGCCTCGGCCAGCTGTTTCTCAGCTTCCAGCCCGATGATGGTCTGGTGCATGAGAACAGCGTCAAGGACAGAACCCAGGGAATATTTAGCGCCGGGCTGGCGGACCGCCGTTTCGACTGCTTCTGAGATGGCAATGCCCAAGCTTCCGGGATGGTCGGGGTCCTGGGCGAAGAATTTTCTTCCCGCTTCCGTCAAGGCACTGGGGCTCTCCACGACGGAAGCCCCGAAGAGTTCCATCAAAATTCTCCGGCCAGGTTTCTGGCGATGGCTGATACGGACCATGAAAACCTTGACCGAGATACCGAAAGTGGAACCGGCATGGGCCAGGGCCGATCCCCACTGTCCAGCGCCCGTTTCCGTGGTTAGAGTTTCGACTCCATCCTGGGCAGCAAGGTAGGCTTGCATGAGGGCCGTGTTGCTCTTATGGCTTCCCGTCGGGCCTACTCCCTCGTACTTGTAAAAAATCCGGGCTGGAGTTGATAGCGCTTCTCGTAGCGCGCTGGCATAGACAAGGGGAGTTGGCCGATAAACCGAGAATGCCTTCCGAACCTCGCCAGGAATGGGAATTTCCCTGGCCGAGGAAATCTCCTGGGCGATGAACCCCCGCGGAAAAATGATTTCGAGCTCTTCTGGTCGAAGCGGCTCTTTAGTCTGCGGGTTGAGCGGGGGTTTCGGCAAGTCATCCAAGTCTGCCTTGATGTTATAGAAAGCCTGGGGCAAGATATCGCTTTCTCTTGAAGAGAATCTTTCCATCTTTAACCTCCTTTTGGAGCGTAGAAAAAAATCCCTTTGGATTCATTGGAATAAAAATGAAGATGAGGTGGATTACTGGGCGGTGGAACCCGCCCACCAGAAAAGGAGGGAGATGCAAAGAACTTTCGGGAAAACGAGCGTCTTTTCCGGGCGCAGCATGGTCCTTATTTTATAAAATCACAGGCCGTTGTCAAGAGCCCATTTCTAAAATCCGGGGAAAAAGCTGAGCTGGAAGACCCAGTCCTTGTTCGGTCGGTCGAACGGTTTAACGGCATTGAAACCAAGGATCAGATAACCGAAAACGTTGAAGCGAAGACCAACGCCAGCGCTCGAAACGGGTTTTCGAGTCCCGTTGAGAAACGTAGGCTTGGCTGCATTTTCCCAGGCCACACCCCAATCATAGAAGAAGACCATGTCCACCGGGAAGACGCCGTAGTATCCCTTGCCGATGCCGAGCACCCGGAAAAGAGGAAAACGGAGTTCAGCATTCCCGACCAAAATCTTGCTGCCATAAAGACGATTGAGATCGAAGGCGTTTGGACCCGACAATTCCTCATAATTAAAAGAATAATAATCGTAACCACGGACGAGGCTCTCGTACCCGATATAAACAGGCCAGAGGCGCTCATCTTCCGCGTCTTTTCCGTAACGTCCGTAATGGAGCAAGCGGAAGGCGAGGGTGAAAGGCTTGGCCGGCACGAAATAACGCCGGTAATCAGCGAGGAGCGTCTGGTAAGAGATAGAGCCGATGGTCGGTGTAAGCTCGAGAAGGTAGCTCTGCCCCAGAATGGGACCTGTAGCCCCCCACAAAGCGCTGTCATAGACGAGAGCCAGGCTGGTGTAGAAAAAGTGGATGCTGTCGGGCGCGGGAAGTTGCTGGATGTCTCGAACGAGCTGCGTTCCGTCGTAAGCCGAAAACATCTGCGTGACGATTTCCTGGCTGAAGTCGATGTACTGGAAACCGCTCCGCATCTCGACACGCCGAACCTGGTTAAACGGGTAAGCGAGGAAACCCTGGATTTGATAATTTATCTGCCAATAGAGATAGTCCTCCTCGATGTAGACGGGCTCGCCGTAAAAATAGCCTGTACCGACGGAATAAGACCCAATGACATAAGGAATCCGACCGACGGCTCCACCCCAATTCAACCGCCGTCGGGAATTCTGGTAACTGAGGATGGCTGTGGCATCCTTGAGGCGACTGGAGACTTGAGCTAAGGTCCCCAGGCTGTGGTAGCCGAGCATATCGGACCAGAAGAGGGCCACCCCGCCGCCCGTATAGGTCCCAAAACGGTCGATGCCGACGCCCACCTGGGGCGGTGCCACGTAATCCAGGCTCAGCTTCGGCTTGTATTCAGACACGGGGAATTCCATCTGCTCGGGAAGCCCGAAAAGGGGGTTGCGGAGGAGGCCGAGAAGGGAGCCAGACGGCTCTTCCCGCGGCGGGAGAACAGAGAGGAGCTTCCCTTCGAACCGAGCTAATTCGGGTTTTCCGGCGAGGATTTCCTTTTCCTCAAGAGCATAGATGGAAAACCGGCCTTCTTCATAGGCAGAATAGATCATCCTCCCCGTCGCCGAGGCGACCGAAAGCGTCGGGCTCAACTCGGTGATACCACTCACGCCCGTGTAGAGGTTGGTCACCTGGAAAATATTCCCTGAGCTCAATTCAAGCCGGTATACATCCGGCTTGCCGCTGACATCAGAGACAAAATAGAGGCTTCGCGAGTCGGGAGACCACTGGGGGTTGATGTTCTTGGCGCCGTTAAACGCCTCAACACGGGTGATTTTGCCTGATTCCGGGTCAATGAGGGCCAGCTCGTAATCGCCGTAGCTCAGGAGCGAAAGGTCAGTGCCGAAGCGGTCGGTGACGAAGGCGATGGCCCGGCCATCGGGCGACCAGGCAGCTTGGAGGTCAGCAAAAGGGTCGTCCGTCAGCTGTTTCAATCTCCCTGAGCCAAGGTCATAAACATAGAGGTCAGTCTGTCCCCTGGACAGGGCGGTGAAAACGATGTGTCGGTTGTCGGGCGACCAGGAAGGGTTAAAAATTTCATCCAGGTTCGAGAAGGGGATTTCATCGATTATCTTCTCCCGCTCGACATCATAAAAAGTCAGGATGGGCTTGCCCTTGCTAACTGCGCCAAAAACGAACCTCTTCCCCTGCCCATCCCACGCTCCAGAAGACCGGATGAACTGGATGCTCTCGAACTCTGGGTCGACAGCGGTTTCGGTAATCTTTTTCTTGATGGAACCGGTCTTGGGGTCGGCGAGGTAGAGGTCGATGGAAAACAGATCCCGGGTGGAGAGGAAGATGATGTCTTTCCCGTCCGGACTGAGAGCCGGGGCAACGTTATACGGGTTCATCTCCGTCCCTTTGAAAATGACTTTGGCTGTTAGGCTGGGGACCTCGGTCTGGGAGACAAGCGGCTCATACCTTTTCTTATAGGCTTCGAGCCATTCCTTGGACAGGGTTTCGTAATTTACACCAAGAACTCTTGTCATCACGCTTTCCAGGTCGCCAACTCGGCCCACGCCCTTGAGGAGTCGAGCGATCGTCTCATCTCCCCACTTGCCCGTGATGTAGGCTAAGAGGCCGTGGCCGTAACGATAGGGGAAGTATTTGTAAGGATTGTCCAGCTTCTTGATCGGAGGAATCTCCTTTCTCTGGGTGGCGTCCCTCATCCACATGGCCGTTTGAGCGTCGACCGACCCAATCGACAGATATTCAGACATCCCCTCAATGAACCACAGGGGAACACGCATGGCGGTGGAGCCAGCGTAGCCACCAGGCCGCCCCTGGGAGGTAATATCAAACTGGAAGGCGTGGACGAGCTCATGGCCGATGACATGGTCGGTTTCGGCAAGCGACGACCCGACGGGAAGGATGATCCGCCGCTTGAAAGCCTCGGTGACGCCACCCGTTCCTTCTGAGATTAAATCTGGAATGGCGGTCGTCTGCTGGAAATGGGTCGAGCTGGAATAGAGGATGAGGGGCTGGCGACCTTTGAGTTCATGGTTGAGGATCCGGCTTAGCCGAGAATACCACCGCTCAGCCATGCGAGCGGCATGGTTGGCCATGGCCCCGAACTCAGGATAATAATAGATGTCAAAGTGTTTCGTCTTGAGGATTTTGAAGTCAAAATGCTCATACTGGACCTTGTTCCGGCCAAAGTACTGGGCCGTTGCACTCAAGGCGAAAAAGCTGAGGCAAAGAAAAGCCGCCATGAGGCTGGCTATCCCGCGACGATATATCTTTGGCTTCATTGTTTCCTCCGTCTTTTCTTGGCCGCTTTAATTCTTACTTTTCCTATCTATTATATCGAAATAATAAATTTTAAGCTACACTCGCCCGGCGATTTTTCCTTTTTTATCTTTGACAGCGCAGCTCGCAAATTATTGGTCGCGTCCTTTTCTCCCTTCATATCCATTATAAACAAAACTCCACCCATTATTAAGCAAATTTTGTGCCAAAATGGAGCTTTCTTTTGCCTTAGCCCCATGCCTCTATCCAGAAAGAAATGTCTTTACCCGAGGACACCTGTCATCTAACGACAAACGGCGCGTTTCTTATCTCTTTTTCTTTTTTCTTTATCCTCGACTAAAATGAATGGATGGCGAGCATATGGACCTCCAATAAAATCGGCTATGGTCTCGGCTATGAGTCAAGTACTTACGCGATGGCCCCAGGCCGCACGATCCGCCCCCGAAGGTCCTGCTGCCTCCAGAAGAGCGGTTTCGCTTGAATTTTCGATGCAGAGAAAAGATAATGCGAAGGAGATGCTCATGACCAAGAAAATTTTGGCGCCCCTATTTGTCGTCTGCTTGAGCTTCTCTTTTCTCCCCGGACAGACAAACCCGTATGGTCTTGGCCTCATTGTCATTGAGCCCACGGGCTTGACAGGAAAAATCTGGTGGAGCCGGACGGCGCTGGATGCGGCCATAGGCTGGTCTTCCCTCTCCGGACACCGCCTCCACCTCCACGCTGATTATCTTTTTTATAAATATTCTCTTCATGCCGATAGCCGGGTCGATTTCTCCTTCTATCTTGGAGCGGGGGGCAAGGTCATCTTTGAGGAGCATGACAATGCCTGGTTCCGTTTTCCTCTGGGCATCGACTTCCTGAGCAAGAAGTCGCCCGTCAATGTCTTTTTTGAGGTCGTGCCCTCTTTCAACTTCAAAGAGCTCGACCTTGTGGGCGCTCTCGGCCTCCGCTACACCTTCTGCCGGTAGGACGAGCCCGCCTTCAACCTGATCTTCCTTCAGAACCAGAGAAGGAGGCATCTTTTTTCCCGTGAGAAAAGCCAAACTCTTTTTAGGAATGGGTGACACGGCGCCAGTCCCCGCAACGCCCGGAAAGGCAGGGGCTCCCCACGGGGATGGGTGAGGCGAGGACGGACAGGGACAGACCGGGACAGGCGCCTTTCTCATCACGGAATTAGAGATGCTTGCATCCGAGAAAAAATCTTTGCACTGGGATGCTTTTTCTGTTATAGTTTTAGCTGCCCATCCAAGGAAGGTTCTATCGAGGAGGAAAACAATGAAGAAATCTACCGCCTTAGTTTTGACCTTCTTTACCTTTTTCCTCTGGTCTTGCGCTAAGAAGCCCGCCGCTCCGCAGGCTGGAAGCGCCAAGGCAGAGGACATGATGTCCCTTTTGCCCAAGGAGGCAAGAGGGATGATCATCGTCGACGTCCACAGGGCCATGGCGACAGAGGCAGCTCAAAAAATGCTTCAGGAGGACAAGAATTACCAGAAATACCAGGAATTCATCCAGGAGACGGGCATTGACCCGAAAAAAGATGTATTTTTCCTCGCTGCCGCCATGGGTGGCGAAATCGGCAAGGAAGAAGCACAGCAGGGAGTCGCTGTTCTCAACCTGAAATACAACCGCGACCTCCTCGTGAGCAAAATCAAGAAAGAAGGCGCCAAAATCCAGGAGACTGATTATAACGGGGTCCGCCTCTATCAGGGAATCCAGATGGAGGCGGAAGAAAAACCGGTGAGCGGGGCCTTCCTTGACGATTCGAACATCGTCGTCGGTAGCGACCCCTTCGTCCGGGCGGTGATCGACGTCTACCAGAAGAAAGCAGACAACATCCTCAAGAATCAGGAAATGGCTGGCCTAGTCAAAGGGATGAACAAGACGGCCATGGTTTACGGCGCTTTCCTCGTTCCGCCCGGTGCTCTGACCGAGGTTGCCTCCAAGAATCCTATGCTCAGCCCCTTCGAGAGCATCACTTCGGTGCTCCTTTCCTTCGATTATCGAGACAAAGTTTTTGAGGCGGAAATCAAAGCTCAAAGCGCCGACGCTGATAAGAACAAACAAATGGCCGATGCTTTGAACGGCTTCAAGGCTCTTGGCTCGGCCGCTGCGTCCAAGGAACCCGAATTGGCCGAGGTGCTCAATCGTTTGGAAATCGTCTCGACGCCGGAGCATGTCAGGATTTCCATCTCCCTGCCCGAAACCCTCATCGACCACCTGAGCCAGAAGCTGAAAGCCAAGCCCCAAGAGGAAAAACAAGAGGAGAACTAATCCTCGAGGTTGTATTCTTTCTGAGAAAAAAGCAAACAGGCCAGCCCCAGAAATCCGGCTGTAATGAGGAAGAGAATCAAGAGGGCAAGGCCGGGCTTCGTCGGCTCTAAGCGAAAGGTAAGGAAGGAAAACCTTCCGGAAGACGGAAGAGGGAGGAAAGATTTCAAGTAGTGGACGATGGCGAAGCGCTGGGTTGACCCCGGAAAATACTGGATGACGTTTTCCCAGCCAAAGCTGAAGAGAAGCCCGGCAAAGATGGATTTCCTCAGGAAGCTACCAAAAAAGGTGAAAAATGCTCCATAAGCCAAAAGCCCCAGGGTGAGTACCCCGAAATAGCGGCCCAGGACGGCAAGCCGTCTAAGCTCCCCGAGCCGGTCAAAGTTCAAGACAAGGAAGGAAGCGAGCAAGCCCAGTCCCACCATCGCGATGGGAATGACCATGTAGGCAGCATACTTGCCCAGAACCACTGCTGATTTGGGCAGGGGCCTGGTGACCAGGTAAGGAAGCGTTTTTCCCTCAACCTCCTCGGCGCAGACAGAAGTTCCGTAAAAAAGGGCCAGAATCAGGATGATGAATTGGAGGTAAAAAATCATGATGATGTTAGAAAAAAGGTAGAGGCCTTCCCTCAGTCCCCGGCCCTGGCCGAAGGCTTGATGGAACCTGATGATAATAGCCACGACGACAGGCAGGAAGCTCGCCACGAAGAACAACTTGGTCCGCCGTGACCTTCTCCCCAGAAAAAAGGCGAAGGAAAAAACACGGCCGAGAGCGCTCCAGAAACTCATCTACTTTCCCACAAGATAATCAAAAACCGCCTGCAAGTTATCATCGGCCGAGGTAATTTCCTCGACCCCGATCCTGTGCTCGACGATAAGAGAAAGAAGCAGGCTAAAGAACTTATCCCGGTTTCTCGTCTCGACGACCAGAGACCGCCCATCTGAGCCGAACATCAGCTTGAGGACATTCTCGTCGTTCATGAAAAGGCTGGCCAGCCGACGCGGCTCGGCGCAGCGGATGGAAATGAGGTGCGGATGGCTCTCGATGAGCTCGCGGATGTCCTGGACATCCCCCTGGGCAAAAACCTTACCCTGATGGATGAGGATAATCGTCGTCGTCAAAGCCTCGATCTCGGGAAGAATATGACTCGAAACGATGACTGTCCTCCCCTCCCGCTTGAAATCCTTGATCAACCGGATGAGCTTCCTTTTCCCCAATGGGTCCATGCCGCTGAGCGGCTCATCCAGGATAATCACCTCAGGGTCGTGGGCGATGGCCTGGGCCACCTTCAACCTCTGCCTCATCCCCCGGCTGTAGGCTCGGATAAGCCTATCCTTGTCCTGATAGAGGTCGACGATGTGGAGCGTCTTTTCCGCCTTCGCTCTTGCCTCCGCGGCCGAAAAGCCATGGAGCTTGAGCAAGCCGAGCAGGAATTCCCAGCCCGTTATTTCCTCGTAGAAAGAATCATGCTCGGGGCAGAACCCGACACGGAAAAAAAGGGCGGGGTTATTCTTCACCCGCTGCCCGAAAATCGTGACCGAGCCGATGCTCGGCCGGAGCTGCCCGGTGAGCAACTTGAGGAGAGTGGACTTACCCGCGCCGTTGGGACCGAGCAAGCCCGTGATGCCCGGCTCTATTTCGAGGCTGACATCGCTCAGCCCGAGGACATTCCCGTACCACTTGGAAAGCCTTGCCGTGACGATGACAGCGCTCATCGAACCACCTCAACTCCCCTGACCTTGCGGCGGAGGACAAGAACCGCGACAAGGCAAATGCCCACCAGAATAAGGAAAGAATACAGCCAGGAAACGGGATAGGGAGGCTTCTGCTGGAAAAAGAAGGCGCCTGTTTGCTGGAGGTTTCTTTTGAGGGACAGGAGAACGAAGCCAGGCTTTCTGAAATTCTCGTAGAAAAAACCGAAGAAAATATCCGAAGCAACATAAATAGCAAAAATAAGGATGGAGACGTACCTCCTGTTCCGGCTTAAAGAAGACAGGAGGAGGGTGTAGAGGCAAAAAAAGGCCGTTGTCAGAAGAGAGCTCGCCACCACAGCTGTCGGCAGCCAGGGATATGTCGCCAGGAAGCTAAAGCTTCCGGCAAAAAGCAGTTTGAAGACGATGAAGAGAAGGCCGGGCACGAGGGTCAAGGAAAGAAGGAAGAAAACCAGGACAGCCATCTTCCCCATTAAATAATCTTTCTTCGCCAACGGACGCGCAAAATAAAGCTGGAGGGCGTTATATTTCAGGTCGTCAGAAATCAACCCCGCCCCGCTCACGAGCATGATCATGAGCATCATGAAAAGCAAGAAATCGCTGTTGAAATAAGTCAAAAAATATTTTGGGTTGACTTCGAGAACCCTCGGGCCGCGCAACATGGACTGAAAGTCCTCGACCCGCTCAGCGATATAGATGCCGACAATAAAGGCAAAAGCCGGCCCAAACGCGCCGGCGTAGATGAACTTGAAATATTTCTTCTTGAAGGCGAGTCGGATTCCTAACCTGGTGATAGGCCACCACGCCAGGCGCCTCGCCCGGAGCTCTCCCTCCCAGTGCGTGTAGCCCTTTTCTCGAATGGTCATCCGTCGGCTCCGACAACTTTGGCGAAAAGGTCTTCGAGAGAAGTCTGGCTGCGAACAAAATGGCGGACCTGGATTTTCTCCTCAGCCGCAATCCGAAAAACCTCCAGGATATCCATGTCCGAGGGAACGAAGAGGCGAAGGAGCTTATCCTCTGTCTCCTCGACCTTGCATCCGAGCTCGCCGAGCCTCATCTTGAATCCTTCTCCATCGCCTTTGATTTTGAGTTCGTAGAGCCTGAAGTCGAGACGCTTGAGTTCGCTCAGCTTTCCCTGAGTCACGACCAGGCCTTTGTTCAGAATAACGACTGAGGAGCAAACCGATTCGATATCGGAAAGGATGTGGGAGGAAATCAAGACCTGGATGTCTTTCCGGGAGGAAATATCCTGGATGAGCTCGAGGATTTCCTGGCGTCCTTGGGGGTCGAGGTTGGAAGTTGGTTCGTCGAGAAAAAGAAGCTTAGGGTCATGGACGATGGCCTGAGCCAACTTCAGACGCTGCCTCATCCCGGCCGAGTAGGTTTCGAGGAGACGGTACCGGGACTCCCCCAGACCAACGTAGAAAAGGACTTCGTGGGCCCTTTTCATCGCCTCCTGGCGGGGCATCCCCGAAAGCTCCCCGAAATGAGCTGTGAACGTCACGGCGTCCAGGCCAGGAATCAAGCAATCGTCCTCGGGCATATAGCCGACATACCGGCGAATGGAAGGCTGCTCCTGCTTGATGTCAAAGCCCAGAACCCTCCCTTCTCCCTGCTGGGGTGGCAGGAAGCCGAGCAGGATGCGAAGGAGGGTGCTCTTTCCCGCTCCATTGGGCCCGAGAAGGCCGGTCGCACCTTCCTCCAAGCTCAAGTCGATGCCGCGAAGGGCCGGGGTTTGGCCGTAGCTAAAGTGGATATTTTTGAGCTCGATGATCATGCTGCCCGTTCTTCTTCTCTCGTTTCTCTATCTTCTACGAAACTTGTCGGTCAAAGTTTCCTCTCGACGGCTTCTCCCCTCTTCGTCCAAGAAAAGCATGGACAGCACTCCGAACTCCCCACTGACTCTTCTCCTCAAGGGGTGAACTTATCTTTCCAAGTTTCGGCTCATATCCCAAACGCGAAGCGACGGATGATTTAAGGCTAATACTATAAGGACGAGAAAAAAAGTTGTCAATCACCATCGATGGAGATTGGCTTTTCTTGACGGAATGATTCCTCCACACTACATTAAGAGGGCAATGAAATCTCGTCAGGGAGGAATCATGAACAAAAAAAATTTTCTCATCCCTTTTCTGGCCATAGTTCTGGCTTTTCCCCTTCTTGGCGGCGAAAACCCCAAGCGGGCCCTCCGCTTCGACGACTTCATCCGCCTCCACAGGCTCTCTGACCCACAGGTCTCGCCCGACGGAAAGTTGATTGCCTTTGTCGTTACGGTCATGGACAGGGAAGCCAACCGGGGAAATAGCGACATATGGATAGTTCCCGCCCAGGGTGGCGAAATGCGCCGGATGACGGCCAGCCCCGCCGCTGATTATTTCCCCCGCTGGTCGCCCGACGGCAAGAAAATCGGCTTTCTCTCCACTCGGTCGGGGACGTCGCAGGTGTGGGTGATTGACGTTTCCGGAGGGGAAGCCAGGCCCCTTACAACCGTGGCTACGGGAGTTTCGAGCTTCCTCTGGTCGCCCACGGGTCGGCATCTTGCTTTCACTTCCTCTGTCTACCCGGATTGTGCCGACGAGGAATGCAATCGAAAGCGGAAGGAGGCGGAGGAAAAAAACCCGGTTAAGGCCCGCCTCTATGACCACCTCCTCTACCGCCACTGGAACAGCTGGTGGGACGGCACGCGCAGCCATGTCTTTATCATGCCGGCCGAGGGAGGCAAAGCGATAGATTTGACTCCGGGCGATTTCGACACTCCGCCCCTGGCCCTCGGCGGCAACCAGGATTATATGTTTTCTCCCGACGGCATGGAAATCTGTTTGGTCCGCAACGAGGACCCAGAACTCAGACTCGGCCTGGGAACGAACAACGACCTCTTCCTGACCTCCGTTGAGGGAGGCGCGCTGATTCGGATAACAGAAAATCGGGCCAACGATAATCAGCCTGCTTACTCCCCTGATGGCCAGTCCATCGCCTACCGAGCCATGGCCCGGCCAGGTTTTGAAGCGGATAAGTATGCCCTCATCCTGTTCAACAGAAAAACGCGTCAGCTAACTTCCCTTACTGCTGACCTCGATTATTCAGTCGAGGAAATGGCCTGGGCACCGGATGGCTCCTCTCTTTATTTTACGGCCGAAGAAAAAGGCCGAATCGCTCTCTTCCGAATCAGACTGGCGACCAAGGTCAGGGAGAAAATCCTTGACGGCCACTTTCTCACCTCCCTTCGCGTCTCGCCCGACGGGAAAAAACTCTACTTTCTTGAACAGAGCCTCCATCAGCCAGCCGAACTCGTTTCCCTGGACCTGGCTACAAAGCAGCTTAAGCCCTTAACCTCTGTCAACAAGGACCTTCTCGCTGAGCTCGAGTTGCCGCCAGCCGAAGAATTCTGGTTTAAGGGGGCAGGCGGAGATATGGTCCATGGCTTTCTCCTCAAACCACCCTTCTTCGACGCGGCCAAGAAATACCCCCTCGTCATGCTCATCCACGGTGGTCCTCAATCGGCCTGGGGGGATAGCTTCCATTACCGCTGGAATGCTCAGATGTTTGCCTCACCGGGGATCGTCGTGGCCATGGTCAATTTCCACGGCAGCACGGGCTACGGACAAGCTTTCACGGACTCCATCAGCGGCGACTGGGGAGGAAAGCCCTTTCAGGACATCATGGTTGGTTTGGACTACCTCCTGGCCAACTATAACTTTATCGACAGGGACCGCCTGGCTGCTGCCGGCGCTTCCTATGGTGGGTACATGGTCAACTGGATTCTGGGTCAGACAGACAGGTTCCGCTGCCTCGTTTCCCATTCGGGAGTTTTCGACCTCGTCTCGATGTACGGCTCGACGGAAGAACTCTGGTTTCCAGAATGGGAATTCCGGGGCACTCCCTGGACAAACCCGGATGAATACCTGAAATGGTCGCCCAGCTCCTACGTCTCCAATTTCAAAACGCCCTGTCTCGTCATCCACAGTGCTAACGACTTCCGCGTTCCTCTTTGCCAGGGGTTACAGCTATTCACTGCTCTCCAGCGCCAGAATATCCCTTCCCGGTTTCTTTATTTTCCGGATGAGGACCATTTTGTCCAGAAGCCCAGAAACGCAGAGCTGTGGTGGCAGACCGTGCTCGAATGGCTCAAAGCTTACCTGGAAAAATAGGGTGGGGGCTCACTCCTTGAGAGGAAGATTAAGGAGGGCAAGAGGGTCAACCCGGCTATCCAAAACCTTCGCTCCCCAGTGGAGATGAGGCCCGGTTGACCTCCCGGTGCTGCCGACCAAGCCGATGATATCCCCCTTCTGAACAAGCTTGCCCCGGCGGACGTTCAGGCTAGAAAAATGGCAGTAATACGTAAAAAGCCCAAGTCCGTGGTCAAGGATAACCGTCTTGCCCGAAAAATAGAGGTCTCGGGCTAAGACAACGCGACCCGTGTTGGAAGCTCGAACCGGGTCGCCGGCCGAGCCCGAAATATCCACCCCCGAGTGCGTCGATCGCGGCACGTTATTATAAACCCGTTTCTCACCGAAGTTCGGCGCTATCCGTCCTTCGTGGGGAACGATGAAGGGACCTTGGGCCAACCATCGGGGGGTGAAGGTCTGGTAAATGGTGCGGAGAAGCTCAGCCTCCCAGGCAATCCTCTCCTGGACTTCAGGGGGCGGGGTCACGTACTTCTCCTCCACCCAGAGCTTTTTCACGGGGAATTCCCTCGGCCGCACAGAAAATTCCTGTTTGACCGTCTCCACTTGATTTTCTTTGCCAACGAAGACAACTTCGAGAACGTGCGACCCCGGTGCGATGGCAAGGTCGAGTCCAATGAGTGCCAGGGGCTCAAAACCTCCCTCGCGAGAACCCAACTCGAAGGTGGCTCGAGCATAACGAACAACGGCTTTCTTTAGCGACGCGGGGTTCTCCAGACGAGCCACAAGAATATCCCCGGGCGTGAAGGAAGCAGCCTCAACCTCAAGCCGGGCCCCGAGCGACGACATAACGACGATAGTTTCGCCGGCAGACAAGGAAATCAAGCCAGTCATCATCGTCATAAAAAAGAGAAAAAACTTTTTTCCCATGCTCTACACCCTCTTCTTGAGGATTTTCCCAGCGAGACGGCCGGTGTGCTCGCCGCCGGCGATAGCCACCTGACCGTTGACAAGGACAAACTCGATTCCCTGTGGATATTGGTGAGGCTCCTCCCATGTCGCTCGATCAGCCACTCGGCTCGGGTCAAAAACTACCAGGTCAGCCACTGCCCCCAACTCGATTGTCCCTCTTTTTCCCAGCCCAAAACGCGATGCCGGGATGGAGGTCATTTTCTTGATCATCTCCTCGAGCGAGCAAACTTTCTCCTCCCGCACGTACTTTCCCAGGACTCTCGGAAATGTGCCGTAGTTTCGGGGATGGGGCTTGCCCAAACTCAAGCGGCCGTAGGGAGCCACGGCGGAGCCATCACAGCCGACACCGACGAGGGGATGGCCGAGAATCTTCTTCAAGTTCTCTTCACTCATCATGAACGCTATCATCCCCACCTGGCCTTTCTCCTCAACCAGAAGGTCGCGCATGAAAGCAAAGGCATCCTTGCCGCACGAATCGGCCGCTTCCTTGATTGTTTTGCCTTGAAAATGCCTGTTTTTCTCGGAGATGATGGAGCTCAGCAACACTTTTTCCCAGGAGCCGAGTTTTTTCTCCTGCTCGGCGACATAAGCCCTGAGGCTAACTTCCAGAGACGGGTCCTGGAGACGGTTGAGGAAATCCTCCGTCTTCCCTTCTTTGGCCCACATGGGAAAATAGAAACTGAGACCCGTAGACCCCGCAATGTAGGGATAGCGGTCCGCGAAGATGTCCATTCCTTCCTGTTTCGCTCTTTCTAAGCGCGCCAACGCTTCGTCGATTTTCGGCCAATTGCGAGGATAGGCCACCTTCAGATGGGAGACTTGGAGTTTGACCCCACTCGCGCGCGCTGTCGAAATGGATTCGTCGAGAGATTCCAGAAGAAAGTCCCCTTCATCCCTCATGTGGGTGGCGTAAACACCGTCGAACTCACGGACGACTCGACAGAGAGCCGTTATTTCCTCCGGGCTGGCAAAACTTCCTGGCGCGTATTCCAGGCCGGTAGATAGGCCAAAAGCGCCGGCCCGGAGATGCTTCCGGACTTCCTCTCTCATTCTGGCCATCTCGTCTTCGGATGGGGGCCTGTTTTCAAACCCCATGACGTCGCCCCGCAGAGAGCCAAGGCCGAGGAGAGTGGCATAGTTTATCCCCAGTCCGGCCTTCTCCAAGCGCTGGAAAAAGCCGTTCATGTCGCGCCAGTCGAGGTCGACGTCGTAGACTCTTTTCAAATTCTCCCTTTCCTCCTCCAAAGTGGCTTCCGCGACGGGGAATGGAGAGGAGCCGCAGTTGCCGCTGATAACAGTGGTAATGCCCTGGTGGATAAGGCTCTCGGCTCGGGGGTTGACCAAGAGGCTCACGTCCGTGTGGTCATGGACATCGATGAAACCCGGACAAACGGCTAAATTTTTAGCCTGGATAATCTCTTTAGCCCGGTTTTTTCTTACTTTTCCGATAAATACGATCGAATCGCTTATAATTCCGATATCCGCTTCTCGCGGCTCGCCTCCCCGGCCGTCGTAAACCAGCCCGTTTTCGATGAGGATGTCATAATCTTTTTTCGAAGAACAACCCTTGAGCAAAGGTCCGGTCCCCGCCAATCCTAAGATCGCCACTTGCGCTGTTTTCTCAAGAAAAGCTCGCCGGCCAAATCGATGTCTCATGTGTATCCTCCACCAGAGACCTGTCTTGGCATGGATAATGACCTCAGAAATGATAACTCACGACTAATGACTTATATCCTGGAGAGAGATGGAGGGAAAAACGTGCCCTCGTCTCCTCTTTATCTCTGTTCAGGCGGCATATTTTCCTGGCGATGAAATATCCGAGAGCTGAGCCGACGAGGACGTCGGACGTCCAGTGCTTATCCTGGACAATCCGAGCCACCCCAACGAGGGAGGCCAGGCTGTAAGCCAAGATGTCGACAGGGACAGCTTTGGTTTCCTCGGCTATGGCCGTGGCTACAGCGAAAGCGGAAGCGGCGTGGCCGGAGGGGAAGGATGTCCGTCCCGAGGCGAAAGAAAAGGGACGGAACGTCGAGCTCGATTCACCTGTCGAAGGCCTGGAGCGACCCAGCACAAACTTGGCGCCCCAGATAAAGATCGTCGTCGTCACCAGACTCTCCAAACAAAGAAGGGAAGTTCGACGGAGCGAATCCTTCTTTCCCATTTCACCGGTAAGGTAGAGAGCAGCCAGACCGCCCAGCAGAAAGCCGCCATCCCCGAAAGAGGAAAAAAACGAAGCTCCCTCTTCGACGTCCGGAGTTCGCTTCGCCAAGACCTCTCGGCGGATGTCCGCGTCGAGGGCAAAGCAGAGAAAAGTCGTCCCGGATAAGGCAGCCACAGTGAGTGCATCGCGTTTCTGCCAGTGAGCTGGCGAGCTCACCACACTCGCCAAGTCTTTTCCGCAACGGAGAAAGAAATCCTCATTGAGCCTGTTGGCATCGGCCTCTTGTTCCCCTCCCCAGAGGAGCATGACGGAGAAAATGAAAACAAGAAAGCCCATTCTTGCTCTATTCGCCCTTTTGGCCATTCTATGTTCGTCCTGGCACCGGGTGATGCTCGGCCATAAAACTTTCGATGACACGGAGAGTTCGCTCCGTCGCCCCCTGTAACGATCGGAGAACAGCCCGGCCGCGCTCTCCCATTTCCAGCAGAGCTGGCCCCTCCTCGCCCAGAAAAAGCGCCGTCAACTCCTCTGGCCGGAGGACAAGTCGAGCCGCTCGCTGACGGAGGAATTCCTCAGCCAAAAAGGCGAAGTTGTCCATGTGCGGTCCGAAGATAATCGGTTTCCCGTAAAAAGCCGGCTCGAGGAGGTTCTGGCCGCCTCGGGGAACCAGGCTTCCGCCAACGAAAGAGAGGTCGGAAAGATTGTAGAATTGATACAATTCGCCCATGGTATCGAGAATCAGAACATCCCAGCTCTTTCCCGACCCAGCGCGGCTCCGGCGTTCAACCTCAAAGCCCCTGTCCCGGGCGAGCCTCTCCACTTCTGGCGCTCGGCCGATATGGCGGGGGACAAGAATCAACCTCAAGTTCTCTTCTTTCTGCCGCGCCTTCTCGAAGCTCTCCAGCAACACCTCTTCCTCTCCTGGGTGGGTGCTTCCCGCAACGATGACCCTCTTCCCTTCGGGAAGACCGATCCGCCGCTTGAGTTCAGCTTTTTCCGCATCACTCAAGGCAGGAAGTTGGACATCGCATTTGAGATTGCCGACGACATCGATTCTTTCCCCTGGCACGCCGAGCTTGACCAGCCGCCAGCGGTCAACTTCCGTCTGGACCAAGAACCTGTCCAGCTGGCCGAGAATACGGCGCACGAGCGGTTTGGCCAATCGGTACTTCTGGAAAGAACGACCGGACACCCGGCCATTGACCAACAGAACAGTCCTGGCTCTTTTTCTGGCGACCCGGATCAAATTGGGCCAGAATTCCGACTCGACGAGGATAAAAAGGTCGGGACGCAGGGCCCGAAAAAACCTGTCCACAGCCGCCCGGAAATCGAGCGGCGCGTAGAAAATGGACATGGCACCGACGAGCTTCTCTTCAGCGACCATTAAGCCAGCGCTCGTCAGTGTCGAACAATGGACTTCCCAATCTGGCTGCCTCTTTCGGATTTCCCGAAAAAGATTCCTTAAGCTCAAAACTTCGCCCACGGAGACGGCGTGAAACCACAAGCATGGCCGGTCTGATTGCCTGGCCTTTAGCCCGAAGCCCAGCCGAGCCCGGAGATAGAGGCTGGCCCCCCTTCCTTTCTTCCCTTTCCAAAGGTAAAGGGGAGCATAGATGACCAGGGCGAGGAAAAGGAGGATGGCGTAGAGAACATACACAGGGTCATGACTATACTAAAATCCGCCCGGAGCTTCAAGTCGGCGCATTGCCAGAGAAAGAAAAATCTGCTATTCTTATGAAAAAAACTTGGAAAGAATGGAACATGACGGACGAGAAAAGCGGTGAATCCAGGGCCAAAGCCAATCGGAATAAGAAAATCAACCAGATGACTCTCGAGGAAATCGAAAGAAAACTCGAGGAAATCAAGACCACGATGGGCGGACATTCCTCTCGGTATGCCCGGGAGCTCTTGCGACGGAGAGAGGTTTTGCTTTCCCGCTAAATTCGGCCCTATTAGAATTAGTCCTTTGGCGGACACCGGCGCGGAACCCCCAAAATTGCTCCTGGTTAAATCGAGAAGGAGGCTCTCGATCAGGCCGACAGGCAGGGAGAAAAGCTATCTTTCCCTGACGGGAATTTCCTGACTCCAATCTTGAGGCAGAAAAGGTGGTTTACAACCCGGGGGAAATCTGATAGACTTAGGACTTGATTGAAGGAGTTAGAGTTGTGTTGAGCAAGGAACACAAAACGAAAATCATGGAGAGCCACAGGCACAAGCCCGAGGACACGGGTTCTCCCGAGGTCCAAATCGCTCTTCTCAGCGAAAGGATCCGTTTGCTCACCGAGCATCTCATCACGCACAAGAAAGACTTTACTTCTCGGGTCGGGCTGATGAAATTGGTCGGGAAGCGAAAGAGGCTCCTGGCTTATCTAAAAAGGGAAGACGCTGCCCGCTACGAGAAACTCATCCAGAAGCTTAACCTCCGAAAATAGACAACTCGACAGGGAAGACCATGTCTCAAACCATTGTCCTTGAAATCAATAATCGTCCTCTGTCTATTGACATTGGCAAGATCGGCCGTCAAGCCGACGGGTCCGCCATGGTCCGTTATGGCGAAACCATCATGTTCTGTGCGGCGACGTCGAAAAAAGAAGCCAAGGAGGAGAAATCCTTTCTCCCCCTGATTGTGGATTACCGTGAGAACACGTATGCGGCGGGGAAAATTCCGGGCGGCTTTTTTAAGCGCGAGGGAAGGCCGACCGAGCGCGAAATCCTCGTCAGTCGCTTGATCGACCGCCCCATCCGCCCTCTTTTTCCGGAGGGTTATCATTTTGACACCCAGATTGTCTCCCTCCTTCTTTCGGCTGACCTGGAAAACGAGCCCGATACTCTGGGCATCATCGGAGCCTCGGCCGCCCTTTATTTTTCAGATATTCCCTTCACGACTCCCCTCGGGGCAGTCAAAGTCGGCCTGGTCGACGGCGAGTTCATCATCAACCCGACGGTTGCCCAGCTCGAAAAGAGCCGGTTAAACATGGTTGTCGCCGGCACAGAGGAAGGGATCATTATGGTCGAGGCCGGCGCCGTGGAGGTAGAAGAAGAAAAGATTGTTGAAGCCATAACCCTGGCCCAGGAGCCCATCCGGAGAATTATCGACGCCCAAAAAGAGCTTTTTGCTCGGCTCAATATCAAGAAGCGGGAATTCAGCGCCAAGCCGCTGGATAAAGAAAAATTCGAAAAAATCGAGCAGCGCATCGGGACCGAGCTCCTCCAGGCCATTCAGATCAAAAGGAAGAAGGAGAGCGAGGCCGAGACGATGCGGCTCCTGAAGAGCTTGCTCGATGAAATCCCGGCCGACAACGAGGACGAGATCAACGAAACCAAGGAAATTTTCTTCGCCCTGGAGAAGAAGCTCGTCCGCGATTTGGTGCTCAACCAGGGGCGAAGAGCGGATGGCCGCGGGTTTGACGAGATCCGCCCCATCTCCATCGAAGTCGGGCTCCTGCCGCGGACGCACGGTTCAGCCCTCTTCACGCGGGGGGAGACGCAATGTCTGGCCACGGTCACGCTGGGAACGTTCGAGGACGTGCAGAGGCTTGACGGAATCGGAGAAGAAGCGGAAAAACGGTTCATGCTCCACTACAACTTCCCTCCCTTTTCTGTTGGCGAGGTGGCTTTTATGCGGGCACCGGGAAGGCGAGAGATTGGCCACGGCGCTCTGGCCGAAAAATCCATTCTCCCGGCCATTCCGCCTGAGGAAGTCTTTCCCTACACCATTCGTATCGTTTCCGACATCCTGGAATCGAACGGCTCCTCTTCCATGGCCACGGTCTGCGGCGGAGTCCTGTCGCTCATGGACGCGGGCGTGCCCCTGACCATGACTGTAGCCGGCATCGCCATCGGTTTGATCAAGGAAGGATCGAAATACGCCGTCCTTACGGACATTGCTGGCCTCGAAGACCATCTTGGCGACATGGACCTCAAGGTGACGGGGACAGAAAAAGGGGTCACCGCCATCCAGCTCGACCTCAAGATTCCCGCCATCTCGACGGAGATTTTTCGGGAAGGGATCGAGAAGGCACGACAAGCCAGGTTAGAGGTTTTGGCCAAAATGAAAGAAGTGCTCCCTGCTCCCCGGCCTGAGATTTCCCCTTACGCTCCCCGCATCATTACTCTCTTCATCAACCCTGAGAAGGTGAGCGAGGTCATCGGTCCGGCCGGCAAGGTCATCAAGAAAATCATCGCCCAGACCAAAGCCAAGATCGACGTCGAAGAAGACGGCAAGATCACCATCGCCTCCGTTGACATGGCGGCAGCCGAAAAAGCCAAGGAGATGATTCGGGAGATCACCCTCGAAGCTGAAGTTGGAAAAGTCTACCAGGGCAAAGTTGTTCGCATCGAGGATTACGGCGCCTTTGTCGAAATCCTGCCCAACATCGTCGGCCTTCTCCACGTTTCCGAGATCGCTCACCATCGAGTCCGAAGTGTCAGGGATGTGCTCAAGATTGGCCAAACCATCGAGGTCAAAGTCCTCAAGGTGGACGAAGACAACAAAATAAGGCTGAGCCGGAAGGCGCTCGAAGAAAGGCCAGAAGCGCCAGCCAGCCCGGCCCAGCAGCGTTATCCCCGCCGCCGAACCTACCATGGCGAGCGGCGGTCGCACGATAAATTCAGGCTTTGAAAAGCCAGTTTCAAAGAAGAATGGCTAAGCGCTGGCGTCGGCCGAGAGGTTTTACTCTTGTCGAAATGCTGGTGACGATTGCCATCCTCGCCGTCCTGGCCACGGCCATCATGCCCCTGGCCAAGGTGGCAGTCAAGAGAGAAAAAGAAATCGAGCTCCAGCGCAACCTCCGCCTCCTTCGCGAGGCCATCGACGCCTACAAGAAACTGGCCGATGAGAAGAAAATCGAAGTCGAAGAAGATAGCTACGGCTATCCCCCCGATTTGGAAACCCTGGTCAAAGGAGTGGAGCTTAAGGCGGGCGGGGAACCAGGAGCAAGCAAGGAGCGATCTGATGAACCCCAGATTATCAAGTTCCTGCGGCGGATCCCGCGTGACCCGATGACCAACTCCACGGACTGGGGGCTTCGCTCCTACCAGGACGAACCGGATGCGGACGTCTGGGGAGGGGAAAATGTTTATGATGTCTACACCAAGAGCAACGCCACAGCCCTCGACGGGACTAAATACAGGGATTGGTAAACTCATGAGGAGGACAAACGCCCGTCCTCGGCGCGGCTTCACGCTCATCGAACTCATCATTGTCTTCGCCCTCATCGGAATCCTGGTCGGGCTTGCCCTCCCCCAGTACAAGACGAGCTTGAAAAAAGCCCGCGAGGCCGTCCTCAAAGAAGACCTTTATATCCTGAGGAAGCTCATCGACCAATATCACACCGATAAGGGAAAGTATCCGTCTTCGCTCCGGGCTCTAGTAGAAGAAGGATACCTCCGCCAGATCCCCGTCGACCCGATGACAAGGTCGGCCGAAACCTGGGTGGAAATCCGGGAAACGCCCTCCTATGAGGAATTGCTACCCGGCGTAGAGTTCGGCGTTATCGATGTGCGATCCGGCTCTCAGGAAAAAGCCCTTGATGGCACGACATACGACACATGGTAGGTTAGCTTTGCCCAAACCTCAAGGCTACGTTCTGCTCATGCTGCTTCTCCTTGTTACCATCTTGAGCATCGGCCTGATGGTGGCTGTTCCGGTCTGGCAAACCCAAATTCAAAGAGAAAAAGAAGAAGAGCTCATTTTCCGCGGAAAACAGTATGTCGAGGCCATCCGCATCTACCAGCTGAAACATCCGGGTCGCTTTCCCACTCAACTGAAAGAGCTCCTCGACGAAAAGTGCATTCGGCGCCTCTATCGGGACCCGATGACTTCCCATGGGCAATGGAACCTTGTCCTTCTCCAATCAGGCGTCGGGGCTCAGAGGCCCCAAGCCCGAGCGGCTGTCCCGTCAAGCCCCATGCCCCCCGTTTCCCGCCGCGAGGCTCGCGGCCAAGCGCAGACCTTTTCGCCCCAGAGAGTCCTCATCGTTGCCGAGAAAGCTCTGAGCTCAATCAAGGACGCGCAAATTCTCGGGGTGGTGAGCTCCTCCTCGCAAAAATCGATCCGCCGTTACAACGACGAGGAGAGCTACGATAAATGGCTTTTTTATTATGGTCAGGACCAGCAACGAAAGCCAGAAATAATCTTTCCTACCCAAACCCCCAAATCTCCATGAACACGGTCCTCATCGTGGCCGGCGAAAACTCGGGCGAAAAATACGGGGCCGATGTCGTGCGGGAATTCCGCAGGATTTATCCCCACTTCTCCTTCTTCGGCATCGGCGGGAAGGCCATGGCCGCTGAAGGAGTTGACCTCCTCTTCCCCATCGAGGCTCTCAGCGGCATCGGCGTTTTTGAGGTCATCTCCGCCCTCCCCCGCATCCATCGCATCTTCAGGCGCATCGACCGGGAAGTCGATTCGAGAAAGCCGCGGGCGGCCATCCTCATCGACTGCCCTGACTTCAACCTTCGCTTGGCCAAGAGGCTAAAGCGGCGGGGTGTCCCCGTTCTTTATTATATCGGTCCGACAGTGTGGGCTTGGCGGAAACAAAGGTTGAAGACGATCAAGAAGGCAGTGGCCAAGATGCTCTTGATTTTCCCGTTCGAAAAACCCCTCTACGACGCCCAGGGGATTCCTGCTGTTTTCGTCGGACACCCCCTCAAGCAAAAAGTTAGGGTGGAGGCGAGTCGGTCCGCTTTCTGGCAAAAATATTCCCTTCCGCCCAACATGCCTCTCGTCTCGCTTCTTCCGGGCAGTCGGCAGACCGAAATGCTGAACCACTGGCCAGTCCTGCGTCAGGCTATGGACCGGATACGGTCAGAAATCCCCGTCGTTTTTCTCTGGGTGGTAGCGGAAAGCCTGGACAGCCGGTGGGTCGATCAGCTCCGCCAATGCATCGACACTCAAGACAGAGTATTAATTGAAGACCGGTATGAAGCCATGGCTTATTCGGACTTGGTCCTTTCCGCCTGCGGCACAGCCAACCTCGAGGCGGCGTTGTTAGGAACGCCGCTTATCGCTTTCTACCGTCTTTCTCCTCTCACCTATTATCCCTTTCGGCCATTGGTAAAAATTCAAGATTTTAGCATCGTTAATATCCTGGCTCAAAAGCGCATCATCCCCGAGCTCATCCAGCGCCAGTTCAACCCGGACCGCCTGGCCCGAGAAGCAGTCGAGCTTCTCCGCTCTAACGAAAGAAAAGCCAAGATGAAAGCAGAACTGGCAGGACTCGACAGATTACTGAGCGATGAAAATGCCGCAGCTAATGTGGCCAGCGAACTCGGAAAGCTCCTCGCTGGGCGGGGGTTCTAAAGCGCCTCCAGAACCTGAAGAGCCAAGTCGATCCGGCCGAGCGGCGGGCTCACCTGAACTCCCTGGACCAAGTCCTTGATGTCCACGAGGATTTCTCGAGCAATCCTCACTCCCTCTTGCCTGGCTTTTTCCGGCCCAGCTTCCTGGGCCCGTCGCATTCTGTCCATAATTCCTTCTGGAACGGCACAACCGGGCATCTCGTGGTGCACGAACTCAGCGTTTCGGAGGCTCGACAGGGGCCAGATTCCCGCCAGGACAGGAATGCGGCAATGAGTAACTCTCTTCAGGAAATTCTCAAGAAGGCGGACATCGAAAACAGGCTGGGTAATGGCAAACTCTGCTCCCGCGTCCACCTTCCACTCGAAGCGAGAGATTTCATAATCAAGGTTGATCGCCCCTGGATTAGCGCCAACGCCGATAAAAAAACCGGTTGGCCGGTCAAGCAACTTGCCGCCGATGTCAAGCCCTCGGTTGAGCGAGCTGACGACATTGGTCAGACCAATCGAATCGACGTCGAATACCGCCGTCGCATCCGGATAGTCGCCGAGCTTGGGAGGGTCGCCGGTAATGAGAAGAAGGTTGCGAATCCCCTGCGCATAAAGCCCGAGCAAATCCGACTGCATGCCGAGAAGGTTTCTATCCCGACAGGTGTAATGGAGGAGCACCTCGCACCTCGCCTGCCTGGTCAGGATAACCGCCAGGGCCAGGGAACTCATCCGGGCGCTCGCCCGCGGCCCGTCCGGAATGTTGACGCAATCCACTCCCGCTTGCTTCAGCTTAAGGGCCGCTGCCACGGCAGCCGATGCGTCGATTCCCCGCGGCGGGAGGATCTCGACGCAAGTGACAAATTGGCCGTCCTCGATTCTGCGAGCCAGGCCGGATTTAGCCCGGCGCGGAACCATCTTTACCTCTCGCTTTTTCTCTTCCGCCAGAGAAACACTGATCGCTCGGCGCCGCGGCGGCTGGAGAGCCCGGATGGCTCGCGAAATGGCCTTGATATGAGCGGGTGTCGTGCCGCAACAACCCCCGATGAGCTTGACCCCGACTTGGATAAAACGCTTGGCATACTCGGCCAGGTAATCAGGGGAACAAAGATAAATGTTCCGTCCCTCGACTTCGCGCGGGATGCCCGCATTGGGCATAGCCGAAAGCGGCAGCTTGGTCAGGCGAGCCATTCGCTCAATGCACTGGAGCATGGCCGCCGGGCCGACGCTGCAATTTACGCCGACAACATCAGCCCCCCATTCCTCGAGCTTTTTCGTGAAGACCTCGGGCGTTGTGCCGTAGAGGCTGTTGCCGTCTTCCGTGATGGTCATCTCCGCGACCAGAGGAATGTTCCCGCCAATCCGACGGACGGCCTTGATCGCCTGGTGAATCTCGTTGATGTCGGAGAACGTCTCCAGGATGAAAAGGTCAACGCCACCCTCGAGGAGGGCCTCCGCCTGCTCAAGGAAAGCCTGCTCGGCTTCCTCCACGGCCGTGGGTCCCCAGGGTTCAATCTTTATCCCCAGAGGCCCGATGGAGCCGGCCACAAAAATCTCCGGGCCCGCTTCTTCCCGAACGATCTTAGCGCCGGCGCGGTTGATGTCCCGGACCTTGTCATCCAGGCCAAATTTCTTGAGCTTATAACGGTTCGCACCGAAGGTGTTCGTCTCGATGACCTCGGCTCCGCTCTCGATGTATTCGCGATGGACTTCCCTGACGAGGGCCGGGTTGGTCAGGTTAAGCTCATCGAAGCAGGTGTGGAGGTAAACTCCTTTGCTGTAAAGCATTGTTCCCATTCCACCATCGCCGAGAAGGACACGCGTTTGGACAAGGTCAAGGAATTGGCTCTCTATTTTTTTTCTCCCTTCCCGCTCCATTTTCAGTGCGGCCATTATAATCTCGCCTCCACCTGCTGTCAACGAACGAGGGCACCGCCTCGAATTCCGATATCAACACTCGAGGGGGGTCCTCCTGTCATCACTTAGCGTGGGGGCCCCTCTCGCGGTTGATTCTTTTATTGCCCGGATGTCGCCATCAGATGAGCTTCGGAGGAAGGATGAATTCGAGCTTATCGTAGAGCCGGAGGCCGTGCCTCTTTACCCAGCCGGCTCGCAACTCGAGCACGTACTGGGCCGCTTGCGATGGCCCATAAGAAGGACAGGGGTCGCCGGGACAGGGCGGAACTTCGGCCTCGATGTGGACAATCCTCCGGTCTTTATCCAACCAGAGGATGTCGATGGAGAATTTCATGTTCTTCATCCAGAAAGGATAGATGCCTTCGGTCTCAAAAATAAAAAGCATCGCCTGGTCTTCAGAAAGGTTGTCCCGAAACATCAATCCCCGTTGCCTCTGGGCTTCGGTCACGGCCAGTTCAGCCACAACTTCATGCCCTTGCGGGAAAAAAACCCGGACAAATTCATTTTTTCCTGCCTGCTGCGGGCAAATCAAGCTCATGACCAGAATGGTTAAAAAAAGTTGCCTCTTCATTTTTTTCTCCTCTTCCGCCGGCAGGCTCTCACCCCATATGCGTCAATGTGTCGACACCAATGGCACGAAGCGAACCGGGAGGAGTTTCTTCTTCTTGAATTCTTTCTTGTCCCGGGTGATAAGGACGAGGTCCTGAAAGCCAGCTCCTACAGGGATGATCATTCTCCCAGAGATTTTGAGTTGCTCCTGGAGTTTTTTGGGCACAGAAGTTGGTGCTGCCGTAACCATGATGGCATCGAAGGGCGCGTATTCTGGCCAACCGAAAGTTCCATCTCCTATTTTGAAATGAATGTTGGTGTAGCCCAGCTTCTGAAGAACTTCCTGGGCGCGCCGGGACAACTTGTCGATGAGCTCAATCGTATAGACCTCCTTGGTTACCTCAGCCAGGACCGCCGTTTGATAGCCCGAACCGGTGCCGACTTCGAGAACCACTTCCCCCCCTTCGAGCTCGAGCGCTTCTGTCATGTAAGCGACAATATAAGGCTGAGAAATCGTCTGCCCCTCCCCGATGGGAAGAGGCTCGTCATCGTAGGCATAGGGTCTCATCTCCTCGGGCACAAAGAGATGCCGAGGCACCTTGCCCATGACCTCGAGGACCCTGGGATTGTGAATCCCCCGCGCCCGGAGCTGGGTTTCGACCATGCTCCGCCTTGCCCTGACATACTCTTCTTCCTTTTCCGACACCGAAGATCAAACCCCCGCTTTTTTCTTTTACCTCCCTTGCTTGAGCCTTCTTTCCATCGCCCTCCGTCAGGCTGATTCTCTGAATCAGAAAGGCCTGAAATCAGTAAGCTCGGGCAAAAAAGACCAGCTCCTGTCCTCTTCTCTGGCAGCAAACACATGGCCTCACTGGCTCTTCCTTATCGCGATCCAACGGGATGACGCGAACCGAGGCCATGGTCTCTTCCTTGATCTTGTCCTCGCATGACTCCTGGCCACACCACCAGGCTTTGATAAACCCTCGTCGGTTTTCGAGAATCTCCTTGAACTCCTCATAGGTAACTACGGAGTGAGTATTCTGGCGCTGGAATTCAAGAGCTTGCTTGAACAGGCCAGCTTGGATATCAGCCAGGAGCTCGGGAACCTTTTGGGCTAAGGATTCCAGGCTCAGCGAATCTTTAGCTAAGGTATCCCGGCGCACGGCGATGCATCGATTCTCCTTCACATCCCGGGGACCAACTTCAAGCCGAAGCGGCACGCCGCGCATTTCCCATTCGGAAAACTTCCAGCCCGGAGTGAACTCCTCTCGCCAATCGAGGTGCACGCGCCAGCCAAGCTGGCTTAGCTCGCGCCGGATATTCTCGCACACGGGGAGGACATTCTCCTTCCAATTGCCCAGGGCTATGGGGATAATAATGACCTGGATAGGAGCTACCTGAGGCGGAAAGCGAAGCCCCGAATCATCGCCATGACTCATGACCAGGGCGCCAATCAAGCGCGTCGATACCCCCCATGACGTCTGCCAGACATACTGAAGCTTTTGCTCCCGGTCCTCAAAGCGGATGTTGAAAACCTTCGAGAAATGCTGGCCGAGGTTATGGGATGTTCCCATCTGCAAAGCTTTACCATCGGACATGAGAGCCTCGATGGAATAAGTCTCCTCAGCGCCGGCGAACTTTTCGCGTGACGTCTTCTTACCCTCAATGACGGGGATGGCCAGCTCTTGCTCGCAAAATTCCTTATACAAATAAAGAATCTTGAGCGTTTCGGCCCGCGCTTCCTCGGCCGTTTCATGGGCCGTGTGACCTTCTTGCCATAAGAACTCGGTCGTCCGCAGGAAGGGGCGGGTGACCTTCTCCCAGCGGACGATATTGGCCCACTGGTTGATCAAGATGGGCAAATCTCGCCAGGATTGTATCCACTTGGCATACATCGAGCCGATAATGGCCTCGGAAGTGGGCCGGACAGCCAGCCTTTCTTCCAGCTCTTCCTGGCCACCGTGCGTCACCCAGGCAACCTCGGGCGCAAACCCTTTGAGGTGCTCCATTTCTTTTTTCAATAAACTCTCCGGAATAAAAAGGGGGAAGTAGGCGTTGACGTGACCGGATTCTCTAATCCGCTTGTCCATGAGCCGCTGGATATTCTCCCAAACAGCGTAACCATAAGGCCGAATGACCATCATCCCCTTCATCGGTGCATAGTCAGCCATTTCGGTCTTGCGAATAATCTCAACATACCAGCGCGAAAAATCCTCGCTCTTCGGCGTTATTTTCTTAACCAAACGCTCTTCCTGGCTCACCGAACACTCCACGATTTTTTTTGGCGCTTTTTATCCTAATGACCGCTTCTTTCTTTGTCAAGAAACAGAGAAAGTAGAAATCTTAAGGGCAGCTGCTCCCGGCCGCTCGATCTATCCCACCTAACGTTTTGCTGGTTCAAAAAACAGGCTTTCTGTTGTTGACACATGCTCACCCTGGGGCTAAAATGGCCGAAAGATGGATTAATCCTCCTGGAGCAGACCAATATGAGAATCTATGAAAAGCTCGGTCTTTTTTATCTTGGCAAGATCGTCGACCCAGAAAGCCAATCGATAACCGAAAACTATCTCCTCTACGATTCCAAGGATTTAGTCACTCACGCGGTATGCGTGGGAATGACGGGAAGCGGCAAAACCGGCCTGTGTATCGGTCTTCTTGAGGAAGCAGCCATTGACCGTATCCCGGCCATCATCGTTGACCCCAAAGGGGACCTCGGCAACTTACGCCTTCTCTTCCCCGAACTGAAACCCGAGCATTTCCTTCCCTGGATTAATGAAGATGAGGCCGCCCGCCAGGGTCTCTCCCCTGAAGACTACGCCCGCCAGCAGGCGGAGCGCTGGAAGAGTGGTTTACTCGAATGGGAGCAGGACGAAAGCCGGATCTCCCGACTCCTCGAGGCGGTGGACATTCCCATCTTCACTCCAGGAAGCAAGTCCGGTCTTCCGCTATCTGTCCTCAAATCCTTTTCGGCGCCCGCGGCCGAACTCCTGGAGGACGTGGACTTGTTGCGTCAGCGCATTTCCACGGTTGTCTCCGGCCTCCTCGGACTCCTCGGCTTTCAAGTTGACCCCCTTCGGAGCCGCGAACACATCCTTCTCTCCAGCATCCTCGAAGCTTCGTGGATGGCCGGGGAAAGCTTGGACATTGCTGATTTGATCCAGAGAATCCAGTCCCCTCCTTTCCGCCGGGTTGGGGTTTTCGCGGTTGATGCTTTCTACCCGCCTGCCGAGCGCTACAAACTCGCCGTCCTCCTCAATAACCTCCTGGCTGCGCCGGCATTCTCTTCGTGGATGGAGGGACAGCCTTTGGCTATCGAGTCCCTCCTCTACGCACCGGATGGAAAGCCGAGGCTGAGCATCATCTCCATTGCCCATCTCTCCGACGCCGAAAGAATGTTCTTCGTCACCCTGCTCCTCAACGAACTCCTTGGCTGGATGAGAAGACAGCCAGGAACATGGAGCCTGCGGGCTCTTTTCTACATGGATGAGATTTTTGGCTTTTTCCCCCCTGTTAGCGAACCCCCTTCCAAGAGGCCGCTCCTCAGTCTCCTGAAGCAAGCAAGAGCATTCGGTCTTGGGCTGGTGCTCACGACACAGAATCCTGTCGACCTGGATTACAAAGGTCTGGCCAACGCGGGCACATGGTTTATTGGACGCCTCCAAACCGAACAGGATAAGTCTCGGTTGCTGGACGGCCTTGCCGGCGTGGCCGGCCACATTGACCTCGGTCAGGTTTCGGATATCCTCAGTCGACTGAAAAAGCGCGTCTTCCTGATGCACAACGTCCACGAGGACAAGCCAGTCCTTCTCCATACGCGCTGGACACTCTCCTATCTCCGTGGTCCCCTGACCACGCAGCAAATCAAGAGGCTTGTGGAAGAGAAAAGAGTCCTTCCCGAAATGGCTCCGCCCGGTCCCCCGCAGCCAGCTGCCATGTTTGCCATCTCTGGTTTAGAAAAAGATTTGGCCCAGCGACCGCCCTTACCTCCCGGCGTTAACGAGCTTTTTTTCCCCGTGACAAGACAAGCTTCTTCTTCGGGCCGACTCGTCTACCACCCAACGATAGCCGCGTTCGCCCGGGCCGGCATATTTGACAATCGGCTCGGGGTCGCTGCCATGGAGAACGTTTCCCATGTCCTGGAAATGGGCGAGAACATGCTTGGTTTTCTCTGGGACAAAGCAAGCCGGTTGACGGCTGAACTTCAGCTTCTTTCCAAAGCGCCAGAAGAACAGGCGACCTTCCGAGCTCTACCAGAGCGAGCCTTCCCATTCTTAAAGTCGGCCGGCCCTGCTTATGTCGACTTCTTGACCCGAAGCTTTCAGCTCGCCCTGTGGAAGAGCCCGACGCTCAATGTCATCTCGGCGCCCGGCGAGTCGGAGCGGGATTTCCGCATCCGCCTGAGCCAGCTCATTCGAGAGAGAAGGGACAGGGAGCTCGAACGGCTGCGCCAGAAATACGCTGTTCGAATAGCGGCTCTGGAAAAGCAACTTCTGGTCGCTCGGCAACGACTCGAGAGAGAACAAGAACAATACAAAGAACAGATGACGCACACAGCGATCTCCATGGGGGCGACCATCCTTGGCGCTATCTTGGGTCGAAAAACTTCTCAAATCGGGCGAGCTACGACAAGCGCCCGGACAGCTAGCCGAGCCTATTATGAAAAAATGGATATCGAGCGAGCCCGGCAACAAGTCGAGGCGACCAAATCGCGTTTGAAGGAGCTCGAAGTAGAGCTGGAGCGAGAAGCCTCCCGCGTGAGGAGCGATTTGGAGGAAACAGCAGAGATTCTCCAACCCATCCTGCTGCGTCCAAAGAAAAAGGATATCGCCCTCGAATGGTCCGGACTCCTCTGGTTCCCTTTTTGGCACCTCGACGAAGGCGGCCAAGAGCCCGCCTTTCATTGACTATTTTCATTCCAACGAGAAAGGAGAGGCCATGCTTAAAGAATTCAAGGAATTCGCGCTTCGGGGGAGCGTCATCGACATGGCTGTCGGGATCATCATCGGAGCTGCCTTTGGAGCCATTGTCAACTCTCTCGTCGCCGACGTCATCATGCCGCCCATTGGGCTGGTCCTGGGGAAAGTGGATTTTTCCAACCTTTTTCTCGTGCTTAAACACGGCGCTCCGGGTGGACCCTATGCTTCCTTGGCAGCAGCGAAACAAGCAGGGGCGGTGACCCTGAACCTGGGAGTTTTTATCAACACCCTCGTCAGCTTTCTTATCATCGCCTTGGCGATTTTTCTCGTTGTTCGCCAGATCAACAGGCTGAGAAGGAAAGCCGAGGCTCCCGAAGCTCCTCCAGCGACAAAGACTTGTCCCTTCTGTTTCTCTTCCATCCCCGCGCCAGCCATCCGTTGTCCCTTCTGTACCTCCTCATTGGACAAAAGCTAAAAATGGTTAATTATCGAGGGTGAGAGGGCGCCTGAGCAGGACTAAAAAATACCGCCGATAAATTCACCCCTTGTTTCATCCGTAGGGGTGATTGACGGCCTCTTGAGGGGATGGCATTTTAAGCTCTCCAATAAGGAAAAGGAAGCGTCATGTTAAACAAAACTCCGCTCTTCAGCCTGGGGAGGCGCGAGAGCAAGGAACAGGTTTTCAACCTTCCCCTCCCCACTCTCGTCGAAGGTCGCAATGCCATTGGGAAATTATTTCGAGAAAAAACGGTCCTCTTCTACATCAGTCATCAGGGAGCTTCTTTCAACCTGAGCAACGTCATCACCTTGGGCTCGAAGCTCAAATTGATCATCGACCTTCCGCCGGGTCTGGCCGAGGATAAGAACCTCAAGCTGGTCATTCATGGCAAGGTCGCTTTGGTTGAAGCGAATAACTCCCATCCGGGAAAGCAGAGAATTTCGATCAGGTTCGAGAACAAATATTTTATTAAAGAGGATGCCTGAGAAAAACTCCTTTCCTCTTCATTTTCATGCTCATCCAACCGGGACAATCCCTTATGACCGAGAAAGCCTAATCACCGGCGAGGATAAAGATGGCCCAAAAATCACCCTTCGATTCATCCTCAAGAGCGATTGAGCGGCAAAGGGAATGCCCCGAAAATGGGTCTGTAGAGATGAAAAATCAGGCCTTTTTCTCCTCTAACCAGGCGGACCAAGCCGATAGCAAAAGGGAGCGAACTTTTGAACTCTTACTCCCTGTTTTGGTCAAAGGAAGGGACGTCGAGGAGAAAAAATTCAAAGAAAAGACCCAGCTCCTTTCCATCAGCGCCGAGGAAGCGATTCTTCGCCTGCGGTCTCGGGTGGCTGTCGGATCCCGGCTTGACCTCGACCTCGAAATTCCCAAAACGCTTATCCTCGAAAACCATCTCCGACTTCAGGTTTCTGGAACAGTGGTCCTGTCCCAGGAAGAGTCCAACCCATCGAGCAAGAAGCGCGTCGTGAGCGTCAGGCTCGATAGAAAATTTAAGCTCATCCCCATATCTTCCAATATCCACTAGGTCAACGAGCTTCCGCCGAGCCCAAAAACCCTCCCCCTCAAAACCAAACTCTTACCCCTTTCCAGCCAACTCAAAAGAATGGCGTAAAGCAAGAGAAGGCAGCGGCTGATTTTGACGATGAACAAGGCATAAGACTGTTGGAATAATAAGTATTCTGATCGATAGGAATTCTTGATCGGCGATTTCCGGGAAATCAATGTCTTCTTGACAAAGAAAGCAAATTTTTATTAGAATTTCGCCAGAACATATGGGAAAGCATCGATTTGGCGGGGAAATAAGTCCTTAAAAGCGAGTCAACGATGAGCAAAAAAAGCATGACCTCGGCAGAGAAAAAAATCAAGATTCTCATTTTTTGTCCATCTGAAATTATCCTCTCCGGAATCCTTAAAGCGCTCGAGCCTGATACAGGGATTGAGATTACCAACGTCGAAAAAAATACCATCGAGAGCTTCATGGATTCGGTGAAGAAGTTACGACCGCAAGTCATCCTCTTCGCGAACACGGAACCTTTGCCCAACATGCGGGAAATCTGTAAAGCCATCAAGGAAATATCCAAGATCCAGACCAAATCCCAGCTCCTTTTACTGGGCAGCATCCCTTCCCATGAGGAAATCGTTGGCCTCATCAACGCGGGCGCCCGAGGATATTTTGATTTGACCGACCCGGCCAGCCAGCTTTCTGAGGCCATCCGGGTCATCGACAAAGGTGAAATCTGGCTACCCCGCGATAAAATGAGCAGTATCATGGACCGGATCATCTCCGTCGTTGGGAGAGACCTAAAAGAAAAGACGCTCGACCAGCTGACGCCGACCGAATTCCAAGTTCTTCGACTCATCGGACAAGGCAAGAGCAACGATGAAATCGCGGAAACCCTGTTCATCAGCAAGAACACCGTTCGCTCCCACATCAAGAGCATTTACGCTAAACTCGATACCCACAGCCGTCTGCAGCTTGCCCTCTACGCCATCAACTCGGCGTTGTTCTGAGAAACATCGAATCAGGAGAGATGGACATGAGAAAAGCGAGAAAGCCGAAAAAGGAGAGTCCCTTCCCTCTTATCCAGGCTAACCGGCGCCGGGAATGGCGACTGGAGCTTCCCCTGGCTACGATGATCGAAGGCAGGCTCCCCAACGGAAAGAAATTTGAAGAGCCGACGACCATCGAAAATATTAGCGCCACGGGCGCTTACTTCTGCCTCGATTCAGGCGTGGTCGTTGGCTCCAAGCTCAACCTCATGATTGACCTGCCCAGGAAGCTCACCGGGGGGAAAGATATCAAGCTCAGCCTCGGTGGAATTACGGTCCGACTGGAGGAGCCAGATAAGAAAGGCAAGAAACAGGGTGTGGCCATCCGCTTCAACAAGGATTTCAAGTTCATCGAGGCCGGCAAGAAAAAAAGGCTTCGTTGAACGCTCCCTTTCCCTTGAAGATTGCCCCTATTCACGTTAAAAAATTGCCACAAAACCAGAATGGATTGCGGTCAAGATATCCGGGACATCGAGATTCTCAAGGCTAAACCCCCTCGGGTGTCCATGCTCCTCGTCTCCCTGACGGGCGGTATCGCCACAGGAAAATCGGTCGTCGCTCAGGTATTAAGAAAAAAGGGCTGCTACATCCACTCTGCTGACCAGGTCGCACACCGCCTCATAAAGCCCAGTCGACCGGCCTGGCGCCAAATCGTCGCCCATTTCGGCCCAAGAATCCTTAATCCCGACGGCACCGTCAATCGCTCCAAGTTAGGGGAAATCATATTCAGCCGCCCGAAAGAGAGGCTATTCCTTAACCGGCTCATCCATCCCCTCGTGCTCAAGAAAAAGGCAGAGACGGTCAGGCGTCTGGAAAGAAGTGGCCGTTACCAGATTTATGTTTCCGAGGCGGCCTTGACTGTCGAAGCGGGCTTCCACGGCTTCTTCGATAAAGTTGTTGTCGTCACCTGCGACCCATCCATCCAGCTGCAGCGTCTCATCGACCGGGATGGTCTCAGGCGCGACCAGGCTTTAAAGAAAATACGCAGTCAGATGGCTTCGGAGGAGAAAATAAGATATGCCGACTATGTCATCGACACTTCAGGCCCTCTTGAGGACACCATAGCCAAGAGCGAAAAACTCTTCCGTCACCTGAAGGAAGACTATCGGAATAAGAAGAGACAACGCCCCTAAGAAAAAACTCTTCCCCTTAGCTCAAGAGGGAGGCGGCCAAAAGGGGAATCATGATCTCGTGATGGCCGATAAAATAAAACCCCCGCTGCCTATCGCCGAGCACCCTTCCCACGACGTTTTGTGAGGGTCGATAGTGATAGATAAAATCAAAGACTGCCGTCGTTAGCTTATCCAGCCTGAAACCTTTGTTCCGGACATAGGAAACGGCCTTAAGAAAAACTTCGGGCAGGATGACGGCGGAGCCAATATTGAGGAAAACACCACCACCTTCAAGTTTTTCCAGGAGCGAGCAAAAGAGGTAAAAGTCGGCGAGCGAAGCTTTGCCCAGGGCCTCACCGCTGGCTTCAGGATGGAAATGGATGATATCGGTTCCCACAGCCACGTGCACCGTCGCCGGAATCCTCAGGTCGTAAGCGGCGCCAAGGAGGCTTAAGTGTTTATAAGGAAACTTGGAAAGAGAAATCAGCTCGCCGACTGCCCGGCCCAGGCCCATGCCCCTTTCCGCTCCCTGCTTGATGGCCTGGTTGAGCCATTGCCCTGTCTCCCTGGCCATGCCAAATTTTCCGTCCCGGATGCCCGCCGCCACGTCCTCGGAGGTGCGACCGCAGAAGGCAATTTCGAAATCATGGATGATGCCCGCCCCATTAAAAGCAAGCCCGTTTACCCAGCCTTCCTTCATCAAGCGGAGGAGAACAGGGCTCAACCCGACCTTGATCACGTGGGCGCCCAGGCCAAAAAGAATGGGCTCGCGCTTTTCGCGGGCTTGTCTCAAGCGACGAACGAACTTCTTGAACTGCCGGCCGGCGAGAATATCAGGTAGACTCCCAATAAAATCAGCAAAACTCTTATCCGGCTGGAAGTCCTTGGCGAAATTCCTGACGCTGACTTTACTCTTACGGGCCGAGAGCGCATAGGTTTTGAGGTCGGCCATGAACGAAGCCCTCGGTTTATTTATGGGCCAAGATATTCCTCAGTTCCTGACCCGATCGGAACTTAATCCGTTTGCCCTTCTCGATTTTGATTTGTCTTTTCCGGCGGATGTCCCGGCCATAGCCCGTCTTTTTATTAACCACCCTGAAACTGCCGAAGCCTCGGATCTCGATTTTCTGGTTCTTGGCCAGGGCCTCTTTGAACGCTTTCAGGATAGACTCGACGATGCGCAAGGATTTTGCCCTGTTGAATTCTGAATTCCTCTCAATGGCGAGGGCAATGTCATTCTTGATCATCTGTATCTCCTCTGAAGCGCCGAATAATGCCCTATAATTAATTTATAAAAAATAAAATGTCAAGCACATGTATGGGGTCAGGACATCAGTGACACGTGGGCTTTCTGATTTCTTTTCCATTGGCAATAGTACACATAGGGGGTGAGGTAATCCAGTGCCTCATGCGGTCTTGCCACGCCTCGATTTATCATTTCCTATGATGGGGTGAGGCGCAATCAGTGCGCACACGATCATTCGACCAGCGCCGCAGAAAACGAAATCAAAAAAGGAGGTGTAGCCCTATGGACGACCTGGAAACTCCGATCTTCCTCAAATACAACGGACCAAAAAAGGGGTTGACGTTCGATGGTCGCCAACCCAATCTCCGCAAGTTGCCGACCTGGAAGCGCTTTCTCCGGCGGATGAATCGCTCATCCGCAAGTTGGTCAAAGCGACCCGGCGCTCCTTCCGACATCTCAGGCGGCGCTTCCCGGCGCTAATTATCCCAGGAGCTGGAAGGATGGGGAGAATTTCTCGCTTCAAGCCATAACCTGGTGGCGGTCCCTGTGGAAGCAATACCTCCATCTTCATCGTAGCCTCTCCCTCCTATCGTCAAGGCTCGAATATCGGTGGATTTAATGCAGTCACATAACTTTGGGACAATGCCTAACTTTATCTTTTAATCTCAACCTGGGGCGCTCAATGAGCTTCTTCTTGCACCATGGAATGTGCAACCGCGTTCCTCCGGAACCCTTAAGGCTCATGGCTTTATAAGGCAGAGCAGCTGATCGGCAAGGATACTACCCCTTCCTATGGTCTCGGCATTTTTAGGGGTTATGTTCGAAGCCTTGAAGACCTCACTGCTTCGGCCGGACAGGCTCGTGTTTGGGAGCAGATCCCGGCCATATATCTTAGTCCTATTCTTTTTTTTTGAATCAGAACAAGACGGAGCCGATATAAACAAAAGGTATCGGAAAGAACCACGAAGAGGAATCGACCTCAGTCATTACGGAAGAGAGAAACACGAATAAAACCAGGAGTAGAAGGGTTCGCCGCAGCTCAGCGGACCGTTTCCTCGGGCCCGAGCCGGATGAAGCCTGAGGGGTCGGAGAGGTTCCGGTAGCGCGCTCGAATCCAGTCGGCGTTTCTCGCTGTCCGGGAGACGAGGACCTGGCGAACAATCCCCCGGAAGCGCGCCGCTCCCTTTCCCAGACGGCCAATTTCCACATTGATTTTGTTTTCCACCAAATCCCCTGACCCGGCTCTCTCGGCAGCAAGCTGACCATCGATGTAAAGTCTGATCGAAGCACCGTCATAGGTCCCGGCCAGATAATGCCATCCTGGGACGATGACCCGGTGCGCGGCCACGCTCAGCGCACCGTTTTTCGTGTTGAGGAGAAAGCTCGGCCCTGGCACGGCGGCATTGAGCCCTCCGTTATGCCCGTAATCGCAGAAGCGCAGGCTGAAAGTGGCGTTCGAGCCGGTCGAATCGTAGCGCAAAACCCGGCCGTGAAGGTCGTCGGATTCCCCGTCATGCATCGGCGCTCCATAAAAGAACCGCCCATCAAAGGCTCCAGCATTATAGCCTCGCGAAATTAAGCCATCGGTGTGGCTAGCGTCATAGGCATCCCAGCTCTTCGGGTCAGAAAAACGACCCTGGGTATCATATCGGAGAAAGTTGCCGTGGACCCGGTTTTTCTTCTCCCCCTCTTTCACTGTCCGGATCCAGGGCACGAAAACGATATACCGTCCGTCAAAAAAACCGCCGTCGAAACCGCCGGTGTCCAGCCCGTTGGTGTGGGCGGCATCATAGCTTTCCCAGCTTGACGGGTCGGTGAATTCCAGGCGCGAGTCATACCGGATCATCAGGCTGTGGCCGTAGGCGACAAAATAGAGATGCCGGCCGTCAAAGACAATGCCGACGCACGGCTTCATGCCGAGCGGCCGGCCGTCGAAGCACTGCCAGCTTCGCGGGTCTTCAAACGGAGCCTGCGTATCATACCGCAGAACAACACCGTTCTGGAGCGGAGCAAAATAGACATACCGGCCGTCATAGGCCGCGCCGTCAAAACACACCGCTTCCGGAGAGACGGCCTTCGAATCAAAGACGGCATAGCTCGCCGGACTCTTGAAATCGCCCCGGGTATCGAGACGGAGGACCTTGCCGCTCCCCTCCCCTTCCCCCAGGCTAAGAGGGTTTTTCGAGGTTGTGCCGTCGTAGCCCGGACAAAAATAAATGTACCGGCCATCAAAGGCCGCGGATTGATGAGAATGCGGCAGCCCGGCATCATAAGCCTCCCAGCTCGCCGGGCTCTTAAAGGCCTTGGTTGTGTCGTATCTTAACACGCGGCTGTGATAACCGCTTCCTTCGTCGCGCGGGACGAAGACGACATAGCGGCCGTCAAAGACCGCGCCGTAATAACAGACGGTGTGCAGTCCATCCGTCTTTCCTGCATCATAAGCCTCCCAGCTCGCCGGCGAATAAAAATTCTTATGCGTATCATAGCGAAGGACATGGGCATGGACAGACATGCGGTCGAATTTCTTCGACCGGATCGGGCAGAAATAAACATAGCGGCCGTCGAAGACCGCGCCATAATACATAAAACAATCAAGGCCATCGGTCCTTCCGGCATCATAGGCGCTGAAAGCTTCCGGAGTCAGGGATTCCCGTGGCGCCCATTTGGAAACGAGCGGCTGGAGAGCTTCGGCGCGGGATTCTGCGGCATAAACCCAGGCTTCGACCGTGAGAGCTTTCTTCACGCCCAGGTCGGCTGAGCGAGGGATTTCGAGGTCGGGGTCGGTAAGGTCTCCAAAATACTTGACCAAGGCGTATTCGTCGCTCCAGATTTGACTACCGCTCGTCAACTCTCTGCCGCCGTAATGGACAAAAATTTCGCCTCCTTTCTGAGCCGCAAGTGTAGGGACCATGACCCAGGCGTCGACTTCCCCTTTTTCCGGCGAATAGGCGGCGATTTCGGCCGGAAGAACGGTTTTCCCGTCGGCGAGCGTAAAGAAAATATCCCTGCCATCATGCCTGGACACATGCCCCCCATGAGATCGAGACCTCAGGAGAGGATCGCGCAGCACAACCCAAAGAGGAAAATTCGGCAGGCCAGACCGGGAGATTGTGGACAGATCGAAAGTGATCAACCTCCGGTAAGCGGAGTCGAATTCACCGCCTGCCGCCTTGGCGGCTATCCGGCGAGAATCCCCGATAGCGATGAAAGACAGGACCAGGACAAAAATAACAATCAACACTTTTTTACTCATGCTAATAATTATTTTTAAGAGGGCTGATTTTTTCAATAGCCCAAAGCCCAAAGAGACGACCCATTTCCTGAATTCGTGGCGACTGTCTAGAGCCACCGCCATAATCTAGGATCACCGATTTGGAAGGCCTTCAATTCCATCTCCAGACCGCTCTCTCGCTTTTTGTCCTTTGCCTTCTGCGGCCACAACAAGTCCTCTGGCAATAATTTCCATTACCTCATCCTCTGTCCAAATTCAAAAAATCGATTCCCGACCCCCACACGGCATCCGTTCTTACGGGGATTGTTTCAACCTGATTGACAACGCAAGTGCACGCCCGGGCTCCGAGTCCCCAGGGGCGACGCCGATAACTTATCTCTTATGAGCGATTAACCTTTTGGGGGGATTAGCTCGTTTTTTGATTTATGGCTTCTGCTGTGCCAGGAGTCTATTGCCCCCGTCATCCAGAGCACACCGTCCTCTGCCCGGTGTGTTCTATTACTTCGACCAGTTCTTGGTAGAATATGAAAGCTGCTCGGGGGAAAGTCATGAAGGCGTGCCTGGCCGCTTTCCCTTTCCGGATGCGGAGGAAGAGCTCCGGCCCAGCCTCGCCAAGGGCTGGGCCGAAATGATCCGTAAGGTCTATGAAGTTGACCCACTAACCTGTCCGCGATGCGGCGGCATGATGAAGATCATCGCCTTCCTGACAGAGTATGCCGTGGTGGAAAAAATCATCAATCACCTCAATCTGACTTTTATGGCCGAGAGACCAGTGTTTTCGAGCGTCTTGACAGATTTTTGCCTCGCCATGAGCAATACCCAACTCAATTTGACATCCGACGATCCCCCAATTTATCATCACCTCCGAAGGGGTGGGGCAAAATCAGTTCCATGAACGCGCATTCAGCCCGCCCAGCCGAAAAGCAACTTCCTATCATGACGGAGAGGAAGCGCTCGGAGATGGCCCTGGCGACGTTGATCCAAGAAGCTATAGAAGCGCTATCAGACCTTCCTGATGGCACAGGCTGTCAACAGAAGAGGGTTAGGGATGAGCTGTTCTTCGTCGGCCAGGAAGATCATACCGTCGTCCGCGACCCGAAGATCGTGGGGATTCTTGAAATAGAGCTCGCCGCTCTCGTCCGTGATCCGCCAGACCTCGGTGAGGGCCGGGACGCGTCTGGCGTCCTTGGCCAACGGCTTGGCCATGTTCTCGATTGTCGTCTGGGAAGGGGCTAGGAAGGGGCCGGGACGAAGTTTGCGAAGAGGGCGATTAAGGCTTCGAAGGTTCGTCTTACAAGGCTCTCTCTAATTGACCTTCCAGGTCAGGGCGTAGCGCTTGACCGTCTGGTAGCCGTCCTCGTCCTCCTCGAGGGCGTAGTACTTGCCCTTGAGGACCTCGAGGCCCGAGGGCTTGAGCGGTATGCGGCCGATGAATCGTCCGTCGGGGTCGAAGATGTCGTGGAGGCTCTTGCCGTCCTTCGTTTTCTCCCATGTCTGGACAAAGAGATGTCCCGTGTCGCTGGCGAAGAAGCGATAGTAGGCCGAGTGGTATTTCGAGAAATCGAAGTCGATCTTCATCCCGGGCGGGACGTCTTTCTCTCGCTCGGCCCGCTCCTCCGCGGTGACGGGCACAGGGTCGTACTCCCGGGTGACCTTCTTGATCAGCTTCGGGCTCCCGGGGCCGAAGAACTGGATCTCGTAGGTTTTCGGGTAACCGTAGATGAGCCGGTCGGCCCGGTCGACGATGAAATAATTGATGGCCATGAACGGATCGAACCTCCCGTCTGCGCCAGGCGCGGGCGATTCGGCGATCACGGCGATCACGGAGGCGTCCGGACCGAGCATCTTCGTCTCGTAGCGCGGGTTCTTCTCGTTGAGGATGCCCTCGGTGATATAGATGTTGCCTTGGGAATCGACCCGGCCGCGCAGGGCCCACATCTCCTTGAAGGACAGGTGGCGGAGAAAGACACCATCTGTCTTGAAATAGGACATCCGGCGGCTTGCTTGGTGGACGGCGAGCTCGCCCGTCGAGGGGTTTATGGACAGAGTGAGGGGCGATTCGATCTCTCCGGGCCCTTGGCCTTTGCGGCCGATCGTCCGGACATACTTGCCGGACGAATCGAAGACCTTAATATGGGCGCTTTGAGAATCGAGGACATAGATCGTTCCGGCGTCGTCGACAACCACATGCCGGATCCGGCCGAAGGCTTCCTCGCCCTCGGCACTTGCGCCCCCGAGCGATAGCTCCTCCTTGAGCTCGAGAACGGGCGTCTTATAGATGGGCTCTTTTGGATTCCTGACGACGGTGACGTCGCCTTCTTTGACGATTGTCCCTTTCCACTGCGGCTGGGCTGTCAGTGCGGCTCCCAGGAAAGACGACAGCACCGCGCCGACGAGCAGCAGCGCGGTGCCGTTCGTGGACAGCGCGGCGGCCAAAGACTTTTCTTTTCGCCGGGAGGGAGGTGCTTTTCTCATGTCCTTCAAACTCCTATTTGTCGATCCTGTATTTGACGAGGGCGAGGCTCTCGTCCTCTTTTTTCTGGGCAGAAGGTATGATCGTCCGGGACGGCCAGCAGCCAGCGTGCGGGACCGAGATGGAAGCTGTTGATGAACCAGCCCTCTTCATCGAAGAAGGAATAGGAAATTGCTTTTCAGCTGTGGTAGCTGGGAGTGCACCATAATTACCATTTTCCCCTTCAACCATCACAGGGAAATATAAATCCCCACAAACAAGGATGTCAAGGACAATCAGAAATCCCACGTGGTGGGTGAAAACACCTTACCAGCCGCAGAGACGATAAAAAACGCCGGAGCGCCGGCGGACCTCTCTCTGGCCAAAGTAAAGATTATGAAAAATAATCGGCCGGGGCCTCGGAATCCAAGAAGAATTGCGGCGAATCCCGGCCCAGCGCCGGCGCGGGACT
>CAYUKK010000021.1:0-3969 GCA_964445305.1 uncultured Eubacteriales bacterium
GTCAAAGAAGAGGGTAACGTCGGGGGAGAAGTCGAGGGCCACATTGCGGAACGATGTCTGGTTAGTCCATTCCTTGAAGAAAACTCCCCTCCAGTCGGATGTGACCCTGGATCCAGTTATCAACGACCGATGGATTTCCTCGCCCATCGATGTTCTTCCACTCGGCGAGAAACCGGCGAGAATTTTAACCCGGTGGCCGCGTGCCTGGAGTGCTTCGACAAGGTCTTGACAGCCAAGATCGTAGCCGCCAAGCCGGTCAGGAGGATAGAAGCTGGAAACGACGAGGATGCGCATCGGCCTCGATTTTTTAAGCTTGTTACTTTTATCACACCCGAAATCCAGCCGTCAATTTTGAAAGCCTAAGCCACCTCGGGTTAGCCAATTGTCTTGAAATGAACGAGCTTCGGTATTAAAATCCTCCTGTTTCCTGGAAAGAAAGCTGACCATGGAAGAAGCCCTGAGAAAAGAAGTTGAGCGCTTGAAAGAGGAGCTAGCTCGAAGAAAAGAGGAAATCCAGGATATCCGCGATCTCGTCCGGGAGGAAATCGACCGCCCATTTCGAACTGACCCAAATGAGCTTTCCGAGCGAGAGTTCGAGACTTTCTTTCGGGAAAGGCTGGCGGAACTCAAGCTGTCAACGGACGTCAACCCCGACCCTCAAGCCCTCCGGTCCCACCGAAAAATTATCGGCCGGCTGATTCTTTTTCTCAAGCGAAAATTCATGAGCCTGATTCGCTTCTACACCCAGCAGATAACACCCAAGCAGACACAGTTCAACGTTAATTCCGCTTCCCTCCTCGAAGCGGTGTTCGCCTTTTCCAAGAGGAAGGAGAAAGAACTCCACGACATCGAAGAGAGAATGAGCCGCTTGGAGGAAACACTCGTCCTTCTCCTGGCCCGACTGAAAGACCTCAAAGAAGAACTGGACAAGCCCGCCCATCAGAGTCCGGAAGTTGTGACGGCAGAAAAAAAATGAGGACAACGGACGATTTGGCCTTCGTTGAGCTCCTGGAAAAATTAAGGAAGGATCCGGCCAAGGCCCACCCGTTGCTCCACCAAGAAGTTTCCAGAATTTCCCTCGAAAATGGAGTTCAGGCTGCTTTCAACCTCTTGTTGAGGATAGAGATTAGCTTCGGGTGGCGGCGGCCAACCTTAGCTCTTTACGACCACGCCATCCATTTTATCGGTGGCGCCCAGAAATATGGGTTGACTATGGCCGCCACCCTTCAGGATGCCTTCGACATCACCATCCTGGCGAACAAAGAGGTCGGCCTCGAGGATTTTCGCCGCTGGTACGGTCTGGATTTATCCCGCTGCCGCATCAAGGTTCTTAAGCTCCCTTATTATGAGAAAAAAGAAGTGGCTCATCTTGACCCGGCGCTTGTTTCAGGCCAGGAGCCCAATCCCTTTCATCCTGTGAGCCGGGAAAGCGGCAACTACGATATCTTCATCAACAACAGCATGAACGAGATGGTCTACCCGCTGGCCAACATCTCCGTCCTCGTCTGCCATTTTCCCGAGAGGCGGCCGCGCATCTATTTCTACGCTGACCGTTATGACTATATTGTTTACAATAGCCGCTACACATCCAAATGGATCGCCAAAAAATGGAAAATCCCCTCCCATGTGCACATCTATCCTTATGTAGAGATGAAAGCCAGCGCTGGGGAAAAGCCAAAGAAGAAGCTCCTTCTTTCGGTTGCTCGGTTCGAGGTTGAGGGGACAAAGAGGCAGAAGGAGATGATAGAGACTTTCCTTCGTCTCCATACTTTCTACCCCGAGGCAATCGAGGGATGGAAATTTATCTTGGCCGGAGGGAGCAACTCTGGTAACCGTTATCTCGCCCGCCTCGAAGAGCTCCTCCGCCAGCATCCCCGCCCCAACATCGAACTACGGGTTAATATCAGCGCCGCGGAGCTTGAATCCCTCTACGAGGAAGCGACCCTGTTCTGGCATCTGTGCGGGATTGTCCAGGATGACCCTTCAGCTGTCGAGCACTTCGGAATGACCACCATCGAGGCGATGGAGCACGGCGTCGTCCCCATTGTTTACGATGGCGGGGGACTACCCGAAATCGTCGACGACGGAGTGAACGGTTTCCGGGTCAAATCCCGCGCCATGCTCCTGGAGCGCACCCTCGAGCTCTTGAGAAATCCTTCTCTCGTCAGCGAGCTCTCTCGAGCGGCACGCCGGAAAGCACAGGAATTTTCGAGGGAAAAATTTGAGGCCCGCGTCCGGGCATTCTTCGACCGCCTCCTCTGCCAGTACACGATGGCGCAGAGAAGCACTCCCACCTCCCTTGATTGAAAAAAACACCCTCTCGCCGGGGCTCTCTGGAAGTAGATCCCTCTTTAATGCTTCTTCGGAAATATTTTTCTTTCTTCTTGGCGAAGCCTATCGTTCCCGATGCTCAGGATGAGTGTTTCTTCCGGCTGAGCTCCCAACAATTTTGCCAGGCTCGACAGAGGAAGCGAGCTTGACATCCAGCCAGAATGAATATTTTTTAGGCCCTGACCTGGAAGGGCCGGCAGAAGCTGCGCCCGTAGAGAAATCGCCGGTCCGACCACCCCGGGCATGGGATTCAGAAGCTGTTTCCCTTTCTGCGCCTTTCTCCGAAGCCGCCACCACCCGGGCCAGCCGCGCCGCCTGCATTTCCTTGGTCAGGCCTCCCCATTCAAACCCGAGCTTAAAAGTCCCCCCGCCCGAGGCCTGGATTTTTCCCGGACCACCTCCCCGGCCAAGAGGAATGCGGAATTCGAAGACCGACCTCTCCCCTTGCTTGATGTAACGGAAAGTGGGGAGCTCGACGCCCTCGGCGAGCAGGCTTTCGGGCGGGACGCTTTTCTTTTTATCGAGGATTTCACAATCATAGAGGATGTAGCTGGGTTTTGTCTTTATTTCATCTTTTTGTTCTTCCGAAAGAACCTGGCTCCGTCTCTCCAATATCTGGATGAACTCGTCCGCGCTGACCCGTCTTCGAAAGAAACGGAGCCCTTGGTCTTTCTTTTTCTTCCCCAGGGGGTCGATAAATATGGACATTCCCGTGGCCTCGAGGGTGCTCAAGAAATCGTTATCGCGGATGATAAAAAGAATGTAGAGGTTCTCGGCGTCATTACGCAAGGCCAAATCGACGGCCGGGCTTTCTTGGGAAACGAGCGCATCATCACTCCACTCCTCCGCCGAGGCATCGATGACAACTGGCCTTGCCGCCCACGTGCTTTGGACGAACTTATCCGCCGCTTTTGCGGAAAGAAAAAGAAAAGAAAGCCCAATACCCGCAAAAAACCAGTTGCTCCATTTCCTTTCTTTCATTTTACCCCTCCTCTCGCGAGTCAAAATTGCCCTTGAGCTGAGGCCGAATCTCTTTATTGACTTGCTTTCCGCCACTTCCTCCTCATCCTTTTTGAGCCTATAAAAATTATAGACAATAAAGCGTATCCCGGCAAGTTCCTTCGCCGCCAAAGAACTGGCGGTCGAAACACCCGAACGTCTGGATTTTCTTCTTGCTTTTTTTCTCCCTTTTTATGCTATAATATAGCCGACTCTCCTGCGCCGGCTGGGGAGAGTCCCCACCTTTTTGGTTCCCATCATCAACCCCCCTTTTGCTGAAACAGCCGGCACTCCTCTTCTGGTGGAGCGAAGCTCCGGCCACCTTTTTCCAGTCAGCCTCCTTTTCTCGATTCCTACTGTTCCCCTCCTTCTAGCTTAGCTATCAAAGTTCACCAATCGAAAAAACCCGGTTATGCCCGAGTAAAAGGAGGGAAGGACAAAGGAGCTGATGCCCTGGCCATTCTCATGCGAAATCTCATTCAGGTACTGCTCAGTCTGAACCCGCTCGTTCTTCGTTATTTGATTGGAGCGCCGCCGCGCTAAAGAGCTTTAGACAAGTGGGCAGTGCCGAGGGCCGGACTCGAACCGGCACGGTTGTTGTCAACCGAGGGATTTTAAGTCCCTTGCGTCTACCAATTC
>CAYUKK010000022.1:0-69223 GCA_964445305.1 uncultured Eubacteriales bacterium
TGCCATGCCCTGGGATGTCTTTCGGATGATCTGGACAGAAACCGTCATCCTCTGTGTGCTCGGGGGTGGACTCGGCATTAGCTTTTCCCTGGCCCTCTCGCGGCTCACCGACTTCCTCATCCGCCGGCTCCTGCCCTATACACCAACAGGAAGTCTCATCCACATCAGCGGCCAGCTGGCTCTGCTCACCATGACGGTGGTCATCGGTATCGGGCTTGTCAGCGGCATCTATCCAGCATGGCGGGCCTCACGGGTGAGGCCGCTTGAGTCTATCCGGAGCGAAGGAGAATGAGCATCATGGACGATCGTCTCGCCCTCAAGGCCGAAAACTTGAAAAAAGTCTTCAAACGCGGCAGCGAAGCCATCCTGGCCATTGACGGTATTTCGCTTGAAGTCAAGAAAGGGGAGTTTATCTCGTTCATCGGTCCTTCGGGCTCCGGAAAAACAACCCTCATCAGCATCCTCGGCTGTCTGGATAATGCCACTTCGGGAAGTCTGGCTATCGGCGGAAAGACAATCTTCTCTGGAGAAAAACGCCTCTCCGAGGCCGAGCTGACCAAAGTCCGCCGGGAAACGTTTGGCTACATCTTCCAGAAATTCTACCTGATCCCGACCTTGACCGTTTATGAGAATGTCGTTCTGCCGCTCGCTTTTTTCAGGAAGCCTGGGGCGTCGGAAGAACCGGTCGAAATACTCCGCCTTCTCGGGCTGGAGAGAAGAATTCACCATCGGCCAGCCGAGCTTTCAGGCGGCGAAATGCAGCGGGTGGCCATCGCCCGGGCGCTCGTCAATAACCCGGAAATCCTCCTCGCCGACGAGCCGACCGGAAACCTCGACACCCGGCGGAGTGAGGAAATCGGCGAAATACTCAGAGTTCTCAACGCCGAAAAAGGGATGACCATTCTGCTCGTCACACACAACCCGGCCCTGGCCAAAATCGCCCACCGCACGGTCGCCCTTCGCGACGGCAAGATATCGTCTCATGGAGGATGAGAAGTTCATTGCCGCCAACCTGCTTAGCCAGCGTCCTACCGAGTTGACGCCTCTCCCGTAGCAAGCTCTATCTCATCATGGGTTTTGAAGGCAGTCGGCCGGCGCTCTTTTTGGCGGCTCGGCGAATCACCAACCCACAAAAAATATGGTAAATAGATAAACTGTCCCCAATTTTCACATTAAAGAGTTTTTGTCTTCGATGTACCGTGACTTCCAGACGGGGTCGAGGAGCGCGGCAACGGCGCGGTTGTAGTCGATGAGCCCCTGCCGGTAGTCCGGGTCCTTGAGGGCGGCGGCCGCGTTCTCATCGACGGGGACGAGGTCAAAGCCCTTGACCATCTCGGAGAATTCAGCGTAGTGGTCGCGAATGGGGCAGGGCATGATTAAGTTCCCATCCCAGCCCAGCCTCCCTTCCCGGTTCCGGAAGCCGTACTGGTACTGCCAGGCGCGGATTCGTTCAAAAAAAGGATGGGCCCAGACGTCGTTCAGGTTTTTTCCCTGACTGTAGATATCCCGGATGTTCACAGGGGAATAGGGCAGGAAGACGCAGGGGATGACGTTGCCGTTCCAGTCGACAGCCATGTAACCGCCCTCCCGACCAGCGCTGATGCAGCCGTGGGTCGCCGACCCGCTGTTCCAGAAGTCGGCCAGGAAAATCTTGCGCTCGTAGACGAGCTGCCACGACCTTTCCCACATCCACCGCCGCTGCTCGGGCGTCGGCAGGAGCTCGAGGGTGTAAGAGCGACCGATGGGCATGTACTGGAAAATCCAGGCGAAAAGCGCCCCCATCTTGTCAAAATAAAAGTCGATGACCTCGTCCGAAAGGATTTCCTCGACATTCTCCCGAGTCGCCGTCATGGAGATGCCGTAAAAGACCTTCTCCCGCCGCAGGCGCTCCATGGCCGCCAAGGTCCGGTCAAAGACGCCGCGGCCACGCCGCTCATCGGTCCGCTCGCGCAAGCCCTCGACAGAAATGGCTGGCATGATGTTGCCAATGTCGCTCATCCGGCGGGCCATCCGGTCGTCGATCAAGGTGCCATTGGTGTACATCATGAAAAAGCAATCGCCATGCTTCTCGGCCAAATCGAGGATATCCTTGCCATTATCCCGGTAGAGGAGCGGTTCCCCGCCGCTCAAGACGATGAACCTCCCACCCCAGAGGTCATGCACTTCCTGAACCATTTTGTCCATGATGTCCCATTCGAGCTTTTCCCGCGTTCCGCTCGAATCGGCATAGCATCCCTTGCACAAGAGGTTACAGGCCTTGGTCGGGCTAATGAGGAGAATCTTGGGCGGCTGAACCCCGTGCTCCGCCTGGAATCTCTCGGCGACACTTGGCTCACCCTGGTTGATGATGGCATCACCGATAAGGACATGGAGGAATTTCTTCAGGCTATTCGGGGAGAGACGGTCCTCGGCGAGGACGCGCTCGACCACCTTGAGGATAGCCACGCCGATGGCTGTCCGGTCGCGGGCAACTCCAGGCGGTTTCTTGCCGCTTGCCACATCAGCCCTGCCGCTCTGCCAGATCTTGCGCTCCCAGGTTCTGACCAGACTCCGCCGGAGGGGCTCAATCTTAGCTATCCTGGGACCCACCCACGCCAGAACGCTGACAGCCTGGCGGGCTAAATCCGTCTCTCGGCTACGGAAGATGCGCTGTTGGCGAGCGATTCCTGGCGCGGGAGTTTCAGATGCTGAAGCTCTGAGTTCGGTTGGAGTCGCCATCTTTCCACCTCCTTAGAGAGAGAAAGATTAGCTTCTCTTCATGGCTCGAGTGAGTTTCCTTCTTGCTTTTCCAGCCTATGCTGGATAATTGCTTTAATCGCTCCATTTAGAAATATAGACCCCGGCGCCGAATCTGTCAAGGTCAAGGCCAGGATTGCCGATAGAATCACCCGACGGGTCTTGTCGCGGTTCACCCCCGAACCACGCCACCCATCGGGTATCGGCCAATGGCCCTTAAGCCGTTTCACCGCGCCGGAAGTTCCCCTCGGCCATTATGGGTCAAGGCCCAAAATTGACGGCGTGGCTGAACTTTGCCATAATCTTGAGCCGCTCCAATGGCTCATCTTTTTCGCTCGAAGAAGGCGCAGCAGCGCTTCCTGAAAATCTACCAGCGGGCTGCCGCAAAATGGCCAGTCCCTTCGACTTGCCGCATGGTCGAGACTTCCTATGGCCAGACTTTCGTCCGGATCAGCGGACCTCCTCTCTCTCCTGCCTTAGTCCTTCTTCATGGAATTAACGGGAGTTCCCTCCAGTGGATACCCAACATCAAGGCTCTATCTGAGCTTTTGAGGACCTACACCATCGATGGCATTTACGATTGCGGTCTGAGTGTTTATAGCCGGCTTCCCCGGGGCGCGGAAGACTTTGTCCTCTGGCTCGACGAGCTTTTCGGAGCTCTTGACTTCAAGCACAAAATCAACCTTCTTGGGCTTTCCTATGGTGGCTGGCAGGCTATCCGCTATGCCCTTCGCTTCCCCGAAAAGCTCAACAAACTTGTCCTTCTCGCGCCCGCCGGGACGCTCCTCCCCATCCGTAAGGAATGGCTCTTTCGGGCTGCCTGCTGCGCCTTGCCCTGTCGCTGCTTCACCCGGAGTTTCCTCCGCTGGATTCTCGAAGACGCCGTGAGAAAAGATGAGACGACTCGAAAGATGGTCGAAGAATGGGTGGATATTTCCTATGCCGCCATGCGCTCCTTCAAACCCAAGCGTCTCGTCAACCCCGACGTCCTCAAAGATGAGGAGCTCAACAGTCTGCGCGTGCCAACTCTCTTTCTCGTCGGCGAAAATGAGAAGCTCTACCCGGCCCGAAAGGCCATCGCTCGTCTCAACGCCGTCGCTCCCCAGGTCCTGACGAAGCTCATTCCGGGGGCCGGGCATGATTTGACCCTGGCTCAGACCGAAACCGTCAACCGTGAGATTCTTGATTTTTTAATTGACAGGAAAAATTTCTCCTTATAAACTTTTTCTTCTCGTCGCTATGCTTTCTTTAGGAAAGGCATGCCAAATCCGCCATGCCTTGAACCTTATCGAGGTCCCTATCTTTCGCCAAGAAAGGAAACGGCATCTTGCCATATTTTACCCTCTCTCAAAGCGTGTTGAGAAAGAGCCGAACTTCAGGGCGCCCGATCGGGCCGGCCGGTCCAGCCGCGGGGTTCCCACACGCCGGGGAGCGAGTTCCGCCGCTTCTTCGGCCGGAGAAGTCCCCCTGTCGTCTTCTCCACGATGGGGCTTCAGGCCAGCATTGAAGCCATCTTGCGCTTGGGCTCTGCTACTTTTACCATGAAAGATATTTATCTTCACACCCGACAAAGGAGGTAATGGATGAAAAGACAACCTGCGATCTTCCGTTCACGACTCTTTCTTTTTTGCCTTTTTCTTCTCAGCCTGACTTCTTTCCTCTTCTCCCAACAGCCCAAAAAGCCAGCCCGGATCCTGTCGACACCTCCGGAGGTGAGGCTGGAAGGATTCGCCAACCACCTGGAGATGGAAAAGGCATCGCCCTTCAAGGACCTCAAGTGGCAATTCCTGGGTCCGACCAACGTGAGTGGCCGCTGCACAGACGTGGCCGTTCTCACTCCAAAGGGCAAGAGCTACACTATCTATGTAGCTACCGCTTCGGGGGGCGTCTGGAAAACAGAGAATGAGGGAACGACATGGGAGCCCATCTTCGACCAGGAACTCTCCACGTCCATCGGCGACATCGCCGTTGCTCCTTCCGACCCCAACATCCTCTGGGTCGGCACGGGCGAGGCGAACATCTTCCGGAGCTCCCACCCCGGGTGCGGAATCTATAAGTCGACTGACGCCGGGAAGACGTGGCAGCATGCCGGCTTGACCGACACGAACACGATCGCCCGCATCGTCATCCATCCGAAGAACCCCGACGTGGTTTACGTGGCGGCCTCCGGCCACGAATGGACCTTCAACCCGGAGCGCGGGGTTTATAAGACCACGGACGGCGGGAAGACATGGGCCAAGATTCTCTACATCAACGAGCAGACCGGAGCGATCGACCTGGTCATGGACCCGACCAACCCCGATGTCCTCTATGCGGCCACCTGGCAGAGGGTCAGGAAAAAATGGAATGACCCCCGCAACGAGCCCCAGTACACAGGGAGCGGCATATGGAAGACGACCGACGGTGGAGCGACTTGGGACCCGATCAACAACGGCCTTCCCGAGCCCCGCTTCCGCGGCCGTATTGGCCTCGATATCTGTCTCTCCAAGCCCAATGTCCTCTACGCCTTTGTCGATAATTATGAAGTCGCCCGCGAGGCCGAGCCTGGCCGTTTCGATTCCTACGGCCGGCCTGCCCAGGCCGTTATCAAGGGAGCGACGGTTTACCGCTCTGACGACGCCGGCGAGAGCTGGCGGCTCGCCGCGCCCATAACCAACGAAATGAAACCCTACCTGGAGCGGCATTCGGGCACTTATGGCTGGGTCTTCGGGCAGATCCGCGTCGACCCCAACGACGAAAACAAAATCTTCATCCTGGGTGTGCCGATGAGTGTGTCCACGGACGGCGGCAAAAGCTTCCGCAGGGTGCCCAATATGTATCATGTCGACAATCACGGGCTCTGGATTGACCCGGATAATTCCAGCTACATCGTCAATGTCAACGACGGCGGCATCGAAATTTCCTATGACGGGGGCAAGACGTGGCGAAATTTCAGGAACAACCTGCCCGTCTGCCAGTTCTTTAACCTCAATTACGACATGGACACTCCCTTCCGCGTCTATGGCTCGATGCAGGACCACGGAAGCTACCGGGCTGTCGTCGACCTTAGCCGGGGCCGTAACGCCATCCCCACGCAGGAATTCGAGAGGGCGCCGGGTGGGGAAGGCTCCCATCACGCCATCGACCCGACCAACCCGAACATCGTCTATTCCTGTGGCTTCTACGGCAACTTGTCCCGGACCGATTTGAGCAAGACGGGGCCCGAGCGCTCGAAGCTCATCGTGCCCCGCGTTTACCCTGACGAGCCGCCGCTCCGCGGCCAATGGCTGGCCCACTTCATCCTTTCGCCCCACAACCCGAACATCATCTACCACGGCATGCAGTATCTCTTCCGCTCTACTGACCGAGGCGACACCTGGGAGCGGATCAGCCCGGACCTGAGCTACTTCACGCCGACTGAGCAGGGCGATATCCCCTACCACACGATTACCGCCATCGCCGAATCTCCGCTAAAAGCCGGGCTCATCTATGTCGGGACGGATTGCGGCCGGGTGAGCGTGACCAGGGACGGCGGAAAGACCTGGCAGGAGATAACCCGTGGCCTCCCCTACCAGAAGTGGGTCTCCCGGATCGTCGCCTCCCAGTATGACATGGCCACCGTCTACCTCACTCAGCACGGCCGGGCTGATGACGATTTCGCTCCCTACATCTGGAAATCGACGGATTTCGGCAAGACGTGGACGAGCATCTCCGCCGGAATTCCTCTGGGGCCGGTCAACGTCATCAGGGAAGACCCGGTCGATAGAAACATCCTTTATGTGGGCACGGACCTTGGTGTTTACGTGAGCAAAGACGGGGCCAAGACTTGGCATGTCCTCGGCGCTAACCTTCCCTCCGCTTACGTCCATGACCTTATCATCCACCCGCGGGATAACATCATCGTCATCGCCACGCACGGCCGTGGCATGTGGGCCATGGACGCGGACCCAGTCAACGAGAAGCCCAAACGGCCGCGCCGCTTTTTCTTCGAGGATGAGCCTGCGACCGTCCGCTGAAGGAAATCGACTTCAACCAAGAAGCCTTCTTGGTCACTCGGTTCTCAGGCGAGGCTACGGCCCATCCGGGGCAATCCTTGGGAGGCAGCGCTTGATGCTTTCCATCGGGTTGGCGGCCGTTTCGTGCTCAAAATTGGAGCACGTGGTACCGCCCCTAGTTTCGCAGACCTCAAAGATTACTGGCAGGAAGTTCCCTGTGTCGAGCTGCTTAGCCACACCTCGCTCCGTATGATCAAAGAAAATTTCTCAGCGAGGCGGAATGGTCCACCTTGCTGAATCGGGGCCCTTTTAACCATTTGGGCAGCTCCCCCGTCCGTTCCTCTGAGCTTTGACTCTCTCTCGTGGCCTGTGGTATTTTTACCGCGAAACATGAACCGATTTTACAACGCCGAAAGGTCATACTCCATGAAGCGAAAACGCTTTTTTTTAACTTCTGTGGCCGGGTTGTTACTCGGGCTGGTCGCCGTTTTGCTTGTGTTCGCCAGCGCTGCCGCGCCATCCCGCGAAACCTATATCGAAGATTTCGACCACGGCGCAGGCGGGTGGCTGGCCAACCGCTACGACCCCTTGCCCATTTTCGATGGCGTCGCCTACTGTTTCGGCCCCTGGTATCTCGACAGCCACCACGCGCCGCCTGGCGCTGGCTACCTCCACATGCTCATGTATCTCTACACGAGCGATAAGAATGTCAGCCCCGAGCGGAAAGCTCACCTCAAGGGAAACCGGTTCATCGAACGCAACCAGAGCACCGACCTCACAAACGCCCGGTTGAGCGTTCGCCTACGGGGTGAAATCGACCTCCAGGGAGCCGAAATGCTGCTCCTCGTTCAGGGGAAGACAGCCAAGACGACGGCGAACTTCGTCCTCAGCGGCCAGCCCCTCCGAGTCAATCACGACTGGACTGAGCAAACGCTCGTCCTTGCGCCCGACCCCAAGCAGTGGACCTGTCTCGGAGCCCGCTGGGACAAGACCTCCGAATACGGCTGCGACGACATCGCGACTGTCCTCAAGGACGTCAACTGGGACATCATGTTCGTCCTCTTCCCGCTCAAGATTGTGCCCACCCATCCCGAGCTCGTCAAGGATATGCACAAAATGCGGCCCGGACAGGATTACCCCGGCTATCCGAGCTATGAGGTCGAGCAGAAATTCCTGCCCAAGGGCATCATCATGATCGACTGGGTCCGAATCGATTACCCACAGTGAAGAAAACCTGAATCGCGAAAATTATTTCTTAGTACTCCGAAGAAAAGGCAATCCAGGGAAAGGATGAAATCCTCAGCCGGGCGCAACCCATCGGAATCAAGGTTACATCTTCGACAGGCTGCGGCGAATTGATGGGGCTCTGCGGGAGCTTTCCGACCATCCGTCCTTCCGCCTTCCATTGAGGGAGGCGCTTCGCCTTGGCCTTGAGGACAATCGGCGCCCGCTCCGGCTCAAACGGCTGATAGGCAGGCGCCTCGTGTTTCACTATCTCCACCGAAAGCTCCGGCCTTTCGGGGTCAAGGACCAGGCCATAATTCCACGGGCTTATGGGGAGAATTTCATAAGCTGGCCAATCGTCGGTTCCGCCGTAGCGGTTCCATTCTTCGGCAATCTTGAGGGAGAACCAGAGCGGACCCCGCCTGACCGAAACGGCGTTTCCTGTTTTCGGCCATTTTTTGACGCGGATTTTAGGAAAAAATTCCAGCCTCACCTGGTCGCCGTTTTTCCATTGCCGCGCCAGGACTGCATAATGACCTGGACGCAGCTCCGCCTCCTGTTTCCGACCGTTGACTGAGATAGCCGCCTCCTCCGCCCAATCAGGGAGCCTCAGATAAAGAGGAAATTCGGCGGCCGATTCCGTCCAGATGGTGAAATCGATGACATCGCCGAAAGGATACCAGGTGTCTTCCGAAATCCGAACCTCTTGTCCATTTCCCGCTTTGGCCCTGACCTCGGAAGGAGCATAGAGCACGGCGGCTAATCCGTTGTCCGGGGTGGCAAGCCAGAGATGCTCGGCAAAATAGGGCCAGCCAAAGGCAACGTTGTGCTGGCAGCAGCGGTAAGACCAGGGGTCATAGGAGACAAGCGTGCCCTCGTTCTGGAAATCGTGCTCGGCTGAGCTGTCGCAGGAGATTAGGTTCGGCGCCGTCAGATAATGGAGAGCCCGCAGGTCTGGAGTCATCGCCGCCGGAAGCGAATTAAAGGCAATCTCCTCGCAGCGGTCAGCGTAGCGAGTATTGCCCGTGATTTTCAACAGCGACTCGTGGCTGTGCATGAACTCGACCATCGAGCAGGTTTCGGCGGCGTAGCGCGGGTCGGTGTGTCCGGGACGGATGTTCTCGTCGGCTCCGAACATGCCGCCCGGTTGCTGCCCGTACTCGCCCATGAGGAGGCGGTAATTCTTTTCAACGATCTCAAGGTACTTCGGGTCCCTGGCCTGCTGGAAATAAACGCCGGGGTAGCGAATCCCCATGGTGATGTTGACGCCGTGGTAAAACGAGCTCACTTCCCAATTCCTGTCCCTTTCCGGGCTGATGATATCACTTTCCCAGTCCGCTGTCCGTTCGTAGATCCGGCGGCCGAGGTCGAGGAGAAACCGCTCACCGGTCCGGTTGTAAAGCCAGTAAACGCTTTCCAGGTTTTCCCCACCGCGCAATTTCTGCCAGCTTCCTGGAAGGAGGTCGTCAACAGGAAGGTTCCACTCAAACCGAAAATACTTGGCCATGAACGGGATGACCCGCTCATCTCCGGTCGCTTCGTAAAGGCTCTGGAGACAGGCAAGGACAAGCATGTTCGGCCACAGGTCCCGATTTTGACGGTTCTCCGGTGGGCCAAAATACCCGTCTTCCTGCTGGCTGCGGAAGACGATGTCCAGCCACTTTCTGGCGGTCGAAATAATCTCGGCGTCTTTGAGGATGTAGCCCAGGTCGCCATAGCCCTTAAGCCAGTAAGGCATCTCTTCCCAGCCGCGGCCTTTGAGCGTGATCCATCCGGAGTCCTCTTTCAAAAATCGGCTCAACTCCGGCAGATGTCCCGTTAAGCCGTCTCTCATGAGCTGGAGCTGACTGAGGAGCCAGCCCTTCGGCGCGATGCTGCCGATGGGAAGCTTCACCAGCGGGCTCGGGGCGAGCGGAGCCCGATTGGACACATAGAAGCGGTTGACGGCCAGCGTCGGCGGAGACTTAACGACCCTGACCTCATTCTTCATCGGCTCCTTCCCCTTACTCCTGGCCAGGCCAAGAATCAAAAAAAGGAAAAGGGAGATGGCCAAGACGTTTTTGATCATCTTTCTTTCTCCTTGCTCAAAAGAAAGATACATTTCCACATCCGCTCCTCAAATCATTTCCGATAACTTCGGCCATGTCAACCCCCAAAAAAACTTGGTTCTTAGAGCGAGCAAAGAAGTTTTTCTTTTACCCTGTCCAAAGCGATTTATTCTATAATATTTTTGCCATGACCGAGGGCAAACTCCTGGCTGCCTTCGAAAAAGTCGAGATCACTCCCCGCTATTCTGTCCACCTGGGCGGATACTTCAACAAGAGAGTTTCCGAAGGCGTCCTCGACCCCCTTCATATGAGACTTGCCGCCCTATCAGACGGCGAGCACCGCTTTCTCTTTATCCAGGTCGAAAACTGCGCCATCTCCACCCCTGATGCTGAAGACATAAGGAACCGGATCGCCCGGGAGAGCGAATATCAAAAGCATGAGATCATGCTCTTCACCTCTCACATCCACACCGGACCTGACCTCATCGGGTTTTTTGGCCTGCCCAAAGAAAAAAGATACTTGGAAGACCTCAAGAGAATGGTCGTCGAGGCTGCCGTCCGACTGAATCCCCAGGCATCCGTCTCTCTTTCTTTCGCCAGAGCAACCTATGAACGTCTTGCCTATAACCGGCGCTGGGTGATGAAGGGCGGCGGCGTGGTTACCAACCCGCCGAAGAATTCAACGGAAAGGCTGAGGCCGGAGGGGGCGGTCGATCGAGAAGCGAATACAATCGTTTTTAAGGACGAAGGGGGAAGGATTCAGGCCCTGTTCGTCAATATCTCCAACCACACCGATACCATTGGCGGGAATATGATTTCAGCCGACTGGCCAGGGTTTATGGAAAGGCATCTGAATAAACTTCTGGAAACCGATATCCCCGTCTTTCTCTTTCTTGCCCCTCAGGGAAACATCAACCACTTCGAGTTCGAGAGTGAGCGGGCGCAGACGAATTATCAAGAGGCGCAGCGGCTTGGCCGTGCCTATGCCGAGATCGTGGCGAGCTCCCTGACCCATCTGAAACCCCTTTCTTTGAAAGGGGGAGCGAGCCCGGCCCAAAGTCTTGAGGCGAGGGAAATCCTTCTTCCCATTCCCGCTCGGAAAATCTCCGCCGCCGAGATAGAGAAGGCAGAGGAGATTCTATCTCGCAAAGAAGGGAGAAAAGAAAATCAAGGAAGACCATTAACTGCTGAAGACTTGGCTAAAAACCACGCCACGGTCGAGTGGCTTTTTGCCCGCGAGCTCGTGGAGCTGGCCAAAAACATGCCCAAAAACTACCGAGTACCCCTTCAGGCTGTCAAGCTGGGAAGCGTAGCGTTTGCCGCCATTCCGGGCGAGCCTTTTGTCGAAGTTGGACTCGAGCTCAAAAACATTGCTCCCTTCGAGCTTGTCTTTCCCGTTGCCCTTGCCAACGGCTATTTCGGCTACATTCCCCTCCGGAAGAATTTTGGCCGCGGCGGATACGAAACCCGGACAAGCTCGGCGAGTTTTCTCGCTGAGGATGCCGCGGACCGCATCCTCGAAGCTTTCCGTTTCCTCCTCGCCTTTTAAGCCGACGGCGGCTCCTTTTTTATAGATGCCCAAGGAAAAGAGAGGCTAAGCCCATCAAGCCGTTTTTGGGGGCGAAAAACAGAGCGGACCGAGGGCTTCCTGGAGCGGCCGGATATCCGTCGCCGCATATCCCAGATGGCTGTGCTGGCGCCACCCCTCGGCGTACTCAAACCGCCCCGACATGGCCCCGACTTTCCGGCTCATGTCCTTCATCGTGATGAGATAGGAATCCAGGCCCTGGCTTTTGTCCAGCCAGTCTTTCTGGCTGGCATGATGAGCCAGGAAATTCGCCTTTCGGTCAATGACCGAGGTAATGTCCACATAAAATTCTGGAACGACGGGCTCCCTGACCATATCCGTCAAGCCATAGGGAAGAGCATGGTAGAGAGCCGTGTCTTTGAGAATGGGGGGCCGCGGTGGGTTGGTGTCGTAATTGCGCATGGTCCGGACAAAAAGCGCCGTCGTGGCAATCCTGGCCGCGTTCATGTGATCCTCCATATAGTCCCGCAACGACAGGGTCAGGACAAGGTCAGGCTTGACTTCCCGGATGACGGCCGCTACCCGGCTGATGAGGTCCTGAGTATAAAAGACAGCCAAGTCGTCGACGATGCTCTCGTGATAGACAGCTCCGATGGATGAAGCAGCGCGGATACTCTCCTCCCGTCTGATACGGATGATTTCCTCTTTCGGGTGGACTTCTGTGCCGCAACTTCCGTTGGCGATATTCATGTAGTGGAGCTCATGACCGCTATCCTTAAGGAGAAGCAGCGTTCCGCCCATCATGAACTCAATATCGTCAGGATGGCTACCGATGGCGAAAATAACCATCTTCCCTCCTCAGTCCATCTATGCTTTTAGCCGCCGCTTCCTTCCTCATGGCGACTTTGACTCTCCTGCCACTCCTCTGCCCCGACAAGAGGAATGATCCAGCATAGGCCGCGGCGACTTTTTCGAAAGCGGCAATCATGAGCTCAACATGCCTCTCCGTGTAAACGGGGTGAGTGAAAAAGGAAATGGTCCGGTCGCTCAGCCAGTGAGCAGTTGGGCAACGGACGGCCGAATAATCGACCCGACGCGCCGGCAGATTCCAGGAGGCAAACCTTTCAGGCTCAGCCAGTCCGATGGCCGACTGGACTTCGGTCATCCGATAGTTAAACCCGACACGAGTATGGATGTGCATCAGCTTGGATTCAAGCTCGAGAAGGTTAAGTCTTTTCTGCACGTCATAACCATGGTCCCGGAACGACCGGCAGCGCCAGGCAAGGTCCTCGTCATCGGTGATGACAGCGCCTCCTTCGCCGGCCGTCGTAAAATGCTTGCTCTGGCAAAAGCTGCCGGGGACTGGGGATAACCTCTTCCGACCGCAACCAAACCCTTCCCTGGCAAGGCGGCTTTCCGCGATTCCACCAAACCCGACAATGGCGTACCGAATGGCCCTCATAGGACTCTCTCAGTCTTACCCAGCCGCACCGAAAAGCGCGACCAGATTCCCAAGTTTATTCAAGCTGGCGAGATGATGTCAAACCCGGGTTGCCTCATGAGAAAATGTACCCAATGGGTCCCGAAATTGCCGATCAAAGCACCCGACGGGTCCTCTCGTGGTTCACCCCCGGCCAGGCTCGGAGTTGGGATTGCGAAGCCCGCTCGTTTCCCCAGCGAGGAAACTCGCTCCGACGCAGCCTTCGCTCTTCTCTCGCTTGGCTCGAAAAACCATGCCCGCTCAGGCTTCGACGGGCTTTCTCACCCCAGCCCCTCGCCTGTTTCCCCCAATTCACTAAGGCGAATTAAAGGGGCCTAGATCAAACATCGGGAGAGTGCATGTGGAGGCTCGGGGTTGGGATTGCGAAGCACGCTCGGGTCGGCGGGCCCCCGAACCACGCCACCCCTCGGGTGCGGGCGTGTTAATTTAGGTTTCTTTACTGCGGGAACTTCAACCATGCGTCCAGGCCTCTGCCTTCAGGATGTCAAGTGCCCCAATACGTCATCATTACTTAAGTTTTTCTGCTTCCTGAGGACCTTGTGGGCTGATTGGATAGTTGATAATACCGCCTTCTCAGAGGAAGGGTAGGTACTTTCGAACCTCGAAGTCGCTGACTTGTTTTTCGAATTCGCGGGAGACGTTGATGTTGTATTCTTCTATTTCTGCCTTCTTATTGGCGATAAACGTCTTGAAGATATGGTCGCCCAGCGTTTCCCGCATCAGCTCACTTTTTTCCATCAGCTTGACTGCTTCCTCGAGGTTCCGGGGAAGAACATGGATGTCCAATTTTTTTTGTCTGGCGCCGGACATCTTATAGATATTTTCTTCCACCGGGTCGGGAAGAGGATAGCCTTCCTTGACTCCTTTTAGCCCGGCCATGAGCATGGTGGCAAAAGCCAGGTAGAGGTTGCACGCCGGGTCGGGCGAGCGGAGCTCAACCCGGGTCGCCGACTCTTTGCCCGGTTGGTACTCGGGCACGCGGATGTAGGCCGACCTGTTCCTTTGTCCCCAGGCGATGTAAACCGGAGCTTCATAACCTTCGATCAAACGCTTATAGGAATTCACCCACTGGCTGAGCACGGCTGAAATCTCCCGCGCGTGTTTCATCAACCCGGCCATGTAATGGTAAGCGAAGTCGGAAAGGTGGTACTTGTTGCGGGGGGCAAAAAAGATGTTTTTCCCTTCCTTCCAGATGGACTGGTGGACATGCATGCCGCTGCCGTTCTGACCGTTGAGGGGTTTGGGCATGAAGGTAGCATGGAGGTTGTGCATGCGGCATACCTTCTTGACCATGTACCGGAAGAGCATGCCGATGTCGGCCATGTCTAGGGCATTCTGGTATTTCAAGTCAATTTCATGCTGGCCGTGGGCGACCTCATGGTGGTCGTATTCAGATTCGATGCCCATCTTCTTGAGGAGGAGCTGGACTTCCTTACGGATGCCGCCGTGCTTTCCGCTAAAGAAATAGCCACCGACGTCCGTCAAGCTTGTGTCCCGGTCGCTGGGGAAAATGAAAAACTCGAGCTCTGGCCCGACTTTGAAATCTTCCACTCCGTATTCTTCCCGTGCGCGCTGGAGTGTTCTCTTGAGGATGGAGCGGGAGTCCCCTTCGTAGGGGCGGCCTTCTGGGGTCAGGATGTCGCCGAACATGATTGCTTCTCGCCAGCGGATTTCCTCAGAAAAGCCGACATACTCCCACGGCAAGACACGGAAGGTCCGTGCTTCAGGCTTGATGATCAAATCGCTTTCTTCAATGCGCACAAACCCCTCGACCGATGAACCGTCAAAGCCCTTGCCCTCGCGAAAGGCTTTTTCCAGCTCCTCGCTGGGAAAGGCGAAATCCATCGGCCGACCGAGGATGTCGGGGAAATGGAGGCGGATAAATTCCACCCGGTTAGCCGGGTTGAGGACATACTCAAGGACTTCCTCCTCCGTCTCAAAGCCGTACCCTTGGTCAGCCGGTCTTAAAGGTTTAGTCATGGAAACCTCCTTTTAATCAAAGAATAGAAACTATTTTGTTGACCTTGCCTCGCTCTTCGATTAGGATTATTGAGGACGGGTAAAAGAACCGAGCCCATGTTAACATTTGCACATTATTTTATAAATAAATATTTTAATTGTCAATGGGATAATTAAAAATATTATCATATGATTTAAAATAATTGTGATTTATTAACCATTTAACGGAGGGGGAAATGATTGACGAGCTCGAAGAAAAAATCATCAGGGTGATGAATGAGAATGCCCGAAAGAGCTTCCGGGAGATTGCCAAAGTAGTGGGAACTTCGCCCACGGCCGTGATCAATAAGGTTAAACGACTCGAAAGCGCTGGCGTCATCAAGGGGTATATCCCTGTTGTCAATCCAGAACACTTTGGACTTGACCTCATGGCCATTATCGCCCTGCGCATCTCCAAGGGAAAACTGCTCGAGACTCAGCACAAGATTTCTGAGGATCGGCGAGTAACCGCTGTCTACGATATCACCGGAGAATGGGATTCTCTCGTCATCGGTCTATTCAGGGGCCGGGATGACCTTAATGATTTTATCAAGGGAATTCTCTCTTTACCTTACGTGGATAGGACAGTCACTCACCTTGTCCTCAATGTCGTCAAGGAAGAGAAGCGGGTGATGATTTAATGAGAAATATCTTGACAGGGGGAAATATATCTCCTAACTTATAAATTTCAGGAAGGAGAGGAGAAATGGACAAAGAAATCCACGCCACTCTGGGTCGGCATTATATCGTCGAAGCGTCGGGTTGCGACCCGAAAATCATCGGCAGTGTCGAGAAAGTGCAGCAAATTCTTGTCAAAGCCGCGGAAGTAGCCGGGGCCCAGGTTTGGTCCATTTCCTTCAGCAAGTTCCCTCCCCAAGGAGTGAGTGGAGTTGTAGTCATCTCGGAATCCCATATCTCCACCCACACATGGCCAGAGTATGGTTATGTAGCGCTGGATATATATACTTGCGGTCGGCATGTTGACCCGGAGAAGGCGGTCGTGTTTGCCGTTGAAGCTTTCGGTTCCTCAACCTCCCATATCACCGAGATTACCCGAGGGCTCGATGAGGGAGATTCGATTTATTATCACAGCCTCGTCACCTGGGAGGAAGATTTCGAGAGGGGGCAATCGAAGAAGACCGCACCATAACCGCGCCTTTTATCGGGTTCGGGTTGCTGGTTGTAAAAATATTTTACGCGCCGAGCATTTTTTTTATCTCACGGGGGAAGAAAACCAGGCCAATCTTGGCACAAAAAATGCTCTCTATTTTCTGGTATAATAAATAAGTGATAAAGAAAATTATCCAGCTTTTTCTTGCTTGGCTCCTCGTTTTCCTTCTTTTCTCCAACCTTTCTGGCCAGGATCAAGTTATCAACGGATTCATCGCTCATCTGGAAAAGTCACTCCAGTCCCGAGATTTTGATTCTTATCTCGCTTCCTTTACCCCAGCGTTGCAAGAGAGGGAAAGAGCCGCCCTCCGCAGCTATTTCGATGTGCTGCGGATGGAGACTTTTCATCTCCATTGGGCTAATAAAGGGAGCTTCACGCCCGATAACCCGTGCCTCTTTCTTCAGGTGATTAGTGAGAATGATTACTCTGCCCTCATCGAAATCTGGCAGTTGGAGCTCGCGGCCAGGGCTGGAGGATACGTCGTCGTCGAAAAGGATGTGCGAACCAACCTTAGCCAGCTTTACAAGATTAAGATTCCGTCTCAAGTCATGGAAAGGGTCGATTCGGTAGAAATCCGCCATGTCGATATCTCCATGATTTTCAAGGATGCTCTCCTTTTTTATGATAATATCCCCGATCTCGAGACGGCCCTCCTCGTCATCGGCAAGGGACAACTTCTCTTTTCCCCATCTGACGACAACGAAAAGCACCAGCTCAACTTGATGTTCCAAAGTCAAATGCTCGAGGACCGCCTCGATTACGTCTTTCTCCGTTTCTCCCCCACTTTCTTCGAGAATAATATCAAGATCCGGCGAAAAAATTCCCCAAGAGAAAAAGCGGTGAGCGAGGCGGATAAGAACAAGGCCTATTCCCTTTTCATGAAACACCATCGCCGCTACTTTACTGTCCAAAGCCCGCTCACTTCTGATGCGCTTTCCTTCGTGCCCCGCGGCGAAGAGGCCATCTTCCAGTTCCGGCTCCATCGCTTTGGAGAACTTGTTTATATCTACTCTCCCTTTGCTGAGGAGGAAGTGACGCTCTACGACCGGAGCCGCGACCGCTTCCTCAACCTCTATTCGCCTTCCGTGGAGAAGGGTAAGAAAAGGATGGTCGTTACCTTTGGCGAGAAGTACGATGTCCGTCATTACGACATCGAGCTCAGCTTTGAGCCGAAAAACAGTTTTCTTTCCGCCCGGGCTAAAATCCACCTGGCCGCCCGCTTGAGTGCCCTCGATGCCGTGAAATTTCGGTTCAATCCCGCCCTTGAGATTCTCCGCATCTACGATGAGGAGAAACGGGAGCTCTTTTTTACTCAGGATGAGGACAGCCGCAACCTGTACGTTTATTTCCTTGAGCCTGTCGACAAGGAGATTGTCACCGCTATCGAGGTCTATTACCGGGGAATTCTGGAGCCCCCGCCTCAGCTCTCGGATACCCTTTCCTTCCCCCAGCATACGGAATCCTTTGTGATTGTCCCTCCCCGTTTCGACACTTATCTTTACAGCCAATCCGCCTACTGGTACCCTAACCCGGCTGATGAGGACTATTTTACAGCCAGGTTAAAAATCATCATCCCCCCCGGGTACAGTGCTGTGGCCAATGGAACTCAACGCGAGGCCGGTCAGCTCAACGGCGTCCAGCGGGTCACCGAAATCGACAAGATGGGAAGCTCCTTCCAGGTTTTCCAAACCGAAACGTCGGTGAAGTATTTGGCCTTTCTTGTCGGCAAATTTTCTGTGGCCGAGCAGAGCAAGGGCTCCTTCCCCATTTTCTCCCTTGTCTCCTCGGACGTGCGAACCCCGAGGAAGAACATCCTCGATGAAGCCGGCCGCATTCTTGATTTCTACGAACGCTCATTCGGCCCTTTCCCTTTCGAAACGCTCCGGATCGTCCGGCGGCTCTGGATGACGGGCGGTGGCCATAGCCCCGCCTCGTTCGTCATTCTTAACGATTTGCCTCGCTCTTCTGATCGGGACAAGGGGGTAAACCTCGTCTTAACGGGGAAAAGTCCAGTCGATTTATCAGGGTGGAAGGAATATTTTCTGGCCCACGAGATCGCTCACCAATGGTGGGGTCAGGCCGTCACTTGGGCCAGGTACAGGGATCAATGGCTGAGCGAGGGGATGGCCCAGTTTGCCTCCATCCTCTACATCCGGTGGAAATACGGCGAGGAGGATTTCTCCAGGATTCTGAAGAAGTTCGCCGACTGGACAGAGAAGAAATCGAGGTTCGGACCGATTACCCTGGGCTCTCGCCTGAGCTATCTCGATTTCGAGGCCTACCAAACCATCATCTACAACAAAAGCGCCTTGGTGTTGAACATGCTTCACGACCTCATGGGGCCTGATCTCTTCTTCGCCGGGCTGAAGGAATTCTTCAACGAGCGCCGCTTTTCCGCCGCGACGACGCATCACTTCAAGCAAGCCATGGAGAGAGCCTCAGGCCGTAACCTCGATTCGTTTTTTGCGCTCTGGTTCGATTCCCATCTCCTGCCCGAAATTCGGGCTCGCTATTCAATCCTTCAAAGAGAGGGAAGGTCTCATTTAAAAGTTATCATCGACCAGGCTGGTGAGACATTTGTTTTCCCGCTATGGGTGGAGTGGCAAGAGGGGAAAAGCCAGGATCGGCGGCGAGAAAAGCTTATCATTGACCGGGCCCATCAGGAATTTGACTTTCCCCTTCGGGCTGTGCCCTTGAAAATTCGAATCAACCCCGCTAAAGCTGTCCCAGGGAGAATGACTCTGACCAAGGGTTGATGTGCGTTCCTCTCTTCTTTAGCTCATCTCCAAAGGGAAATACATCCCAAAGATAGGAGGAGGGGTGCCGGCCAAATTCCATGTGGCTGGGCTGGCCTTAGATTAGGCTATCAAGGTCGATGTTCAACCTCTTGATCATCTCGTTGAGGGTGGTCGCTTTGAGTCCGAGGGATTGAGCGGCTTTAACCTGGACGCCCCTGGCTTTTCGGAGGGCCTCGACGATGATTCTCTTCTGGAACTGCCGGGTCTGCTCCTTGAGGGTGAGCTCCCCTGTGGGGTTGGCTGACGATTCTTGCCCTGGCGCACCGGGGAGGAGGAAGGCAGGCAAGCTGCTTCTGGTGATGTACCGGGAGTTGGTCAGGACCACTGCTCGCTCGATGAGGTTCTCGAGCTCGCGGACGTTGCCCGGCCAATCGTAGTCGAGGAGGATTTCCATCACGTCCTCGGTCACCCCCTCGATGTTTTTCTTGTTTTCTTGGCTGTAGAGGCGGACGAAGTGCTTGACCAGGAGGGGGATGTCCTCTTTTCTTTCACGCAACGGCGGCAGCTCGATCTTGATGACATTCAGGCGGTAGAAAAGGTCCTGGCGGAATTTTTTCTGGACGATAAGCTCTTCCAGGTCAGTGTTCGTAGCCGCAATGATGCGCGTATCGACCCGGATCGTTCTCGTCCCGCCGAGGCGCATAAATTCTTTGTCCTGCATGACTCGAAGCAATTTGGCCTGGGTCTCCGGGTTGAGGGTGGATATCTCATCGAAGAATATGCTCCCCTTGTCCGCCGCCTCAAACAGGCCCTTTTTCTGGGTAACCGCCCCGGTGAAGGCACCCTTGACATGGCCAAAAAGATGACTCTCCAAAAGGTCAGGGGGCAAAGAGCCGCTGTTGACGACGATAAAGGGAAAGTTGCGACGGTCGCTATGGAGGTGGATGGCTCGAGCGACAAGCTCCTTACCTGTGCCGCTTTCCCCTTGGATGAGGATCGTGCTCCGCGTCGGGGCTATGGCGTTAATCAGCTCAAAAATCTTGAGCATGGGCTTGCTTTTGCCTATGATATTGTCAAACCCGAATTTCCGGCTGAGCTCGCTCTTCAGCCGGATATTCTCCTCCTGCAGGTTCTTGTGGTCGAGCGCCCTTTTAATGGTGAGAAGAAGCTCATCATGCTTGAAGGGCTTCTGGATGTAATCGAAGGCTCCCATTTTCATGGCCGCGATGGCGGATTCAACGGAAGCATAGGCGGTGATGATGATGACGATGGCCTGCGGGTCTATTTTCTTTATGCCTTTGAGGACTTCGATTCCGTCGAGACCTGGCATTAACAGGTCGAGAAGGATGAGGTCGTAAGCCTGGGAGGAGTGTTTTTCCAGAGCCTCTTCACCCGAGGCGGACAGCTCCACTTCGTAGCCCTCCGATGTCAGGAGCTGACTGAGAACCTCATGGATGATTGGCTCATCATCGATGACGTGGATGATTCCTTTTTCCGCCATGGCTAACTCCTGACGAAGTTCGTCTTCTGGGCGAGTTTTTTCGGGTCAGCATGAACCGGCAGGGTGATGCTGAAGCAGGAACCCTTGCCGACCTCACTCTCCACCGTGATGTTGCCTTCGTGTTCCTTGATGATAGCGTAGCTGATGGACAGACCAAGGCCAGTACCCTTGCCCAGGCCTTTGGTGGTAAAGAAGGGGTCGAAGATGTGCGGCAGATGCTGCCTCTTAATGCCCGTGCCCGTGTCGGCGATCTTGATGACGAGCTCACCGTCATTCTGGAAAGCCTCGATGCGGAGTGTGCCTCCCTTGGGCATGGCGTCGATGGCGTTGAGGATGATGTTGATGAAAACCTGTTGGAGCCTCTCTCCCTGGCCCCAAATCGGCTTGACAGGCTGAAGGGCCAACTCGAGCTGGATGTTCATCGCCTTCAGCTTGTAGTCGATGAGCGAGAGGATCTCTTTTAAGCTGTCGATGACGTTTACGCGGTGGAAAGCACTGTCGGCGGGGTTGCGCGCAAAATTGAGAAGGTTCTTGACAATCTTGGACACCCGCTCCGTCTGAGCTTCGATCTTTTCCAGAATCTGGGCGTAATGGGGGTCGCTCAGCTTTTTCTGGAGCAACTGAATGTAGCTGGAAATCCCGGTCAAGGGCGTGTTGATCTCGTGGGCGACACCCGCGGAGAGGAGCCCGATCGAGGCCAATTTTTCTGAGGTGACGAGTTGTTGCTGAAGATGGATTTTTTCCGTGACATCTTCAAAGACGATGATCGTCCCGTAGGGGACGAGGCGGTTGTCGAGGAGTGGTGTCTTGGCAATGTCAAAGATTTTCTTTTCTCCGTCCGGCATATCGAGGCTGATTTCGCTGAGAAGGCGAAAGTCCTGCTGAGTGTCAGAGGGGAAGAGGGAAAGATAATTTTTCGGCCCAAGGACTTCCTCCAGGCGTCGGCCGAAAACCTGCTCTTTGGACCTTCTGAAAATTTCCTCGAGGATACGGTTCCAGCCGATAATCTCTCCTCTCTGGTTGAGAACCGCCACCCCAACCGTCAGGCTCTCGATGATATTTTCGCTGTAGTCCTTGAGTCTTTCCAGTTCTTGAGCTCTGATACTCGCTTGATGGTAGAGGGCGGCGTTTTCGATGGCCAGCCCGACCGGAGAGGAAATGGTCGTCAGCAGCTCCCAGTCTTCGGAGTTAAGGAAAGAATTGTCCACTTTCTTCCCCATGGCCAGGCAGCCGACAAGCTTGTCTTCAACCTTGAAGGGAAGATAATGGAAGAATGCCAGAGAAGGAGAGTTTTCCGGCCGAGGCATTTCCCGTCGTTCGGCCAGCGAGTAGTAGGTGATGTAATCTTTTTCCTTGAGGCTTTCATAAAAGGAAGAAGAAAAGGCGACTTCGGTCGGCAGGCGAGAAGCCTCCCCTCGGGAACTGACGATGCGAAAAGTTTGGCTGCCCTCAGCCTGGGGAAGGAGGAGGGCGATGTCCTTGAGCATCAACGCGTTGGCCATGAGGTCGAGAAGGCGTTGGCAAAGCCTGTCCAGGTTTCTTTCCCGCGTCAGCTCTCGACTGATCGTCAATAGCGTTTTGCGGTATTTGTAGCTCCGGCGGTAGAAGAATCTATCGAGGAGGGAAGAAAACAGCCTCTTCAGCGGCGTAAACAAGGTTGCCCCGAGGATCATAGCCAGGATGCCCAGGACGAGGACGTTGAGTTTGTCCTCGGAGAAGGCTTGCGTTTGCGCGCTCAGAATGACATAGAGGGAGGCGAGGATGAAGTAAGAAAAAATCAAGGTAGCGGCTTTCTTGAGGAGGACTTCGAAGTCCATCAGCCGGTAGCGCGAGACAGAATAGGCAAAGGTAAGAGGCACCAGGGCTTGGAGCAAGATCGTCAACTCGCTAAACGGGGGTGGATTCTGCCCCAAAACATAAGGCACGGCGTAGAAAAAATTAAAGGGGACAATCCCGACCCCGAGGCCAGTAAAAATCCAGCGGAGCTGCTTTTTGGCGATGAGGCTGGGTGGTCGAGTCAGACTGTGGTAAATGCTGAGAAGGGTTACTAAAGTAAAAAGGGCAAAATGAAGGAGGCCCAGCTTTTCCAGAATCGCGTAAGCGGCGAGGAGAGAAAAATCATCCAAGCTCTTCCAGAAGGGAACGTGGAGGGCGATGGTCGCCAAGCCGATGGCGACCGCCGGGCCGTAGAGGGCAAAAAGCCAGTTCGGATTCCGTCGAACCCACCTTTTTCGCTGGGGGAAGATGAGAAAAAAGTGGAGGAGCAGAGGAGGAAAAGCCAGGAAAGAAGCCTTGTCCAGCCAGTAAAAAGCGCTGTCCAGAAAATCCATTTCTCCCGTTGGGGAGAATGTATAGAAAGAATAGAGAATAAGACAAAGAAGATAAAAATAGAGATAGGGCATGGAAAGAGTCTTCCGCGAGCTGAAAAAGACGACGACAGCGATGGAAAGCGTGGTCAGACCGATGAGAGCCAGATAGTAATAGAGGAGGTGAGATTTCTTGTAGCTAACAAAGAGCGAGGGGAGGAGCAGCTCTCCTTCTCTGGCTATCTGGTACTTGATTTTTTGTCCGGTAACTGAGGAAGCCCAATGACTCTTGACCACATCGACCAGGCTTCTAACCGGAATGTCATTGAGGGAATAAAGGATGTCGCCCTTCTTGATCCCGGCCAGGTAAGCGGGGCTGTTCGGTTCGACGCTCACGGCGGTGAGACGGCCGCCCCGGAGCCGCCAAGTCACCCCGTCCGTCGGCTCTCTCCAGACGACTTTTCGATAGATGTTGAGCCCGCCAAGCGCAACGAGTGCGACCATCAAAGCGATGGGGAAATAAACTCGCCTGTTCATGGACCATAAATCCAAAAAATTGAATTAAACAGGCAAAAAAAAGGAAACTTCGGCATTTCAGTTAAGGATATGTCCCATGCCAGCTCGAACCGCCCACTTGATGGCCGGTTGTCTCATCAGCCGCCTCAGGGCGACGTCTTCTTTGAGGCCAAGCGGCCGCGTGTTACGGGAGTAAAAAGAACTCATGTAATCGTATTTTGGCTTCTGGGGAGGGAATTCTTGGACAGCGAGGCTTCGGGTTGCTCCTCGGTTAAAAGGAGAATGGCTGAGGAAGCTTTCAGGCGAAAGACGAGAATAGGCTACTCCCGCGAAAAAAACGACTCCAATCAACCAGCCCAGCTTTTTTCTCATTATTTAAAAAATAAATCTTTCTTTCTTTTTTGTCAACTTTGGAGAAGGGGCAAAACGTTAAGATTTCCAACTTTGGCGGCTGTGGGAAGACTAAAGAAGAGGGGAGGACCGAACGAGTAGCTATGAGCTGGATGGCTGGTATTTGTTTGACAAAAGGGGCTGGATACCCTAAGATTGAGCATAGAAAAATAAAAAATGCCGTATTTTATCTGCCGCCTGGCTACCGAGGACGGGCGCAACTTGTTTCAGTCTTTCCTTGCTTCCTCGGCTGAGGAATGTCGGAAGCACTTTGAGCAAGAAGGCTTTTGCGTCCTGTCAGTAAAGAAGGACTGGAAGAGGGCGGCCTCCCCCTCCGTCTTTCTTCTTCAGAAAAAGGTGAGGGATAAGGATTTCATCATGTTTAACCAGGAGCTCATGGCGCTCCTCAAGGCCGGGTATCCTGTCCTCAAGAGTCTGGAGATGGTCATCCAGCGAACGAAAAATATCCATTTAAGGGAGCTCCTCATGAAAGTGGCGGCGGATGTTCGGGCCGGCAAGGCGCTCTCCGAATCTTTCGTTCCCCATGAAAAAAATTTTACTAAGGTTTACACTGCTTCTCTGCTGGCCGGCGAACAGAGCGGCAATCTCCCCGGCACCATTTCCCGCTACATCGATTATGCCAAGGTTATTGCCCAGACAAAGTCCAGGATCAGGTCAGCGTTGGCTTATCCGACGTTGCTCATCATTTTCTCCTTGATCTTGATGGGCATCCTGATCAATTTTATCCTTCCCCGTTTTTCCGGGTTCTATGCGGATTTCGAAGCCCAGCTCCCGGTCATCACCCGTTTCTTGATTGGAATGGCCACCTTCCTTCGGGCAATGACTCCCTATGTAGTGGTGCTGGTCGGCTTCCTTTTTCTCCTTTTTGCTCAGCTAAAAAAGAACGAGAAGGTGGATCTTTTCCTTGAGAAAATGAAGCTCAAAATCCCTTATGCTCGCCAAATCTGGACAGATACCGCTGTTTCCCTCTTCAGCCGGACGCTTAGCCTTCTCCTTGAGGCCGGGATCACGCTGCTTTCCGCTCTGCCCATTGCCTCCCAGGCTATTCCCAATAGATTCCTGCGCCAGAAGACGCTCCATCTGCCCGAAGATATCCGGAACGGCCAGAGCCTGTCCGATTCCATGGCCAAGGCGGGTTTTTTTAGTTTTCTATCCCTCGACATGGTCCGGATCGGAGAAACCTCCGCCAACCTCCACGGCATGCTCCGGGAAGTGGCTGACGTTCAGGATGACCGGATTCGGGCCAGGGTTGACACTCTTGTCTCCCTCGTTGAGCCGGTCATCATCATCTTCATGGGTGTGGCCGTGGCTACCATGCTTCTGGCCGTTTATTTGCCCATTTTCAACATCATCCGGATAACGAGATAAAAATGATAAAAGACGAAAAGAAAAAATCGGCCGTCCTCGCTGAGGAGGAAGAAACGAGAAAGCTTGCCGAAAGGTACCGCGTGCCTTACATCGACCTATCCACCTTCACGCTCAACCGGGAACTCATTCAGTCTTTTCCGCCCGAATTTCTGTACCGGTCCAATTTCATCCCCCTCGAAGAGAAAAATAATCTAATCCAGATCGCCATTGCCGACCCCTCGGACATCGGAACGATCGACGCTATCGAATCTTTCTTGGGGAAGAAAGTCGAGGTCTATGCCGCTTCCCGGCGTGGTATCCAGGAGGCCCTGCGCCGCAGCGAGACGGCCCTCCAGGTGCTCAAGGAGGCGACGGAGGGCTTTATTGTCCAGGTCGTAGAGAAGGATGGGGGGGAAGAGGAAGAAGTCATCTCCCTGGAGAAGCTGGCAGACCAGGATGGCTCCATCATCAAGCTCGTTAACACGATCATATTTACCGCCGTCCAGAAAAGGGCGAGCGATGTCCATGTCGAATCGCGGGAGGACGGTGTGCGCATCAAGTACCGCATCGATGGCGTTCTCAACGAGGCCATGGAGCCAATCGATAAGAAGTTCCAGTCGCCCATCATTTCCCGCATCAAGGTGATGTCCGACCTCGATATTGCCGAGCGTCGGGTACCCCAGGACGGGAGGTTTCGGCTCAAAATCAAGGATAAAACCATCGACTTCCGAGTTTCCATCATGCCCAGCATCTACGGTGAGGATGCCGTTATCCGGATTCTCGACAAGGAGATGATTACCGAGGCCATTTCCGAGCTGAGGTTAGACCTGCTCGGCTTCTCGGAAGAAGTGCTCCGCAAGTTCCGGCGATACATCACCCAGCCCTATGGCATGATTTTGGTGACCGGTCCAACCGGTAGCGGGAAGACGACAACCCTCTATGCGGCTCTGACCGAGATCAAATCGCCTGAGGACAAAATCATCACCATTGAAGACCCCGTCGAGTACCAAATCGAGGGTATAACCCAGATTCCTGTCAACGAAAAAAAGGGGCTCACCTTCGCCCGGGGGTTGAGGTCCATCCTCCGGCATGACCCGGACAAGATTATGGTCGGCGAAATCCGCGACCCGGAGACAGCTCAAATCGCCATCCAGTCCGCGCTGACCGGGCACCTTGTTTTTACCACCGTTCACGCCAACAATGTCTTTGATGTCATCGGTCGTTTTCTTCATATGCAGGTCGACCCCTACAGCTTCATTTCGGCCTTGAATTGCATCTTAGCCCAGCGCCTGGTGCGAGTACTCTGTCCGAAGTGCAAGGTGGCCGTGAAATACTCGGCGGCTGAGCTCCTCGAATCTGGCCTGGACCCCACTTTTTACCGGGACCAAGCTTTTTATGAGGCCCGCGGTTGTCCGCACTGTGGGCAGACTGGCTATCGGGGGCGCACGGCTATTGCCGAGCTGCTCGAACTGAGCGACATCATCCGGGAAATGATCTTGGCTCGGAAGCCTCTCTCGGAGGTGAAGAAGAGAGCCAAAGAAGAGGGCATTGTCTTCCTCCGAGAGGTCGGGCTCGACAAGGTGCTGCGGGGGATCACCAGCTTGAAGGAATTAAATAAGGTCACCTTTGTCGAGTGAAGAAACATGGAATTAAGCTCTGCGCCGACTCGGGCCTCATTCGGACAGAAACTTAAGGGCTTCTTTACCGCTCCCCCTTGCCCCGGTGCTGTTTTCCTCATTTCGACAACGGCCGTGAGCGCTATCTCCGTCGCGGCGCGGGAGAAAAAGGTTCGCTCTCATGCGGTTTTACCTCTCCGTCCGGGTCTGGTCGAACCCCATTTTGATAAGAAAAATATCCAGGACCCAGTCGCCTTGGCCGATGCTCTTAAAAGAGAACTGGTCCGATTACATTATGCCGGAGAGAAGGCGGCCTGCTTGCTGCCCGAACCCTGCCTGAGGATATTTGTTTTCTCGTTTGAATCGCTCCCCATGCCGGAGAAAGAAAGAAGGAAGCTCTTCCTGTGGCGGGCGAAAAAACAGCTGCCTCTCTTGCCCGACGACATCCGCCTGTCCTATCAAGTTATGAACGCTGGGACCTCGCCCAGGGTTCTGGTTTCCTTGGCCCGCGCTTCTGTCCTCGATGAGTACGAGAATGTTTTACAAAAGGCTGGGATTAAAGTTGGCCTCCTGACCACACCGACGCTCAGCCTCCTCAACCTTGTTGATTGGGAAAAAGAAAGAGATTTTCTTCTCGTCAACGTGACTGCGGACTCGACGTCACTGGTCGCCGTGAGCGACGGCCTCATCTCCCTCTTCCGGATCAAACCCCACTCTCTTGAGTCGGCGGGGCAGGCCCTGGATCGCTTCAAGGTCGAAAATGTTATGACGGAAATAGATAATACCATCCATTTCCTGGAGGACCGCGAAAAGCGAACGCTGAGCGCGCTGTGGCTGCATTCTGATTCAGCGGCGCTAAAGGCGGCGCTTGGTGACGGCCTGAGGGGAAGGTTCTCTTTTCCCGTGAAGGAATTCAACGTCGCTTTCCCCTCGGGTTGCCGGGAGTCGGAGAAAGGTCTCCTCGTTCCTCTTTTCGGTCAGATGCCATGAGAAGGATTACGATCAACCTGGCTTCTCATCCCCTTCGCAATCGGAAGTTCTACTTTTTCGTCTTGAGCTGCCTCGGGCTGGGGGTGGTGGTGACCTTTTTCTTTTCGGCCAGTCTCTTCCTTTTCTATTATCAAAAGGGAAAAGCGGCCAAAGAGTCCCTGGCGGAGGTCGAGTCTTCGATCCTTCTGGCCCAGAGGGAAGAAAAGAGACTGGCCTCGAAAGTCGAGGACGCCTTCAAGAAGGACAAGGAAAAAGTCGACCTGATGAACAGCATCATCCTGAAAAAGAGTTTTCCCTGGAGAGGATTTTTTTCTCTTCTCGAAAATTCCCTTCCCGATTCGAGCTATATCCTCTCCCTGGCGCCTGATTTAGTGGACAGCTCTCGCCTCGAGATGCGCTTCAAAGTCGTTTCGCGCCATCTTGATGACCTTCTCCTCTTCCTCAACAACCTTTACCGGATGAATTTCAAGCAGATCCGGGTCGAAAGCGAAGACCAAAGCTCCCAGGGCCAACTCATCTCAGAGATTTCCCTGAGCTATGAAAGAACTCTTTAGCCTCCTTACGGAAAGCGAGAAGAAGAGACTCCGCTGGGCAGCCATGTTGTTTATTGCCGGCCTGCTTTTCCTTCTCATCATTGGCCTGGGTGAGAGGCGAAGCTTCTTCAGCCTGGAACATCGTCTCCAGGCCAGGAAGAAAGTGTTGACCGAGGTCGAAGAGAAGCGAGCCAAAGCGGCGGCGGAATGGGCCAGATGGCAAGCCTCCTACCAAGACATGGAGGAGCTCGAAAAAACGTACTTTTATCGAGGCCTGAATGACCTCCACCAAATGCGGCTGGATCTGGAAAAAATCATGGCTGAAGCTGGTGTCAGCGTCAAGGCGTTGAAGTACGATTATTCGCGGTCCAGGAAAGAAAAAATCGATAAAATCAACATCAATTTTAATTTCGTCGGTTCTTACGTTATCTTAAAGAAATTTTTGGAGGTTGTGGAGAAGTTTCCCAAATTCCTGATGTTGGAAAAGGTCGATTTCGCCCGGATTGCTGGGGATGGAAGCATCCTCGAACTTCGGATTGTCCTGGCGGGATATTATGAAGAGCAGTAAGGCAGTCTTTCTACCCCTGGCTTTTTTTCTCCTCTCCGCCTTCTGGCTGTTTATGGCTGCTCAGGAAAAAACTGGACAGACTCCTGCCTCGGAAAAAGAAGGCGAAAGCCTGATCCGGAAAGAGCTGCTTCGTCAAACCAGCCCGGAGGGTGAACTCCCCAAGCGGAACATCTTCTCCCCCCGGTCTTCGTCGGGGCCCTTTGTTTCCTCGCTGGCCCAGGTGACCGGCCCAGGGCAGGTCGGCCTCAGCCCGAGCGAGGAAATCTCCGGGGAAAAAACCAGCCCGCCCCAATTTTCTTTGGCCCTTCGCTATATCGGCTATATCGAGTCGGCTCGTCGAACCATCGCTCTCATCTTCCTGGATGGCCAAGCCCAGGCTGTGGCGGAAGGAGAAGTCATCCGGGAGGGAATTCGGGTCGGGAGGATTACCCCGGCGGAAATCGAGGTTATTTTTCCCGACTCGACGACCAAGAAATTTTCCCTAGAAGGAGAATGAGGATGCGGAACATCAAGGGCATACTCGTTGTCTTTGCCTTTACTTTCTGGGGATGCGTAAGCTTTGGCTCCTATTATTATAAGCTCGGCATCCGCGCCGAGATGAACAAGAACTGGGACGAGGCTATCGCCCATTATGAAAGGGCGCTCCAGGAGAGCCCCCATGTGTATGCCTACAAGGTGGCCTTGGCTCGAGCCAAGTTTTCCGCCAGTCTTTTTCAAATCCAGGAGGCCCGGCGACTGGCCGCCCAGGGAGACAGGGAGGGTGCCCGCAAAGCTTATGAGAAGGCTCTCTCTTACGACCCGCGCAACCGGGCCACAGCGGAGGAGATGCGCCGTTTCCTCCAGGAGCAAACTCAGGAAGAAAAGCCGAAGACGGAGAGACTCGAGTCTCCGGTGAAGCTCAAGGTTCCGCCGGAGAAGATTGAGCTCAAGTTCACGGAAGCCAGCCTGCGCTCGATTTTTCAGGCCCTGGCCAAGCACGCCCGGGTGAACATCCTGTTCGACGAATTGTTCAAGGACACGCCCATGACGATTGACCTTACGGGAAAGGAGTTCGAAGAAGCCATCAGCTTCCTCTGTCTGGCCAGCAAGAATTTCTATCGGGTGATCGATGAAGCAACGCTCATCATTGTTCCTGACCAACCCGTCAAGCGAATCCAGTATGAGCAAAACGCCGTCAAGGTTTTCTACCTTTCCAACCTCAACGCCCAGGATGTCCTGGCCGCTCTCACCCAGATGCTCCGGAGCCAATACCGGGCGCCCAACATCTTCGTCGACAAAAACCTCAACACGGTGACGATCCGGGATACGCCGGTCAATATCGAGCTGGCCGCGGACCTCATCCGCAAATGGGACAAACCCAAGGGGGAAGTGGTCATTGACTTGGAAATCATGGAAGTGTCCCGGCAAAAATTGCGGGAGATCGGCCTTGACTTGGACCAGGCCATGGTTGGGGTACGCTATGCCGGGCCTGGAGCTACGGATACAGAAGGTTGGTACAACCTTGGCGAAATCGACCTCGGACCAAGCACGAGTTACCAGATTTCCTTGCCCTCGGCCCTGATTCGTTTCCTCGAATCTGATGCCGATACGCGGATTCTGGCTCAGCCCAGGCTGAGGGGAGTGGCGGACGAGGAAATCAAGACATTGGTCGGGCAAAGGGTTCCCATCCCCCAGACTACCTTCACGCCCATCGCCGCGGGCGGAATCAGCCAGCAGCCTGTGACCTCATTCACCTTTGAGGAGGTCGGCCTCGACATCAAGATCAAGCCGCGGGTTCATCTGGAGAAGGAAGTGACCCTGGAGATCGAGCTCAAAATCCGGTCCATTGCCGGGACCGGTTACGCCAACCTGCCCATCATTTCGACTCGAGAGATCAAGAACACGATTCGCTTGAAAGATGGGGAGACAAACCTCCTCGCCGGGTTGCTTCGGGACGAGGAGAGAAAGACGATGCGCGGCATCACCGGGCTAAAAAACATCCCTGTTCTGGGCTATCTTTTTGCTGCCACTGACCAGACCATCGAACAGTCGGACGTCATCCTGACCATCACACCCTACATCATCCGCAGCGTTCCCCGAACAGCCGAGGACGATCGGCCTGTCTGGATTCCGCTCGAAGGGGTGGCTGGGGCCGGCAGGGTAGAGAGGGAAATGGGGGAGCCGATGCTGGTCACCCCAGACATGCTCCCCGGGTTGGGTCGGCAGGAAGAGGTGATGCCTGAAGCTCGGCCTGAAGCGGCCGGGGAAAACGTCATCACCCTTGACCCGGCCAGTTTTGAGATTCCGCGGGGGCGGGAATTTCGCCTCAGCGTTAACATTCGCTCTCAGCAGGAGATTGGCAGTTTTTCCCTGAACTTGAGTTTTAACCCTCAAGTGGTCAAGCTCAAGGACGTTCTTGAGGGGGGATTCGTGCGGCAATTGGGAGATAAGGTGCCTTTCCTCAAGAGTGTGGCTGAGGGAAGCTGCACTCTGGGTTTCTCCAGTCCTCAGCCGAGCCGGGGATTCCGCGGCGGCGGGAACCTGGCTGTTCTCGTTTTCGATGCTGCAGCGCAGGGAGAGACATCTATCCGGGTGGTCGGAGTCACGGCCAATGCGCCCACAGGCGCGCCCATCCGTTTCGTCAGTCGAGAATCGCAGGTCATCGTCCGGTAAGTGGGGAGTCGGACCGCACCAAAAGAGGAAGTTGGGTAAGGCCGTTTAGCCGACAAATCTGCCCGTTAGCCAGAAAAGGAGAGTCAGGATAAAAATGCCCGTCAGGGACAAGCGGAGTTGTCGAAGAAAAAGCGTTTCGCTTTTCTTGCCCAGATAGAAGCCCAAGGGCACAAGAAAAACGGCCAGCATGGCTAAGAAGCTTCCGCTGACGAAGATATGATCAAGGACTTTGGTCAGGCCTCCACTAACCCAATAAGCGTACCGGATTGCATAAGTTATGACCAAAGCAAAGAGAATATGGCTTCCGTAGGCCGAGAGGATTCCGATGAGGGAAAGACGCGTTGCCTTTTTTGTCCTGAACCCGGAGAGGAGACTGACCACGGCCTCGAAAGCTAACCCCAGCATCAAAATCCCCAGGAGGTGGCAAAGATAAGGGCCCGCGTTAACAAGACGGAAGAGGGAGGCAATGACGCTGATGGTGGCCGATGAGCCGGGCCAGTGAGCTATCGCCCGGCCGGCCGAAAGGAGGAAGAGAGCGATGGACGAAAGCCAAACCGAAGCCAGGGGAATGTCCTTCGAATAGAGGAAGTCGCCGGTGATCATTTCGTTCAGCCCCCAGAGCGACCCGATGAATAGAAGACAGGTTATTTGCTTGATTTTAACCATAGCCATATTCTCCCTGAGGAGATCTGATGATCGATTCCTTCTTATACAATGAACCGGAAAAAATTTCTACCCTGCCATCAGGTTGACTTATAGGATGGCCTTTCCTATTTCTTTATCATGATCCTCGTCCTGACCGGTCCGGTTCATTCGGGAAAGACGAGCTTTCTTCGTCAAGTGATTGCCCGCCTGCGGAAACAAAACGTTGCCTTCGACGGCTACTTGAGCTTTGCTGTCATAAGAGAGGGACGGAACATAGGTTACGACCTCTTTGACTTGACGACTGAAGAGGCCACACCTTTTTTGCGGTGCGAAGGCGAGAAAGGCTGGCCAAGGGTTGGCCGCTATTTTTTTGTTCCTGAAGGGCTCGAGAAAGCGCGGCAAAAAATCGTCGCATGTTCTCCTCGTACCTTCCTCATTGTCGATGAAATTGGGCCGATGGAGGTTAGGGGTGGCGGAGTTTGGCCGGCTTTTTCCTCATGGCTAAAAAAAGCTGGCCGAGGTTGTCTGCTCGTCGTTCGACGGTCCATTCTCGGCGACTTCCTTCGTCGAGTTGAGCCGAGTCGAGTTGAAGTTATTGACATTGGCGATAAACAAGCCTCTCTCAAGATTGAAAGAAGACTCCGTGCTTCAAGCGAGGGGAAAAGGCGAGGCTCTAAAGAATAAAGAATAAGGTTAAAGGCAAGAATATTGAGCTGGATGGGTCAAGAGGACTATGAAAATTGGGATTGCGTCCCTTTTCTCCCGACACCGTAAGCTAACGTGGCGCTCCCTAAGTCTTCCGATAGAGAATTCTTCTCGAGCGAGAGGGATTTAAGTTGGCTAGAGATGATGAGGATGGCGAGTGCACCCCAGGGGTGGCGGGCTTCGCCATCCCAACCCCGAGCCTCCACACGCACTCTCCCGATGTTGGATATAAGGCCCTTTAATCTGCTTTAGTGAATTGGGGGGAACAGGCGAGGGGTTTGGGTGAGAAAGCCCGTCGAAGCCTGAGCGGGCAGGGTTTCTCGAGCGAAGCGAGAGAAGAGCGAAGGCTGAGTCGGAGCGAGTTTCCTCGCTGGGGAAACGAGCGGGCTTCGCCATCCCAACCCCGAGCCTGGCCGGGGGTGAACCACGACAGGACCCGTCGGGTGCTTTGATCGGCAATTTCGGGACAATCCGTTCTTCTTGTCAGAAAAGAATGGATTTGATATGCTCGACATCCTTTTCAGGCATTTTAGAACATGAGCGATCTTCCTTCTGGCTATCACGGCAAAATCCTGGAGGTTGACCTTTCCAAGGGTCAGGTGGAAGCCTTCCCTCTCGACCCGGAAGACTTGGCACGGTATCTGGGAGGCCGCGGTCTTGGCGCCCGAATTCTCTATGACCGAATTGACCCGACCTGTGATCCCCTGGGTCCAGACAACGCGATTGTGATCGCCACTTCACCCCTCATCGGTACGAACGCGCCGACAGCCGGTCGCGGCCACATGGTCTTCAAGTCCCCTCTCACTGGCGGGATCGGAAGCTCCAACTGCGGCGGAACATGGGCCCCGGCGTTCAAGGCGACGGGCAGCGATGTTCTCGTCATCAAAGGCAGAGCTTCGGCGCCTGTTTTCCTCGATATCACTCCTGAAAAGGTAGAAATTCTGCCTGCTTCCCATCTCTGGGGCATGGATGTTCATCAGACGACGGACATTCTGACCTCCGGGGAGGCACCGCGCCAGAGTCGGGTCCTTTGCATCGGGCCAGCCGGAGAGAAAAGAGTTCGTTTCGCTACTGTCATGAACGACCGGAACCGAGCTTATGGCCGGAGCGGTTCGGGCGCTGTCTGGGGAAGCAAGAACCTTAAGGCCATTCGAGTCGCCGGTCGGGTGAAAATCGATATCCGGGATAAAGATCAATTCCGGTCCGGAGCCGAACAAGCCTACTACCTCCTGAAACAAGCGCCTGCGACGAAGCGCCTGCTCAAGGACCTTGGAACGATCGGACTCATCGAGCTCATCAACCTCATCCAGATGCTTCCCCACCGCAATTTTCAAGACAACGTTCACCGGGATGAAGATGTGGACAAGATTTCGGGGGAGACCTTTTCCAAACGGTTGTTGGAAAGAGCTGGCGGTTGCTATCTGTGTCCAATCGCCTGCCAACGGCACACCCGGGTTGGCCAGAAAAAGGGGGAGGGGCCAGAGTACGAGACAACGGTGATGTTAGGTCCAGACTGTCATATTTACGATTTGGAAGCCATCACCCTGGCCAACTATGCCTGTAACGAGCTGGGCATCGATACCATTTCTTTTGGTGGCACCCTGGCTTGTGCCATGGAGCTCTTCGAGCGAGGCCTCCTTACCGAAAGGGACACAGAAGGCCTCGACCTGCGATTTGGCAACGCCCAAATTCTCGTGGAGATGGTCCGCCGCACCGCCCTGCGACAGGGGATCGGCGATCTTCTGGCTGAGGGCTCCTTTCGGTTGGCCAGCGCTTTCTCCCATCCCGAGTTTTCGATGACCATCAAGAAGCAGGAAATTCCGGCTTACGAGCCGCGTGCTTCCTTCACTCAGGCTCTCGGTTACATGACCTCGCCCACGGGGGCCTGCCATCTCAAGGGTGGCTATGCTGTTTCCCTGGCTTTCTTTGGCGGGCCCAGGGAGATCCCCCGCTTCAGCTTGCTCCAGTCTCCCCTGGCCATCCGCAACATGCACAACTTGGGGATCGTGCAGGACACTCTGGGCATCTGCCGCTTCACGGGATATGCGTTTTCGACAGACCCCTGGGCGAGGATGGCCAGCGGCGTGACGGGCCTTGATTTTTCTACGGCTGAGCTTGAGCGGATGGCCAACCGGGTGGCGGCCCTGGAGAGGCTTTTCAACCTGGAAGCGGGGCTGGGAGCTGAGGATGATACTTTGCCGGAAAGGTTCAGCCTCGAGCCGATCGTTGTCGCGGGCGAGGAGCGGGTGATTTCTCGAGACATCATCCGACGCCTCCGGTCGGATTACTACCGGGCCCGTGGCTGGGACGAAGAAGGGAGACCGCCAGCCGCCCTCCTCGAATCCCTCGGCATCAGGAGGCGGTAGGCGTGGGCAAAAAGACATGGAAAGCGAGCGCAGACATCCTCCGGTTGTTCCAATCCATAGGCCGGGCCTCCCTCCTCTATGATGTCCAGGACAGTCACAGCGGGAACATGGCCATTCGCTACCGTGACGAGGCCGGCCATGAATGGATCGTCATCACCGCCACGGGCTCGCAGAAAGGGGATCTCGATGCGAGCCAGATTTGTTTTCTCTCGCCGACCGAAACGGATTTTGGCTATTATAAAGCCTCTTCGGAAACGGATATCCATGCCCGCATCCTCAACCTGGAAGGAGTCGCCGCCTCCATCCACGCTCATACCAAAGACCTGACAATTGTTACCCTCGACGATGCCCCCAAGCCGAGCCAACCGCCGCCTTTCGTCCCTGTCGATCCCCTCGGCCATTTTTATCTGGGTGAGGTGCCCGTCGACTGGGTCGAAGTTCCAAGCGGCTCAGCCGAGATGACCAGAATCATCCCGGAAAGGCTGGCCCGACATCCCGCCGCGGTCATCCAGACGCATGGCACTTTTGCTCGGGGAAGGACGTTGCCTGAGGCTTTCTTCCTGGCATCCATTGCCAACAATTCCGGCTATGTCGTTCGCCTCCTCCACCGCCTGAAGGTGGATGTCGAGGCGTTGCGCCAGAAAGTTCTTAGCGAGCCCGAAACGATGTTCGCCCATCCTCCGCCTGCCTATACTATCGACGATGATCACGTTTGTGAATTTGCTGACGAGAAAGAGATTCTTCAGGAATTCCGGAAGACAGGAGCGAGGATTTTTGAATCCCGGCTTTCGCCCTTCCATACCGGTTCGATCTCGGTTCGGGGGGTCGAAAGGATGCTTTACGCTCCCAAGGCTTCCATGCCAAGGGAAGTCGGCGGCCCACTGCTCAATGTGCCCCTCGAAATCGAGGAAGAGGACACAGCCGAGCTCAGACTCCACAAACAGATTTACGCCGCCAGCGATTTTCAGACGATTATCCACTGTTATGTTCCGGAGGCAGAGGCCATGGCCCATTTCCGGCCACCCGGGCAAGAAGAACCGACGAACCGGATTGTTCCCCTTGATGCCGAGGGAAGCTTTCTTTACCTCGTCATTCCTGTCGTCCCGCCAAGAACTCAGGTAGGGGAGCTTGTCCGCCTTCTCCATGATTATAAGATTGTCGTCGTCCGAGGAGGGGGAGCCTGGGCCGTGGGTAGTCAATCTCTCTCCGAAGCCCTGCATCATCCCTCCTCGCTCCGGGAGATCTGCTTGTACCGCATCGGTGCCTTCGAGCTGGGCCTCGACTTGAGGCGTCTTGAACCGGAAAAAGCCAAGCGATGGTAAGAGTCCGCCTCATCGAAAGGTTCATCTCCTCCGCCCAGGCTTCGGGAGCAGAAGTGGTGCGGCTGACAGGAACCGACGAGGCCCTCGGCTTTGTTTTGAGCTTCCTTGAAGAAAGCGGCCGGCCATCCCTCGTTGTTTCTCCTGAAGTCCTCGATCAACTTGCCGGCGCCGCCAGCCTGGCCTCCCCGCTTCCGCAGACAAGAGAGGAATGGATGAGGACTGAAGTCAGCCTCGTTCGGGCCGACTATGGCCTGGCGCGAACGGGTACTCTCGTCCACCTCGACCGGAGCGAGGAGGAACGTCTGAGCTGGACGCTTGCCTCCGCATGCCTTTGTCTTTTGAGCACAGAGAGCATTGTTGACGGGGCGGAGGAGCTGGCACCCGTTTTGGCGGCTCATCTTGGCCGCCGCGACCTTTTATCTCCCGCTGTCTCCTTGGTGACTGGACCGAGCCGGACGGCTGACATCGAAGGCCAGCTCATCTGCGGCGTCCATGGACCCAAGCGGTTGATTATCCTTCTCCTTAACGCCTCGACTTCACCGACAGATGAAAACGCTTGACCCTCACCTTAAATCCGTTCTTAGCCATTTCGCCGAGAATTATTTACTGAAAAGAAAAGCAGCCCTGACGGACCTGGATTTTGAAGCGGCTCGGGAGGAAGTGGCCAACGTAAAGGATCGAACTCTCCAGGAGCTTGACCGATGGCTGGAGGTTTTTGAGGCGAAGGTTGGCGAGCGGGGCGGCAAGGTCTATCGCGCTCGCGGCATTGCCGAGGCAAACCGATTCGTCCTCCACATCATGAAAGAGAGCGGGGCGGATTATCTCGTCAAGAGCAAATCCATGGTCAGCGAGGAGACAGGGCTGAATGCGTTTCTCGAGAGCCAGGGGATCACGGTCAGGGAAACGGACTTGGGCGAGTGGATCATCCAGCTTCGGCGGGAGAAGCCTACCCACATGGTCATGCCGGCCATCCATCTTACCCGCGAGGAAGTGGCTGATGCTTTCTCCTGTTATTTAAAGAAAAACATTCCTCCCGACATTCCTACCCTCGTCGAGGTGGCTCGCCAGGAACTCCGCCGGGACATCTGCCGGGCGGGAGTCGGACTCCTGGGCGCTAACGCCCTCATCGCGGAAAGCGGCTGTGTTATGCTCGTGACGAACGAAGGAAACGGCCGCCTTGTCTCCCTCATCCCACCAGTAAGCATTGTCCTGGCCAGCGTGGAGAAAGTCTTGCCCACGATCCAGGACGCCCTCACGATTCTCAAGATCCTCCCCGTCAACGCCACCGGCCAGACTATCACGAGCTATGTCTCTTTTCTCACCCCTTCTTCTTCGAGGCCACTCCACATCATCCTTCTGGATAATCATCGGTCAGAGATCCTGGCCGACCCCGTTTTCCGGACCATCCTCCGCTGCCTCAAGTGCTCAGCTTGCTTGAACGTTTGTCCGGTCTATCAGGCCCTCGGGGGCAAGGATTACGGAGCTATCTATATGGGCGGCATCGGCACGCTTCTTACCGCCTGGATGGATGGCCTCCGCAAGTCCCGTCGCCTCGCCGACTTGTGCCTGGGCTGCCATCGCTGCGAAGTTTTCTGCGCGGCGAAAATTCCTATCGCCGACCTGATCATCGCCCTTCGAGAGCGTGTCAACCAGGGCTTGGGCAAGCCTTTCTGGAAACGGATCCTTTTTGATAGCGGCATGGCCAAGGCTCATCGCTGGAGAAAAATTCTGGCCACCCTGAGCGCCGCGCGTCCCCTTGTGGCTCGAAAAGAAGGATTTGCGCGCCGTCTGCCCCTGGCCCTCCGGAAGTACGATCAACATCGAGCGCTCCCCGCGCCGGCCCGGCCTCCGTTGTCGCGGCTTGTTAAAAGAAAGGAGACTCGCCCGACCATCGACACTCCCAAAGCTCGGGTCGTCCTCTTCACTGGCTGCCTGGTTGAGTATTTCTATCCAGAAATTGGAGAGGCCGCGCTTCGCGTTCTGGCCAGGCTTGGCCAGGAGGCTCGGCCGAGTGAGCCGGCATGCTGCGGCTTTCCGGCCTTCAACAGCGGTTGCCGCGATGCGGCGGCCAGAGCCATGCGCTCAGCTCTGGTCGACCTTGAAGAAGCGGAGCGGATTCTGACTCTCTGTCCCACCTGCACGGCGATGCTCAAACATCATGGTCCCAAAATCCTGTCCGCCGAGATAGCGCAACGCGTGGCCGAGCGCGTTTCACCCATCAGCGCTTATCTTTTTGAGCTTTATGGGGACAGAATCCAAACCCTCTTCCCTCGGCGAAAGCCATCGATCAAAGTCACCTACCACGATTCCTGCCATCACAAGCATGTGCTCGGAGCTTCGAGGGGCTCGAGGTTGGCCCTGGAGCTAGCCCTGGGCCATAAGGTTCAGGAAATGGACAGCCCGGACGCCTGCTGCGGTTTTGGGGGAATTTTTTCGGTCGTCCAGCCCGAGGTTTCCGCCTCCCTTCTCGAGGACAAGCTCAATGCTCTGGAGCGGAGTGGGGCAGAAATGGTGGCCATGGATTGTCCGGGATGTTTGCTTCAGATTCGTGGCGGCTTGCGGAGAAGAAAGTCGAGTCGGCGAGCCCACCACACGATCGAGATCATCGACGCCCGCCTGGCCGGAAAACTTTGAATTTCATCTCTGGTTGTGGCTGGGCGAAAGCCAAGGGAAAATGAATCGAAGCATATCCTTGCCTAGATATATTTTTTTATATGAGAGGCGAGGAAACGGGCGACTTCCTCCACCGCAAATGGCCAGGCATAAATGATTTTTTTCCCGGGACAGAGGGCTCGGCCGCGTTCGATGGCGGCGGCAATTTCTACTTCTGAGTGCTCGCCGCCCCGTGTCATCATCGGAGTGACGACGACGATCGTCTCGGCTTCCAAGCTCGCCGCCAGGCCAATGGCCTCGTCAATCGAGGGGGCGCAGAATTCATTGAAGCCGAGGATGACCTCCAGGCCTGTTTCCTGGCGAAGCTGCTGGGCGAGCTCGCCGGAGCCAGCATAGAAAGGGTCGTTCTCGGCGTTTCGGGGCCAGGTTCTCATTTTCTTTTCCAGCTCGAGGTAGCGAAGACGAAGCGATTCGTCGGTATCCGCGTGGCCGTGAGCCACCCGGCCATGAAGAGCCATGAATTCCTGGAGTTCGGAGCGGGGGAAATCGAGCGGCGGAGCGCCGTGCATGGCCAGGACAAGGACAGCTCGCTTCATCGTCTTTCCTCCTCAGCGATGGGGCTCGATGATGACCTTGAGGGATTCACCGGCTTTTTCCATCAGCTCAAAACCGAGGCCGATGGCCTCAAGAGGAAGCCGGTGGGTGATCATGTCCACGACTTCGACCCGCTTATTTCTTAGTATTTCGACCGTTTCAGTAAGGTCAGCGCCGTCGGCCGCGTAAGAAGTGAGAAGGGTGATGTCGTTCCGCCAGAACTCGTTGATGGGGAGGACGAGCCTGTCGTCAGGGTGGGGGACAGCAAAGAAAAGGATGGCCCCGCCCCGATCCACGCACTGAAGGGCCTGCTCGGCGGCCGAGAGCGCGCCGGCGCAGATGATGACCCGGTCGGCCAGCCGGCCATCGTTGACGGCTTTCAGGCGATCGGGGGTGAGTTCGCTGGCTTGGAAAGCAAAATCCGCCCCGAATTTCCCGGCCATAGCCAAGCGATAGGGCGAAATGTCGGTGGCGATGATTCTTCCCGCCCCCATGGCTGCGGCCAGCTTGATGTGGAGAATCCCTGACACGCCGCTCCCGAGGACGAGAATTGTCTGGCCGGGCTTGACCCGGGCCACCTTCTGGCCGCGCCAGGCGCAGGCCAGCGGCTCGACGAAAGTTCCGGCCTCGAAGGAGAGCTCATCGGGGAGGAGGAAAGTCCCGCGGTCGACGTTGATCCAGGGGACGCGGATGTACTCGGCGAAACCGCCCGGGTCGAAATTCGTCCGGTGGAGCGTGGAGCAGGCCGTGGTGTGGCCACTCAAGCAGTAGTGGCAGGTGAGGCAGGGAACGTGGTGGGTGACCGTGACCCGTTCGCCCACCTTAAACTTTTCAACCTTGCGGCCAGCCTCGACGACGACGCCAGCGATCTCGTGGCCGAGGACGCGAGGGGCCTGCTTGACCCGGTACCATTCAAGGACGTCGCTACCGCAAATGCTCGAGGCCATGACTTGGACGAGAAGCTCGTCCTCGCCAATGGACGGCACCGGCCGCTCTTCGAGGCGGATGTCCCGGTTATGGTAATAAACCGCCACGCGCATCGTCCCTTTTTCGGGGCTCAAGGCTTTATCCTCTTATTTCGCTTTTTCTTCAAGGAAAAGCGCGTAGGCTTCTTCGGGCGATTTGTTTTCGTGGACAACGCTCCGGACAGCTTTGATCATGGCCACTGGTGCTTCGGACTGAAAAATGTTCCGACCCATATCCACGCCGACAGCGCCGCAGCGCAGAGCCTTCGAAGCCAGCTCCAGCGCCTCCTTCTCCGGAGTTTTTTTACCACCAGCGATGACGACGGGCACGGGGCAAGTCTCGACCACGGTCTCGAAATCGTCGCAATAATAAGTCTTGACGAAGTGGGCGCCGAGCTCAGCGGCAATTCGGCACGCCAGGCTGAGATAGCGCGCATCGCGGACCATGTCCTTGCCCACGGCAGTCACGGCCAGCACGCCCAGCCCGTACCTTTGCGCTTCATTGACGAGGCTGGCAAGGGAGAGGAGGGTTTCCTTTTCGTGGGGAGAGCCGATAAAAATGGAGAGAGCCACCGCCGCCGCGTTCAAGCGGAGCGCTTCCTCGATCGAGGTGATGATTCCTTCGTTGGAGAGCTCGCTCAAGATGCTCGTCCCACCTGAGACGCGAAGGACAATGGGCACATCAACTTCGGGCGGCACCGAGGTTCGCAAAACACCCCGGGTGAGCATGAGGGAGTCGGCGTAAGGAAGGAGAGGCTCGATCGTCCGGCGCGGCACCTCCAGACCGCTCGTGGGCCCGAGGAAGTAGCCGTGGTCGACAGCCAGCATGACCGTCCTTCCGGTTTCCGGCTTGATGATCCGAGAAAGTCGGTTGCGAAGCCCCCAATCCATGGTTGCCTCCATCATAAGAAGTGGTATCCTGCTTTTTTAGTCTGCTTATAACACAGCCGCCTGCCAATGGCAAATATGGAGCGATCAGTCCATCTTGGCTCTGGCGATGTATTCCTCGAGGCGGTTTTTTTCGGCTGGCGAAAGGCGAGCGTAGGAACGGCTCGCTTTGTATTTCAAAAAAAAGGCGAGTGATTTCTCTTTGTTCCCGGTGCTCAGATGAGCCAGGCCGAGAAAGAGAAGGGCTTCGTCAAGGTGGCGAAGAAAATTTCCGATAACTCCCTCGGTATAAGCGACCTCTCCATCATAAAGGCGGGTTGCAAACTGCGTTCGGTATGGCTCCGGGGGCGTGTAAGGGTCATGAGGGTCAAAGCAGTGAACCCAGAGGAACCAGGGTGAGGGCTGATGGGAAAGCCAATCCCTGGCTCTCGTGGCCACTTTTTCAGCCCGCCTTTCCCGGCCTTTTTCGATATCCGCCTCTGGCTGGTTGAAATTGTCATCATAAACATCGAAACCCTGGTCGAGCCCAAAGCGAGATTCCAGGAGAAAACCGCCCACGAAGGCCCCCGCCCGGTACCCCTGGCTGCGGAGGAGCTCAGCCAGGCTGACGAATTCCGGCTGGACGACGAAATTGGCATTGTCGTGGACCCCATGATAAAAAGGCGTCGTGCCAAGAAGGATGCTGGTGTGGGAGGGCAGAGTTGTTGGCGCGTGGGCAAAAGCCCGCGTGAAGACGACGCTCTTTTTGAGGAGCGCGTCGAAGTGAGGTGTTTGGAGGTGAGCCTGGCTGTAGAAACTGACCCTATCGGCCCGGAGGGTATTAATAGTGATGAGGAGCAGGTTGAGCTTGGATCCAGATTGGGGTGAATCACCCGCCGAGCCGGGAAGGAAGAAGGACAAAGCGAGCGGGCTGGAGGTGACCAGGAGAAATGGCAGAAGGCAAATTACCCAAGAGCGTTTGATGCCAGTCACCTGCTACCTTGCTAGTTAATCAAATAGTCAGCGAGCAGGCGCCGGGGACGAACCGCGACATGACCCGTCGGGTATTTTTATCGGCCATCTCGGGAACATTCTTCCCGGCCTGCTTTTTAACGCTTGACCCGCTCGAGCCCCATGGCCGCTTTGGCCTCGGCGATGACGCTGGCCGCGACCCGGCGGGCCTTTTGGGCGCCGCGTGTGAGCGCAGCCTGGACCTCTTCGGGATGGTCTTTCAGTTTGGCTGCTCTTTTCCGAATGGGAGCGAGCACTTTGTCCATGTTTTCGAGAAGCCTTTTCTTGCAGTCAAGGCAACCAATCCCGGCCGTCGTGCAGCCCTTCTTGACCCACTCGAGGTCTTCCGGTGGCGAGAAATAGCGGTGGTAGCTCATGTAGATGTTGCAATCTTCCGGCACACCGGCGTCTTCCTTTCGCTTGCGGCGCTCGTCTGTCTTCGCCGGAGCCAGTTTCTTCCAGATGGTTTCTGGCGTCTCGAGGATGCCGATGGTGTTACCCAGGCTCTTGGACATTTTGTTTTCGCCGTCGAGACCGAGGATGCGCTTGGCTTCGGAAACATAAGCCTGGCACTCGGGGAAGACTTCACCATAGCGGGCGTTAAAGCTGCGAGCGATCTCCCGGGCGAGCTCGATGTGCTGGACCTGGTCCTCACCGACGGGAACGGCGCTCGCTTTGTAGAGGAGGATGTCGGCAGCCTGGAGAACGGGGTAGATGAAGAGCCCGACGTTGACGTTTTCCTCTTGCTGGCGGGCCTTTTGCTTGAACTGGGTCATCCGGGCGAGGTCGCCGAACATCGTCACAGTCCCGAACATCCAGGCCAGCTCGGTGTGCTCCGGGACTTCGCTCTGAACGAAGAGGGTGCATTTGTCCGGGTCAAGGCCAGCGGCCATGTTGGCCAAGGCGGCGTCGAAAACACGGGCCGGCATCTCCGCTGGATCGTAGGCAACTGTGGTGGCGTGGTGGTCGACAATGCAGAAGAAACATTCGTAATCGTCGAGAAACTTCACCCAGTTGGCGATGGCCCCGAGGTAGTTTCCGATGTGGATTTCGCCCGTCGGCTGGATGCCAGAAAAAACACGGATTTTTCCTTCTTCATTCCAGTAAGTCAAGTAGCCCTTCTCGTCCCGTTTCATCATCGCCAACTCCGAACCGCCGCTCAACGTTCAGTTAGTCTGGTCTGAAGCGACCGGATGACGCCCCTATTATAGTGGTTTCAGGGAGAGAGTGGCAACAGCCAAAGTTGGAGGTGCCGATTGTCAAGCGTCTTCAATGACATGGTGGGCCCACTCGATGATGGGGTGGAGCCTGGGCGGCGCTAATTTCAGAATTTCCGGGTAGGTTAACCAGCGGTATTCATGGTGCTCGGGTACGCCGAGTTCCGGGTTGATGGAGAAGACGATTTTTTCTTGCCGGGTGGCGGCGATGTAATAGCGGGCAATTTTTCGACCGCCGCCATAGGGCTCGGTTTCTCGAAAAGCATTTCCCCAGGCGAAATCGAGGTCTCTGATGCCGGCTTCCTCTCGGGCTTCCCGCCGGGCGGCGGCCAGCGGGTCTTCACCGGGCTCGACAAGTCCCTTGGGGAAATCCCAGTTCTTGTAAGAGCGAAGAAAGAGATATCGCCACTTGGAGCCGTCCCGGCGGACAATGACGATTCCAGCTGAGAGGACTGTTTCTTTATTTTTATTCATAGCTCCTCTCCCTTATAGCCTTGACTGAAGAAATCTGTCAATCCCTTGGCTTCCCGTGTATAATAAAAGAGAAAAAAATTCCATGACAAAGTTTCGCTTTCCCCATTCCCTCTTTGCCCAAATTTCGAGGGAAGCCAGGCGCTATTTCCGCAACGCCCGCGGAAGCCATGGCTGGGACCACACAATGAGGGTGGACAAGCTCTGCCAGCGCATCGGCCGGAAAGAGAAGGCTGACTTGGCTGTCTTGAGGCTGGCCGCTCTTCTTCATGATATCGGACGAGAAGAGGAAGATCGGACAAACGGAGAAATCTGTCACGGCGAAAGGGGGGCGGCCCTGGCCCGGGACATCCTCGTTCGATACGCCGTCCCGGCGGAGTTGACGGAGCGGGTCATCCACTGCATCGAAAGCCACCGCTTCCGCAGGAACAAGGCTCCTCTTACCCTGGAGGCGAAAATTCTTTTCGATGCCGATAAGCTCGATTCCATCGGCGCTGTTGGCATCGGTCGGGCCTTCCTTTTTGCCGGGGAGGTGGGAGCCAGGCTCCACAACCCTGAGAGGGACCTTAAGAAGACAAAGCCATACACGAAGGAGGATACGGCCTACCGGGAATTCGAGATAAAGCTCCGCCACATCCAAAGCCGCCTCCACACGCGAGAAGGAAAAAGGATTGCCCGTGACCGCCACAAGTTCATGGTCGTGTTTTTTGACCGGCTGGATAAAGAGATCAAGGGCCTTCGATGATCGTCGGCTGGCTGAGCGCTCTTTGGCCAGGCGGTCCTTTCCCTTTCGGTCCGCCTGTGCCTTATGGCGGCGAAATCTTTTCCACCCTGTCGACGGCGGGGAACGGGCCTCGCTTGAGGTGACCAAGGAATGAAATACAAATAAAAAAGAGAAGGAGAAGAAAATGTTGGGAAGGACGGTAACCCTGATAAAACTTTTTGGCTTCGAGGTCAAAATCGATTTTTCCTGGCTCATCCTCGGTCTCCTTATTACCTGGACGCTGGCCAAGGGATTTTTCCCCACTTCTTACCAGGGGTTTGCCATGAGCACTTACTGGCTGATGGGAATTGCCGGCGCGCTGGGCTTGCTTATCTCGATCGTTTTCCATGAATTGTGGCATTCTCTTATCGCCAGGCGGTTCGGCCTGCCGATGAAGGGTATCACCCTCTTTGTTTTTGGCGGCGTGGCCGAGATGACCGATGAGCCGCCTCATCCACGGGCTGAATTTTTCATGGCCGTCGCCGGCCCCCTTTCCAGTATCTTCCTGGGCTTTGTTCTCCTCGCCCTTGGCATGCTGGGCGGAAGGAGCGGCTGGCCAAGGCCTGTTCTCGGAGTGGTCAATTACTTGGGTTTCCTCAACCTCATCCTGGCCGGGTTTAACCTTCTGCCTGCCTTTCCCCTCGACGGTGGCCGTGTCCTCCGGGCTGTGCTCTGGGGCTGGAAGGATAACATCCGCTGGGCGACCCGCATCGCCAGTCAGATTGGCTCCGCCTTCGGCGTCCTGCTCATTGTTGTTGGGGCTATCGAGTTCGTCATCGGAAACATCATCGGCGGCGTTTGGATGTTCCTCATCGGGATGTTCTTGCGCGGCGCTTCCCAGACGGCTTATCGCCAATTGCTCATCCGGAGAGCCCTGGAAGGGGAGAGTGTGCGCAAGTTCATGAAAGAAAACCCCGTCACCGTGTCGCCCTCCATTTCCCTCCAGGAGCTCATCGAGGATTATATTTTCAAACACCATTTCAAGATGTTCCCTGTTGTCAGGGATGATGAACTTATCGGCTGTGTGACGGTCCATCAAGTCAAGCAGGTGCCTAAGGAGGAATGGCCAACGCGGCGCGTGGCTGACCTCGCCAGCGGTTGCACGGCCGAAAACACTATCTCCCCCGATGAAGACGCGATGGAGGCGCTGGCCTTAATGAACCGCAAGAATGCGAGCCGGCTTATGGTCGTGGACAAAGGGAAGCTGGTTGGCGTCATTGCCCTTAAAGACATGATGAAGCTGCTTTCCCTCAAGCTTGACCTGGAGGGATGAGCCGGTCCCACCCAGGCTTGGGCCGGCGTTCTCCCTCAAGCTCTTTGCCTTTTGGCCTAAGTCCAAAGGGGCTGTCATGTTTATTATCAGCCAGAGACCCGCTGCTTTTTTCAGCCATTGAATCACCCTTTGGGCCAGTAAAGGAGGTCAGAAAAAGGCAGCCGGGAGCGCTCTTGTCTGCTGGCCGAAGTGATGTAAAATATAAGCAGCGCCAACTCTTGAGTCGTTGCCAGAAAGGCACAAGGCAAGGACATCGATGAGGTGAGGGATGCCAATTCATAACAGCGATATTGCCGAGGTTCTTACCAGGATTGCGGATTACCTGGATATCAAGGGTGAAAATCCTTTCCGCATCCGCGCCTACCGGAATGCTGCCCGGACGATCGGCAGCCTTTCGAGGAGCGTGAGCGATATGGTCGAGGCCGGTGAGAAGCTGACGACCCTGCCGGGTATTGGCGCTGACCTGGCCGAGAAAATTCAGCTCATCGTTCGCACGGGCACGCTCCCTCTGCTTGAGGAGCTTAAGAAGGAGCTCTCGCCGGAATTGAGCGCGCTGATGGAAATTCCGGGGCTGGGTCCCCGCCGGGTCAAAACCCTCTACGATCAGCTGGGCATCCGGACGGTCGATGAGCTCCTTCGGGCGGCTGAGGAAGGGAAAATCCGAGCTTTGCCCGGGTTTGGTGCAAAGACAGAAGAGAGCATTGTCGAGGAAGTGAAGAGACTTAAGGAGACCCGGGAGGCGGGTCGCCGGGTCAAGCTGGCCGTGGCCGAGCAGGTCGTAGAGCCTCTGGTTAAGCATCTTCAAAAAGTGGAGGGAGTGCTGGCCGTCGATGTGGCCGGGAGTTACCGACGCCGGAAGGAAACAGTGGGCGACCTCGACATCCTCGCCGCGTGCGCGGAAGGCTGCCCCGTCATGGACCGGTTTGTGGGGTATGAGGATGTGGAGAAGGTGCTTTCCCACGGGACGACGCGCTCTTCCGTTGTTTTTCGCAACGGCCTTCAGGTGGATTTGCGCGTCGTCGAGAAGGCATGCTACGGAGCGGCTCTTCTCTATTTCACCGGTTCCAAAGCCCACAACATCGCCGTCCGCAAGCTGGCCCAGAAGAGAAAGCTCAAGATCAACGAATACGGCGTTTTCCGGGGCACGAGGAGAATCGCCGGAAGGACAGAGGAAGAGGTCTACAAACAGGCCGGCCTTCCCTTCATCGAACCCGAGCTCCGCGAGGACAGGGGAGAAATCCAGGCGGCTCTTGAGAACAGGCTGCCCCGACTCGTTCGGCTCGAGGACGTCCGCGGCGACCTTCATGTCCACACCACCTGGTCGGACGGTCATTCCAGCCTGGAAGAGCTGGCTGATGCCGCCCGAAAAATGGGTTATGAATACCTGGCCATCTCGGACCACTCCAAGCATGTGACCGTGGCGGGTGGGCTGGATGCAAAGAGATTGGCTCAACAAATGAAAGCCATCGACCGTTTGAACGGCCGGCTCAAGGGGGTGCGGCTTCTCAAGTCCATCGAGCTCGATATCCTTGAGGACGGCTCCCTCGACTTGCCAGATGACATTCTCGAGGAGCTCGATTTAGTCCTCTGCTCAGTCCATTACAAGTTTAACCTCGCGCGGGAGAAGCAAACGGAGAGGATTATCCGGGCCCTGGATAACCCCCGCGTTCACATTTTCTGCCATCCTTCGGGGAGGCTCATCAACGAGCGGCTGCCTTATGAAGTCGACCTGGAAAAGGTGATGAGGGCGGCCCGGGAGAGGGGGTGTTACGTCGAGCTCAACGCCCACCCTGACCGACTGGACATCGATGATGTTCAATGCCAGGCTGCCCGCGAGCTGGGGATCAAGGTGGCCATCGGCACGGATGCCCACCGGGACGAAGACCTCCGCTACATGCGCTTCGGCATTGGCCAGGCGAGACGCGGCTGGCTCGAAGCGAGCGATATTCTCAACACGAGGAGCTGGGAAGAACTGCGGCAGCTCCTCAAGAGGCGCTGAAGTGGGATCAGGGAGGAGGAAAGATGGATTTCAAAAGGAACCCACGGACCGATTTCAAAAGCGTTAAGAAGATGACCATGGAGGAAGCGCGGCGCGAAGTGGAAGCGCTCCGGGAGGGAATCGAGTACCACAATTATCTATACTACGTCAAAAACCAACCGGTGATCGCTGACGCCGTTTACGATCAACTTTTCCGCCGCCTTGAGGAGCTCGAGGAGGCTTTCCCTGAGCTTCAATCCGATACCTCGCCGACCCGCAAGGTTGGCGCGCCGCCGGTAGATCGGTTAAAGAAGGTTAAACATACGGCGCCCATGCTCAGCCTCAATTCGGCGCTCAATGAGGAGGAGGCGGAGGATTTCGACCGATTCATCCGGCGAAACCTCGGCCTGGCGAAAGTCGCCTACGTCCTTGAGCCCAAGTTCGATGGTTTCTCCGTCGAAGTCGTCTACCGAGATGGCGTCTTTGCCTACGGCGCCACCCGCGGCGACGGCGAGATGGGCGAGGACATCTCGGAGAACTTGAAGACGATCCGCTCGCTCATGCTCCGGCTCCAGAAGCCGGACGGCGAAAAAATTCCCCGTTTCCTCGCCGTGCGGGGAGAAGTTATCATGTCCAAGAAGGCCTTCCAAAAGCTGAACAAGGAAAGGGTCGAGAAAGGCGAAGTGCCTTTTGCCAACCCGCGCAACGCCGCGGCTGGCATCATGCGCCAGCTCGATTCCAAGAAAGTGGCTGATAAGCCGCTGGACATCTTTTTCTACGACATCCTCCGGATTGAAGGCATGGAGTTTTCTTCTCACTGGGAGGAGCTCCGCAAGTTCCCGGAGTGGGGGTTGAAGACGGATATCCACAACGTCAGGTGTTCCTCTTTGGAAGAAGTGAAGGCTTACCGGGAAAAGCTGGCCGCCCGGCGCGAGGAGCTCGATTATGAAATCGATGGTATCGTCATCAAGCTGGATGACCTGCGACTTCGGGAGAAGCTCGGCATGCGGGAGCGCAGTCCCCGCTGGGCTCTGGCCTGGAAATTTCCGCCCAAGAAGGAGGTGACGACGCTCGAGGAAATTGTCGTCCAGGTGGGGAGGACCGGCATGCTCACGCCCGTGGCTCTTCTCCAACCGGTCGATGTCGGTGGCGTCACCGTCAGCCGCGCGACTCTTCACAACGAGGACGAAGTTCGGAAAAAGGATGTTCGGCCTGGCGACAAGGTCCGGGTCGCGAGAGCCGGAGATGTCATCCCCGAGGTGGTCGAGCGAATCAGAGAGCCGGGAAAGAAGAGGGGGCCGGAATTCTCCATGCCCAAGAGGTGCCCGGTCTGCGGGAGTGAAGTCGTCCGGGAAGGAGCCTATTATTTCTGTCCGGCCGGGCTTTCCTGTCCAGCGCAGCTCATCGGACATATCCTCCATTACTGTTCCCGCAACGGGATGAACATCGAGGGCCTGGGCGATAAAATTGCGCGACAGCTGGTTGACCGGGGCATGGTCAGGGACGTGGCCGACCTTTATCGCCTCCGGGTCGAAGATTTCCTCGAGCTCGATGGGTTTGCCGATAGATCGGCGCGGAAACTCTACGAGGCCATCCAAAGGACCAAGCAGGCACGTTTCGACCGGTTTCTCTACGCGCTGGGCATCCGTCACGTTGGCGAGCATGTGGCCCGGCTCCTGGCTGAACACTTCGGCAACCTGGATCGCTTGAGTCGGGCCAGCCTTGAGGAGCTCCAAAATATCCCCGGCATCGGACCCGAGATTGCTGAAAGTATCGAGCAGTTCTTCGCCCAGGAGGAGAACAGAAAAGTCCTGAAAAAAATCATCGACATGGGCGTTCGGCTGGAAGAGGTGGCCGCCCCCAAAGGAGAACTTTCCTTGAAAGGGAAGACGTTCGTCTTCACGGGCGAGCTGGAGAATTACACGCGGGAGCAGGCGAAAGAACTCGTCGAGAGCTTGGGCGGGAGAGCAGCTTCAAGCGTGAGCGGGTCGACGGATTACGTGGTCGCTGGAAGAAACCCTGGTAGCAAACTGGAGGAAGCACGCAAACGGGGGGTCAAGGTCCTCGATGAAGCCGCTTTCGAAAAATTGCTCGGAGGTCGGACCATCGAAGATCAGTGAAAATGCCGTTTAGACACGAAAAATCTGGGTTAAAGTGTCACTGATGTCCTCACCCCATCCACTCGCTTGACAGGGAGGGGGAGGTGACGTATATTCTTGAACCAGGGTTGAGGGGGAAATCAAGACGATGGGAGAAGCAGCCCAGCTTATGCAGGATATGGACTAGGGGAGGTGGAGAATGGCTAACATCAAGAAGAAAAAAGGCATTATCGGGATTTTAACCGGTGGTGGCGATGTCCCTGGTCTCAACCCGGCCATTCGGGCGGTCACTATCCGGGCCATTCACGAAGGGTATGAAGTCATCGGCATCCGCCGTGGGTGGGCCGGCCTTATCGAGATCAATCGGGACAAGGACGCTGACAATTCGAGTTGCTGCCTGACTCTAACCGAGGAAATCGTGAACAGGGTTGGCCGGACCGGCGGCACTTTCCTCCACACTTCGCGCACCCGCCCCAGCCATGTTCCTGACGTGAACGTTCCGGCCCACCTCCGCCACAAGTACAAGGACAAGTTCAATGACCTCACCGACGAGGTGATGAAGAACCTGGAGTTCCTCGGCATCGACACCCTCATCCCTGTCGGTGGCGATGACACCCTGAGCTACGCGGTTACCCTTCACCAGAGAGGAGTTAGAGTCATTGCCATTCCGAAGACGATGGACAATGATGTTCCAGGCACCGATTATTGCATCGGCTTCAGCACGTGCGTTACCCGGACAATAAGCCTTACCCATGCCCTGCGCACGACGGCCGGCTCCCATGAGCGATTCCTCGTCATCGAGGTCTTCGGTCGTTACGCTGGGTTCACCGCCCTTCTTCCGACCATGGCCGGCGCGGCCAACCGCTGCCTTATCCCCGAGCATCCGTTCAACATCGAACGGCTGTGCGAGCTCCTGACCGAAGATCGGGCTGAAAACCCGAGCCTCTATTCGGTCGTCCTCGTCTCCGAAGGGGCTTCGCCCGAGGGCGGGTCGATGGTTTTCCAGAGCGAAGAGAAGGATATGTACGGGCACAAGAAGCTGGGCGGAATCGGCGATTATGTTTCTGAAAAGTTGAAAGAACTTTCCCCGAAGTACAACAACGGCCGCCGGATCAACGTGATCAATCAGAAATTGAGCTACCTGGTTCGCTGCGGCGACCCGGATGCAGTCGATTCCATCGTGCCCATGGCCTATGGCAACCTGGCTCTGGACCTCGTCCTGGATAAGAAATCGGGCCGGATGGTCTGCCTGAGAAACGGCGAATACGATAGTGTGCCCATCGACATTGTCACCAGCCGAAAAAAGGTGGTCGATGTCGATAAATATTATGACCGCGATCGTCTGCGGCCGCTTTACAAGAGCTTTTTCCAGAAGCCGCTTTTCATCATGACCAGCGAATAGGGGAGAGACAAGGGAAAAAACATCAGCCCGCTTGATTTTTCTTGGCTCCGAGCTAGACTAGAATAGAATTATGGAGAGGGGAAAATGTCAAAGGGGTGCCGCCTACTTTCACCTGAAAAATTACCGGACGGCCGAGGACCAATTCAGACAAGCTCTGGCTCTCGACGCTTCCTACGCTGAGGCTTATACCAATCTCGGTAGTGTTTACTTCGTGACGCGCCAGCTCGAAAGAGCCATAAAGATGTTCGAGAAATCTCTACAGCTTTCGCCTGATTCTATCTCAGCCCATCACAGCCTGGGAACGCTTCTTCTCTTCCTGGAGGAAGCCGAAGAGGGACCCGCCATCTGGCCCGAGGCGTTGAACTCGACCCGAAATTCCTGGATGCGCACCCCGTTGTCGCCGTCGATGTTCCGATGTCAGAGGAAAGCAGGGCGGAGATCTATTTTGCCTACGCCAAGATTTGTGCCCGAAAGGGCGATATCGAGAAAGCGCTCGAATACTTGACCAAAGCGCGGCAGGCCGGGTTTCGCGACCGGCGAAGGATCGAAACAGAGAGAGATTTCGACGTTGTCCGGGACGACCCAAGAATTCGCGCCTTTGTCCGCTAAATCAGCCAGGGCAAAGACGTTTCAAGATAGGAAAGCAGTGAGTAAAGAGAACAGGTATTTACCTCCGTGGTCTCGCTCCCGAAAGCAATCCTGGTATTCACGCATAGTCCTTGGTTTGATAGTCGCGGCGACGGGAGTCGGCGCCGGCGACCTCATCACGGCCAGCTTAGCCGGCTCTGAGGCTGGTCTTGTCGTCCTCTGGGCCGCAATCGTCGGAGCCGTCCTCAAGTGGGCGCTGAACGAGGGCCTGGCTCGCTGGCAGATGGCTACCCGGACCACTCTCCTCGAAGGCTGGACTGCCCACCTCAGTCGAGCCACTTCCTGGGTCTTTTTCTTTTATTTTGTCATCTGGTCTTATTCTGTGGGCGGAGCGTTGATCAATGCCTGCGGTGTGGCTGGAGCCGGTTTATGGAGGCTTGGCGACCTCCACACGTCCAAAATAATCTGGGGAATCCTGCACTCGCTGGCCGGGCTTCTCCTTGCCTGGGCGGGCGGCTTCCGGATTTTCCAGCTGGCCATGTCATTCCTGACTGGCTTGATGGTGGGGGCTGTTTTTCTGACTGTCGTCTTGATCAAGCCCGACTGGGTCGCGATAGCCAGAGGAATCGCCCTTCCGAGCATTCCGGCGAGTGGTGCTGGCTGGCTCCTGGCGGTCATGGGTGGCGTCGGCGGGACGGTGACGCTTCTCTGCTATTCTTACTGGATTAAAGAGAAGCAAAGGTCGGGTCGGCCGGGGTTGAGCGAGTGTCGGTTTGACCTTGGCGTTGCCTACGGTCTGACCGCCTTCTTCGGCCTGGCCATGGTCACGATCGGCTCCCGCATTCAAGTGACAGGCAGGGGAGAAGCGGTCGCTCTCCTCCTTGCCGACCAGCTCGGCCAGGCTCTCGGGCCTCTCGGCCGCTGGGTATTTCTCCTGGGTTTCTGGGGAGCTGTCTTCACCAGCCTCCTCGGAGTCTGGCAGGGTGTGCCCTACATCTTCGCCGATTTCATCCGGGTCCAAAGAAAGCCAGGCTGCTCGACAAAGGATGAAGACCTCGCCATCGACCTTGAAAAATCCAAAGAATACCGTGGCTATCTGGCGGCTCTTGCTACCCTGCCGCTTAGCCTCCTCTGGTTTAGGGTTCAAGAGGTTCAGCTCGTCTATGGAATTCTCGGTGCTTTGTTTATGCCTTTTGTCGCTCTAACGCTTCTTCTCCTCAATAACCGTGAGGGATTGGTCGGCCGTGGCTTCAAGAACAGCTTGGCCATGAACCTGCTCCTCGTCATCACTCTCTTCCTTTTCACCTTCCTCGGCCTCCGCGAGATCGTCGACTTGCTCCTCAAACCCTGAGCCCAACTGCTGAGGGGGCGGTCCCATGAATTCATGAATTCTGTTCAAGAAGCGCATTGCATCATCATGGAATGAAGGATGCTTAAGGATACCTCGGGCTCATTGACTTCAAGGGAGACAATCCGTTACAATCAGGTGAGCTTGGCGGTGTAGCTCAGTTGGTTAGAGCATGCGGCTCATATCCGCAGTGTCGGGGGTTCAAATCCCTCCACCGCCACTTCATGAGTCGAAACTATTTCCTACTTAATCTATAGAAACTATAAGGAAGATAGATTTTAAAGAGCCCTTCTTTCTTTCGTCTTTGACCATGGATTCTCAGCGCCAAAGTCCGTTTTTCCAGAACGATCCGGCCGCCCGGACAGCCCGAAAGCGGCGCCAGGTTCGACTCTTCCTTGACAAGGTCAAGAGGGCGATCGATAAATACCATCTCCTCGAGAAAGGGGATAAAGTTCTCATCGGTTACTCGGGCGGTCCGGATTCGACGGCTCTCCTGGCCGCATGTCTCGAGCTGCGGAAGTCGTATTCGCTCCGCCTGGCCCTCGGCCACTTCAACCACATGCTGAGACGAAGCGCCGCGGCGGACGAAGAGTTTGTCATGAGGGTTGCCCGCGAAAACTCCCTTCCTCTTTATCTCAAGCGCGAGGACATCCGGGCTTATGCCCGCGCCCATCGCCTCAACATCGAAGAGGCAGGCCGGGAGAGGCGCTACGCTTTCCTTCGCCAGACGGCGGCCAAAATCGGAGCGACGAGAATCGCCACCGGCCACACCATGACCGACCTGGCTGAAACCTTCCTTCTTCGTCTCCTCCGGGGGACTGGACGGCGTGGGCTGACCGCGGTGGCGCCCATCGTGGAGGGCCTCATCATCCGACCCCTTCTCGGTGTCGAGCGCCGCGATGTGGAGACCTACCTTCGCGCTTGTCGGCTTCCTTTCCGGGTAGATGAGAGCAATTTCGACCGCCGCTACCTCCGCAATCGCGTTCGCCTCGAGCTTGTCCCTCTCCTTGAAAAGAAATTTGAGCCGCGGGTTGTCCGCCACATCGCCCGCCTCGTCGACATCCTCCGCGAGGAGGAGGAATTCCTGGAGAAACTCAGCCAGGATGAGGCCAGGAAGGCGGTCCGGGGGGAGGCAGGTAGGCTCTTCCTTGATATGAACGCTCTTGCTTCGCTCCCGGTTCCCTTAGCCCGGCGAGTGGTGAGACTCTTCCTTGCCGAAATCAAGGGTGATTTAAGAACAATCAGCTTCGGCGATATTGAGTCTGTTCGCCTCCTCGATCAAAACAAAGAGCTCCAGCTTCCTGGCGGCTTGACGCTCCGGCGGGAGAAGAACCGCGTCTTCCTCAAGCCTTCCCGTCGTCCTCAGTCCAGCTGGGTGTATCACTGGGACGGGAGGAAGAAGCTCGCCGTGGCTGAAATTGGCCTCACTTTTTCCGGCCGAAAAAAGAGAATCGAAGCCGAGACTGTGCCTCACCTTCCCTTCGACGACAGCCGGCGGGCCATCCTCGATGGGGACCGCCTTCACTTTCCCCTCGTTGTCCGCCACCGCCGGCCCGGGGATTGCTATCAACCCCTGGGCGCCCCGGGGAGAAAGAAACTTAAGGAAATCCTGCGCTCCCGGGGCATCGCTCTGTCCGAGAGAAGCGCCTTCCCGGTATTCCTATCTGAAAATCAAATCATCTGGGTCCTGGGACTTCCTGTGGCTGAGGCCTTCAAGGTCACGCCCCGGACAAAAACCGTCTTCATCATCGAAAAAGAAGCTGAGGAGAAGCCGCCTCAGAGGTAATTCTCGCGCCAGATTTCAAAGACGAGCAAGGCCCAGAGCTGGTGGCTGAAGTTTTTCCGGCCGCCAAGATGAGCGTGGATCATCTTTTGGATGGCTTCAGGCCGGAAGAGCCCGCCGCTCCGGATTCTCCTTTCACTGAGATAGTCGAGCATCATGTCCTTCAGTTCTTCCCTCAACCAGTGCTTGATGGGGATACTGAACCCCTCTTTGGGTCGATAGATATTTTCGCGCGGCAAGAGCCTTTCCATCGTCTTCTTGAACACCCATTTGGTCTCGAGCCCATTGAGTTTGAAACGACCGGGAAGACGGAAGGCAAACTCGACGAGCTCATGGTCGAGGAGAGGCTCTCTGGCTTCGAGCGATGTGGCCATGCTCATGCGGTCGACTTTGACCATGATGTCGTCGGGCAAATAAGCCTTCAAATCCAGGTAGAGCTCGGCGTTCGTCGCGTCGAAAGCAGGGAGGGCGGCGAAGATTTCGCGGAAAGGGGAAAGGTGATGGATTTCTTCGATGCCCCCCAGCCCCTCGAGCGCTCTTTTGAGGTCTTCTCCGTAGAGATGGTCCTTCTCCATGGGTGAAAGAAACGTCATCCAGCGGAGGTGGCGGAGCTCCGCGTTCTGCTCCAGGCCAAGGAGGAATCTCTGGAGCTTATTCCAGAAACCTTTCTTCTTGCCCGATGGCGGAAATCGGTTGACAAGAGAGGAGAGAGGCCGACCCAAGGCTCGCCCGGCCGGCGAAGCAGCGATTTTTTGGGCCTGGTAGTGTTCGTAGCCGCCGAAGATTTCATCGCCGCCATCTCCAGACAGGATGACCTTGACGCGGGAGCGAGCCATTTGGCTAACCAGATAGGTGGGGAAAATGGAAAAATCGCCAAAGGGTTCGTCGATATGGCGGATGAGCTTTTCGGTGAGCTCGAGGGCCTTTGGCTTGATGATAAATTCTTCGTGTTCTGTGCCGAATGCCTCGGCTACGCGCCGGGCGTACTTGAGCTCGTTATAGGAGACCTCCTCAAAGCCGATGGAGAAGGTCTTGAGGGGAGAGGCACCGAGTTCGCGCATCAAGCCTACGATGGCCGAGGAATCGATTCCGCCGCTGAGGAAGGCACCGAGCGGGACGTCGCTGATGAGCCTCAGCCGGACGGATTCTTTGAGCCGATGGTAGAGCTCATCCATGACCGAGGGCACATCTTTGGCTTCCCGAGGAGATAGAGAGTCGGATGACGGGGTTATGTCCCAATATTTTTTTATCTCGACGCGTCCGTTTTGATAGAGCAAATAGCTTCCGGCCGGAAGCTTGTGGACGTCCTTTAAAATGCTGTGCGGAGCAGGGATGTATTCGAGGGTTAAGTAGAGGTCAAGGGCCCGCGGGTTGAGAGCGCGCCGAACCCCGGGATGGGCGATGACGGCTTTGAGCTCGGAGCCGAAGACGAGGCTTCCCTCATCGAGGCGAGTGTAGTAGAGGGGCTTGACACCGAGCCTGTCCCTTACCAGAAGGAGCTTGCCCTCCCGTCCGTCCCAGAGGGCAAAAGCGAACATCCCCCTCAGTTTGTGGACAAATTCCTGTCCCCATTCCTCATAGCTATGGACAATAGTCTCTGTGTCTGTCCGCGTTTTGAAGACATGGCCCCGCTCGATGAGCTCTTGGCGCAACGCCGGGAAGTTGTAAATTTCGCCGTTGTGAGCAACCCAGATGGTTTTGTCCTCATTGGCCAGGGGTTGATGGCCGCCTTCGATGTCGATGATGCTCAATCGCCGAGCGCCCAGGCCGATTCCACTGGCCGTGAAGATTCCTTCATCGTCTGGACCGCGATGGACAATCGTCTGGCACATGGAGGCCAGCAGTGATGCCCGGACAGTCTCAGCCAGGGAAGTCGTGGCCAGGCCGCAGATACCGCACATTATTCACGCGGGATGAGGTCGAGCTCGAAAAAAACACCCAGGTACCGCCTTTCCAGGCTTTTCTGGTTCTCATAATAGGGAATAGACCCCTTAGACGCCTTGATTTTCATTCGATAATGGTAGCGGTCCTCCATCTTGAACCCGTTTCCGACCAGAAAGCGGAGTTCCCCCCGCTGGTTTGGCTGGAGAACGATTTTTTTCGTTCGCCCTTCCACCCTGACCCTGATTTCGTTGTTGCTGCGGGGGTTGTTGAGCAGCCGCACCCCGATTTCACGCAGCGGATAGTAGGTTTTCAGGATGAACTCACACGTCCGCGCCCCTCGCGTCCAGATGCCGTTGGGTTCGAGCCGCGGGTAGAAGTTGTCGTCGAGGAAATGGAGGAATTCCCGAGCGGGGTGGGGCTTATCCGGCCAGATGTGGACGCGGAAGGCGTCAGGGTTCGTGTTGGTGGGAAGGTTATTGACCTGGGTCATTTCGACAGGCAGGATTTTAATCGGAAATTTCTTGGCATGGGTGGCCGGTCGAGCCGAGGAGCGGAAGGGACTGATGAGGATGGGCGAGATAAAGATAGCGGCCATAACCCAGCAAGCGACCATGGCCCGCCATGTTTTTCTCGCCGGTGGAAGGAAAAGGAAGAGAGGGTAAATATTGAGGAAATAACGGTTAGCCAGGGACCCGCCGCCACCGCCGTAGTTATCGGGCATGAGAACGATATAAATGAGGATTCCGGCCGCGGCGGTTGCCAGGACTATCCAGTCGAGAAACCCCCGCCGCCGCCAAAAAAAGAGGAGCAAGGCGAGGAAAGCAGGGAAGTAGTACCAAGTAATACCCGTGTATCGACCGAAGAAATAATAAAAGATGTTGAAGAAAATGAATTGGGCCGGAAGGAGGAATTCTTGAAAATAGCCCTCCGAGGTCATGGTGTGGCCGAGATTATCGAACGTGGATTCCTCTTTTTCGAGGGGAAAGGTGAAAAAGAAAGTCTTCCTCTCGCCGCCCTGGTAGTTCCATTCCGAGGTGAGGAGATAGTTGGCGCCGAAAAAGAGGCTGGCGCTCAGGATGAAAACGAGCATGAGGAGGCACGCCTTGAGGATTTTCTGGCGAGCGAGGGCGGCGATGGTGAGCGGCAGAATGAGGACGATGTTGGGGGGTTTGGAAAAGGCAGCCAGCCCGGCCAGGAAAGCCGCTCCATAATCTGTGGCCGGGGAGAGGAGGAAGCGTGGCGGCGAAAGACTTGGGCTGGCTTCGGCCGCTGCTTCGCGCCATTTTATTTTGTAAAGCCACAGAAAGATGATGCTCAAGACGAGGCTGAAGTTGAAAAAGTCGGGGGAAATCCAGAGAAAATAGACTCCAGCCACAGAAGCACCGAGGAAGGTTAAAAAATACAGGACGGCGGTTAGGCGAGAGTTAGCGAGGGAGAGGTAAGCCCGGGCCATGAGCATGACGAGGAGAAGGAGAAGGGCGTGGAATACCAAGAAGCCGTTGTAGCCAAAAAGCCGAACAAAAGGAGCGGCAAACAAAGGGTAAGCCCAGGATTTGGCGTAGAAAAGCCGTCCATCTTTAACCTTCTTCAAGAACAACCCTTGCGGTCCAGCCGTAAAATCCTGGTAGTACCGGACGAGGTCTTTCTTCGTGTATTCTAAATCTCCATCGTGGGCGATACTTTGGGTCATGGCGTAATAGACGGCCTGATCAGCGAAAAGGAAGTGGTCATGGATGACGGGCAGGTTGATAAAAAGGGAGAAGCCGAGGGCAAAGAAAAAAACAAGGAAAATAACCCAGCCGCTTGACGTTCTATCGTCGGGCATCGTCGATGTCCGTCCTATGACCAATATCACAGTTGGACACAAAATTCAATTTTCGGGTTTGAGGTGTCGGGAGTGGGGGCCATGGGATTTCCAAATGGGCGAACCGACGGGACCCTTTCCCCGCACCCGGCTGGCAAGGGCGGCTTCTTGGGCCTGTCCCATAAATATCAAGGGAAAAGATTCTCATGGGAATGAGGAGATGGCGGAAAGGCCGCTACCGCCTGTAGAGGCTCAGGTAGGCCTGGATGATTTTGTCACCCCAGAGGAAGGAGAAAAAGGCGGCTGGCGCGAGAAAGGTGCCAAAGGGAAGAGAGTACTGGAAAGTTTTTTTCCGGATGTAGACGAGAAAAAGGCCGACCAGAGAACCAACCAAGCTGGCGATGATGAGCGTGAAAACGGCCTTCGTCCAGCCAAGATAAGCCCCGATGAGGAGCATCATCGTGATATCGCCCAGACCCATACCCTCTTTTTTCCGGAGCACAAAGTAGCCGACATAGATGGCAAGGAGGAGGGAGGCGCCAACGACAGCGCCGACGAGTGATTGGCGAAAGGTGAGGTCATCTCTAAACAGGGAATAGACAATGGCCAGCCCAAGACCAGGCAGAGTGATTTCATCGGGCAGGATTTGATGGAAATAATCGATAAACCCGAGAGCGATGAGGGCGCTCACGAAAAGGCAGGAGGCGAAGAAATGAAGACGCCAGGAATACTGAGCATGGAGGATGAGAAAGCTCAGCGCGGTGAGGAGCTCGACGAGGGGATAGCTTGGGGAAATCGGACCGCCGCAGGCTCGGCATCGGCCGCGCAGGAGAAGATAGGAGAGGAGGGGGATGTTGTCGTAGAATTTGATCCGACTGCCGCAGCGAGGGCAGGCGGAGGGAGGATGGACCAGGCTCATGTTCCGGGGAAGACGATAGATGACGACGTTGAGGAAGCTTCCCCAGGCCAGGCCGAAAAGAAAGAGGATTACTTCTTCCACCAGATTTTCGGAGGTCCGACTTCTCCTTTTTCCGGGTTGTAGAGATAATCGTCGCCATCGAGGTCCTTGGGCAGCGAGGACAGCAGCCGAAACTTGACGAGCTCGGCAAGCTCTTGAGGATAGCGGCCGAAGCGCTGCTTGAAGCGGGCTATTGCATCCTCGAGAATCTTTATATCCATGGCTGCCTTGACCCGGTAAAGATGCCGGCTGGCGATTTCTTTGACGCGCGGATCGGTGGCCGTCGCGTAGATTTCTTGCCATGTCTCCCAGGCGGTCTCAAGGTCCATCACTTTGAAACTGGCCGCCGCATAGAGCCGCTTGGCGATGTCGGGTGCACCCGGTATCTTCATCGTCTTTTCGTAGTATCGGCGAGCTAAATCGAAATCCTTGGCCATCTGGGCGTAGTGTCCGGCCTGGAAGGGAAAAATCCACTGGTCCGGGTTTTTGGCCAGACCCAAATCGAGAATCTTAAGGCCGAGCTCAAGGTTTCTTGCTTCGTAGATGGCAATCAGGGCTCCCACCTCGTAGGGGTCCTGATACCGAGGGTCGAGCTCAGCGATGACGGAGAAGATGTGGTCGAGGTATTGATACCGGTCGACAATCGTGTAGGTGCTGTAATACTGGATGGCCCAGAGGTAGATCAAGTCGGCCGCGAGCGAGGGGAAGCCGAAGGTGATGTATTTCAGGTATTTGCCCGACGGAAGGTAGATGACTGAGGCGCCCGGGATTTTCTGGCGGGGGATGGTGTTGATGGTCATTTTTAGCGAAACGATGCTTGCCAGGAGAAGAAAAAGCGCCAGCCCAGAAGAAATGGAGGCCAGCCCGCGGCGGTGAGAAAAGGAAGGAAGCGAGTTCATACAAAATCCCTTTTCTTGAAGATGAGGATGGCCAGCATGAGGATGAAGAGGGTGTAAACGATGCCGTAGAGGGCCGAGAAGAGGTAGAAGCGGGGAAGTACGGTCAGCCCGTGGACGACTTCTGTCTTGAAATTAAAGCTCTCCAGGTCGGGAAGGACGATAGACAGTGCCTGGATGAAAAGCCGCAGGGCGGCCGATTTGGTTCTCTGGAGGAGCGTCTGGAAACCCCAGGAGAAATGGCCAATAAGATAAAAGGACAACGAGAAGAGGGAGCTCAGAATGGGGGTGGAAAAACAGGAGAAGAGGATGGCCACGGCCGTAAGGAGGACGAGCTCGATGAAGATGAAGAGGATGGCCAGCAGGAGGTTGAGCTCTATTTTGAAGGTATGGAGGAAGACGATGATGAGGAAAATGAGGCTCATCAGGGTCGTCATGACGAAGAGGGTGAGGACGAGGCCGAAGAATTTTCCTACCAGGAATTCGTGGCGGTGGATGGGCTTGGAAATGAGCGCGTAAATCGTTTTTTTGTCGATTTCCTTGTAGACCAGGCCAGTGCCGATGAGGACGGCCATCAGGACGCCGAACAGGTTGATCGAGGCGAGGCCGACGTCCTTGATGATTTTGACGCGGTCGCCGACTGTCAGGATGGCCAGCAGCCGGGAGAAGATAACGGCCACGGCGGCGAAAAAGAAGAGGAGGTAAAGGACTCGATCGCGGATGGCCTCCTTGAACGTGTTCAGGGCGATAGCTTTGATCTTCATCCTTGTTTGACCATCTCGACGAAGAGGTCTTCCAGAGTCTCTGTTCGGGGGACGAGTGAATGGATTCTCCCCTTTTTGTCGTGAACGAGATCGACCAGACGGTCGACCTTTTCTTCGTCGAAGACCTTGACCATGATCCTGTCCCGATGAAAAGAGACGGGTTGGGCTAGCCCGGTAAGGTCGGAAAAAGCCAGCCCCGAGAGAGTCACTTCTGTGTAGAGAATCTTTTCTGAGATTAAGTCCCCCAGCTTCCCTTCACTCAAAACGCGGCCGCCAACGAGGATGGCGACTCGATCGCAGATCATCTCGATGTCCTGAAGGATATGGGAACAGAGAAAAATCGTCTTTCCGGCGTCCTTCAACTGGAGGATGACGTCGCGGAGTTCTTTCCGGCCGATGGGGTCGAGGCCTCCCAGGGGCTCGTCGAGGAAAACGAGCTCCGGGTCGTTGATGAGTGCCTGGGCCAGGCCAATCCTCTGGAGCATGCCGCGGGAAAACTTGCGCAACTGGAGGTTCGCCGCTCTCTCCAGACCGACGAGCCGGAGCAGGCGGGGAATTTTTTCTTCCTTGATTGCCTTCTTGAGATGAAAGAGCCCGGCACAAAAATCGAGAAACTCGGCGGCCGTGAGATAATCATAGAAATAAGGATGCTCGGGCAAATAGCCGACGCGTTCCTTAGCCCGGAGGGAGAGGTGGGGATGGCCGAAGATTTCAACCAGGCCTTGATCGGGGAAAATCAACCCGAGCACGCACTTGAGGGTCGTCGTCTTCCCGGCACCGTTAGGGCCAAGATAGCCGAAAATTTCGCCGGCTTCGACCGAAAAAGAAATGCCCTTGAGGACTTCTCTTTTTTTGGGGATGAATCCCACCTTGAAGGTCTTGTGGAGGTTGGTGATCCTTAGAACAGTAGACATCGAATTCGCTTGCTATTATAGTGAAATCACCGGGCAAGTCAAAATCCTTGACTGCCAACGGCCGAGGGAACGGTCTGGGCTAGTCGGGGACGACGTGCCGGAGGGTACTCTGATCGATAGTAATGTAGAAATCGCTCCCTAAATAAAGAAGCGGCCTGACCTGGCGGGGATTGAGAATCCCTTCGGCGTTGAAGGAGCCCGGTTCTTCATGGATGGCCAGGACCTCGCCGACAAAAAGGTCGTGGTCGCCGTAAGGCCTGACTTCGGCCAGCCGGCATTCGAAGGAAGCGTAAGCTTCCTCCACGATGGGCGATTGGATGACCTTGCCCGGCGCCAATCGAAGCGCGAACTCCTTGACCTTGTCCATGTCATGACCGGATTTGCGGCCCATCTGGGCGGAGAGTTTCACTTTTTCGTAATTGATGAAGTTCACGGTAAACTCTTTGGCCCGGATGATCACCCCATGGGTGAAGCGCTTCTTGGAAATGAGGACGCCGAAAAGCGGTGGGTCAAAGGAGAGAGCGGTGTGCCATGCACAGCTCATGAAGTTGGTTTGACCCTGGGCCGTGGCTCCCACGATCGACACCGTATAAGGGTAAAAATATTGAAAATGTTTGATTTGGGTTTTGACCGTCTTCATGGATCCTCCTTTTCCAGGCTACAAAACACTCTCTCTTTACCCAAGCCCCTTGATTTTTCGGGCATTCTTGAGCAGCCACTCCTGAGTAAAGAGATGCTCCTTGTTGAGGCCGAGATGGAGGTTAACCTGGTCCCTGATCTCGCCTGGGGGTAGCAGGCGAAGAAGCTTTTCGTAAGCGCTGATGAGCTCTCTTTCAGCCGGGATGAGCGTTTCCAGGGCTGAGATGCGGTCATGGCCGGGGTAGACGGAGGGCATCGGGCTTGTGCTCTTTTCTGCGCCCGCCTCATCCCGGACGGCGTTTTCGATGCGGATGACACTTCCCAGCTTGATAAGAAGGCCCGAATTCTTGTCCCAGTGCCTCATGTGGTCGATGGAATTCTTGAACAGCCGCTGGCTAAGGTCCTGGTGTTCGCTAAAAAGGATGACATATCGAAGATAGCGGTGCATGAGCTCGTTTTCCATCCGCATGATGTCATGGAGAAGCTGGACTTCTTCCCGGGCGGCCGCCTCCGGGCTTTCTTCAAAACAGCGAGCTTCCGAGGCTCCTTCCTTCTCCATCGTCCGGATCATCACCTCGAACTGTTGGGAGTGACGCACCTCATCGTAAGAAATGTTGAGGACCATGTTCTGGATTTTGGGGAAAGCGCCCTCTGCCCATTGCGCCGATTGATAGAGCTCGGTGACCATGTCCTCGGTCATTTTATCCCGCTTGAGGTTATCAACAAGGCGAGGATAGCGGACGATTTCATCGGTGCGGAAGGAAGGAACCCCGCCCATCTGGGTGATGATGATGCCGAGCTGCAAGGCGTGGTACATCTCGTCGATTCCAATCTGGATGGTCTGGGCGCGGACGTCGGTCCGCAAGTTCATGATGGGGTCCTCATAGAAGAACTTGGCCTTGGGCATGGAATAGGCATGGATGGTGTACTCAAAGCTAACGGCCCATTCGTGCTCAAGGGCAGTGTTAAGCAGTTGATGAACGTCGCTTTCGGTTTGGATTTTTCCGCTCTTTTCCATTATAGCTCCTCCGGATATTTTTTTGTCCATTATATGCTTCTTCGGAAAATAAGGGAAGCTCAGGGGGATCTTTATTACATTGGTTCATCCCTGAGAATTGCTGTTTCCCTAAGCAGGGGAGGGGAAACGGGGGAGAGAAATTCACCCCCAAATCCCTCCCAAGAGGTGATTGTGCTCTCCGTTCAGGCAAGTCAGTATGGTTTTGTCGCAGCCTCAAAGGCTCTACACTTTCTCATCCAAGGCGTAGCCGAGGTTGTGAAAAAGGAGAGGGGGCTAAGGTCCCTCTCTCCCCCCACCCCCACCCTCCTTTCGATGGCCTCCTTGAACCCAGACAATGAGTCAAGGGGGCCATTTTCTTACCGGCTAGGTGTTGCTTTTTCGGTCAAAAAATTATACTAAAAGATGACGGCCGAGGTGCTCGCATGGCCATAAGAGAAGACCATCCTGTCCCGCGTTTGAGGACAGACTTGGAAGTGGTCCCCACTTCCTACCAGGGCAAAAGAGCTCTCCTCATCAGGGATGCTCTCGGCCTCATTCGCCAGCCCGTCATCCTTCAGGGCGAAGCCCTCAGCCTGGTCACGCTCATCGATGGAAAAAAGACAATCCGGGACCTCCAGGTCGAGCTCGTACGAGCCAGAAGAGGTATGCTCATCGATTTGGATGACGTCGAAAAAATCATCGACCAGCTGGATTCGGCTTTTCTTCTCCAGAGTCGTCTCTACGAGAGGGAGAAGGAACGGCTCATCTCTGAATACGCCCAGCTCGCCGTCAGAGAGGCCTCCCACGCTGGCCTTTCCTACCCTGCTTCCGAGCCGGAGTTGCGGCGCTATCTCGATTCGATTCTCGAATCTGAAGGGAGGCTGGAACCGGGTCCCGACCGTCCTCCAGATGCGCTCATCTCCCCGCACATTGACCTCGAAGCGGGGAAAAGGGCCTATGCCTTGGCCTACGGAGCTATCCGGCATCGGCGCTTCGGTCGAGTTTTTCTGCTCGGCACCGGCCACAGCCTTGACGACGGCTTTTACTGCCTCACCGGAAAAGACTTCCAGACGCCGCTCGGTCTCGTCAAGACTGAAAGAGAAGTGGTCAAGAAACTCAGGAAAGCGGGGGGTGTGGCTATCTCCCGCTCGGATATATTTCACCGCCGCGAGCATTCCCTCGAGTTCCAAATCCTCTTCCTCCAGCACCTCTTCGGTTCCTCTTTTGTCATCGTCCCCATCCTGTGTGGCTCCTTTGCGGCCATGCTGGAAAGGGTTTCCCGTCCGTCTCAGCTTGAAGGAGTGGCCGACTTCCTGGCGCAGCTCCGGCGTTGCTGGGAAGAAGAGAGGGAGGACAGCCTTTTTGTCGCTGGCGTCGATTTTTCCCACATCGGGCCCAAGTTTGGCCACCGCGAACGCGCCGCCTCTCTCCTCCTCGAGGCCCGGCATCATGACCAAAAACTGCTCGAGGCGGTTACTCGGGGCGATGTGGAAGCACTCTGGGCGGAGGCGAGGCGAGTGAGAGATAGGTTCAATGTGTGCGGTTTTTCTGCCCTGGCCGCGCTCCTCGAAGTTCTGCCGGGCGCTCAAGGCCGTGTCTTGGATTACCGCTTCTGGCAGGAGGAGGCGACCCAGTCGGCGGTGAGCTTTGCGGCTGCAGTCTTGGTCGCTTGTTGAAGGAGGGGAGCGGATGACGGATTTCTGGGGAGCGGTAAAAAAAAGCCAGTCCTATGACCTGGCCATCATCGGCGTGCCATTTGATGAGAAGTCTTGTTTCCTGCGGGGAGCAGCTCTGGGACCAGCCGCCATCCGGGCGGCCTCGACAGGTAAGGCGCTGAACCCCTTCACGGAACTGGGGGTCAACCTGGAGGAGGAGACTGTCCTTATCGATTGGGGTGATGTGGATACTTCGGGAGACGTGGATAAGACTTTTAGCCGAATTGAAGACGCGGTCAAGGAAGTCGCAGGCAAGAAGGGCAAGCCGATTGTTCTCGGTGGCGATCACTCCATCACCTATCCAGTGGTGAAAGCTCTGGCGCGGAAATACCGGCAGCTTTCCATCCTCCATTTTGACGCTCACCCCGACCTTTATGAAGAACTCTACGGGGATCGGTACTCCCACGCCTGTCCTTTTGCCAGAATCATGGAGGAAGGGCTGGCCAGAGAGCTAGTCCAGGTCGGTATCCGGGCCGCTACCCGAGAGCAGAGGGACAAAGCCCGGCGTCACGGCGTGCGGATGATCGAAATGAAGGACATGGGGCCGGAGTTGCAGCTGAAATTTGAGTCACCGCTCTATATTTCTTTCGACCTGGATGCTCTGGACCCCGCTTTCGCGCCCGGTGTGAGCCACCATGAACCGGGCGGGATGACGATGCGGCAGGCCATCGATATCATCCATTCATTGAGGGCAGAGGTTATCGGCCTGGATGTCGTTGAGCTCAACCCGACCCGAGACCCGTCCGGAATAACCGCGGCCGCGGCTGTCAAAATCATTAAGGAAGTGGCTGGCCGGATGGTAGGAAAGGATTATCCGTCGTCAAAAAAGCGGTCCGTCTGAGTGGATGGAGAGCGAAGAGGAAGACCATCATCGGCGGGAGGTTTTTCCGTGGCTAAACGATTTTCTTTTCTTCTTTCTGTCGTTCTTTTGCCGATAGTTGTTACGAGCGCGCCGGACGTCGACTTCGACAAGTACTTCATTGACCGGACGATGCGGGTCGATTATTTTCATGTCGGCGATGCGACGAGCGAGTTCATCACCCTGGATAGAGTTTATGAGCAGGGGAGCTGGGCTGGCAGCCTGAAGAATTTGATCGACCGTCTCAACCTTGGCCGCTACGCCGCCAAGGTTTATGATGGGGCTTCGGGAGGGCTCATTTTTTCGCGAGGCTTCGATAGTTATTTCGGCGAATACAAGACAACAGGTCCCGCTCTCAGGGGGGTCAAGCGGACCTACCATGAGTCGATTCTTTTGCCTTTTCCCAAGGACAAAGTGACCTTGACCATCGAGGGCCGTGACAAGAACAATCAACTCCAGCCAATCTTTAGGACCGAGATCGACCCGCTGGACATCTCGATCGCTAAGGAAGGGCTGATGCCCGGGGTAAAGGTCTTCCAGGTTCTTAAGAGTGGCGACTCGCACGCGAAAGTTGACATCGCTTTTGTGGCTGAGGGTTATACACTTTTGGAGGAGAAAAAATTTATCGCCGACCTGAAACGGATAACCGAGATCTTCTTCACTCACGAGCCTTATCGAAGTCACCCCCACCTTTTTAACCTTTTCGGCGTTTTCAAGGCTTCGGCGGAAAGTGGCTGCGATGAACCCAGCCATGGGAGCTATAAGAATACCGCCCTCGGCGCTTCTTTCGATTCTCTGGGCTCTGAGCGTTATGTTCTGACAGAGGATAACCGCAGCCTCCGCGACATCGCCGCTCACGTCCCCTACGATTCGCTCGTTCTCGTCATCAACCATACCCGCTATGGCGGGGGCGGAATTTATAACCTCTTCTGCACCTTCACCGTGGATAACCAATGGACAGACTATCTTTTCCTCCATGAGTTCGGCCATTCCTTTGCCGGGCTGGCCGATGAATACTACACCTCGTCGGTTGCCTACAACGAATTCTATCCGCGAGGTGTCGAGCCTCTCGAGCCCAATATCACTGCCCTTCTTGACCCTAAGCAACTCAAGTGGAAGGACCTGGTCACACCAGGCATTGAAATCCCGACGCCATGGGAGAAAGAAGAATTCGACAAGATGGACATGGCCTACCAAAAAATCCGGCAGGAGATCAACGAGAAGATTGCGGCCATGAAGCGGGCTGGAGCGCCGCGCGCCGATATCGAAAGAGCGGAGCAGGAGTCAGAAAAGCTTTCCCGCGAGCATGCGGCGAGAGTGGATGAGTTCTTGCGGCGAAGCAAATACTGGGGAAAGATCGGGGCCATGGAGGGCGCAGGCTACGCCGCTCAGGGGCTGTATCGACCGGCGGTTGACTGTCTCATGTTCACCAAAGGGGCCAAGCCTTTCTGCCGGGTGTGCGAGCAGGCTGTTCTTCGGGTCATCCGCTTCTATGCGGAGTGAAAAAGCTGAGGTTCTCCATTAGATCAGGGCGACAATTTTCTCCAGCCATTCCTTGTCTGTTTCGGTGAAAGCGTCGAATTCCCGGCTATCGACATCCAGAACTCCCCAAATTTTCCCTTCTTCATCGAAGAGGGGAACGACGATTTCGGAGTTGGAGCGGTTGTCGCAAGCGATGTGGCCAGGAAATTGATGGACATCGGGAACGATGACCGTGTGCCGACGGAGGATGCCCGCCCAGCAGACCCCTTTCTTTTTTTCCAGAAGGAGGCAGGCCAGAGTTCCCTGGTAAGGGCCGACAACCAGCTCGCCGTTGTCCAGAAGATAGAAGCCGGTCCAGAAGAAGTGGGGCATTTTGTGATGGAGGAGGGCGGCGATGGTGGCCATCCGGGAGATTTTGTTTTTTGTTTTAAGAAATAGACCTTCGAGCTGAGCATAGATCCTGGCATAGCGCTTGGCTAAGTTTGTCGTTTTCGTCATGACCGTTCTGAATCCTCAAATCAGAGTGCCGCTAATCTACCATGGGCTTGGCCCTCCGTCAAGAAGCCCACATCAACCCGAAATTGCCGATCAAAGGACCCGACGGGTCCTGCGTGGTTCACCCCCAGCCAGGCTCGGAGTTGGGATTGCGAAGCACGCTCGTTTCCCCAGCGAGGAAACTCGCTCCGACTCAGCCTTCGCTCTTCTCTCGCTTCGCTCGAGAAACCTTGCTCGCTCAGGCTTCGATTGGCTTTCTTGGCCAAGCCAGCACCTTTTTCTCCGATGGCATCGAACGCGCGGGGCGAAGTTGAGCGCCGACGGAATTCTGATATAATGAAAGAGATAATTTCCTGAGCGGGCTTGAGTATTTTAAACAAAGTTGAGAACGATGTTGGAGGTGAGGATGAAAAAGCGCCACGAGGGTCGACTGTTGGTCGGTTTGGGC
>CAYUKK010000023.1:0-25634 GCA_964445305.1 uncultured Eubacteriales bacterium
ACGAGCTTTCCGGACGCTGAAGACCACCCTTGAGCTTCGTCCGCTCTTTCATCGCAAAGACGAAAGGATCAAATCTCATGTGCTTCTCTGTTACCTGGCACTCCTTCTGGTGCGGATTGCTGAGCGGGAGACTGGGGAAACGTGGGACCGCATCCGGGCGATTATGGAGAGATGCCATTTGGGAGAATTTTCTTCAAAAGATGGACGTATCCTTCAGCGGACAGAATTGACGGCGGACCAGGCTAACATATTGAAAGAATTAAAGATAGCATCGCCGCCCAAGGTTTATGATGTGAGTTTGACGGCCTAAGCCTGTAGGCCCACACCAATTTTTTGACTCCCTTCTAACTCATTGATATTATTAGAGTAAGCGATTATCATCTACCTATGACTGTCGAATGTGGGTTAAAATTCCTCCTCATCTACTGGATATCGACAGCTACTGGATTTGGAACCATATAAAAATGAGAAAATTCCTAGCCAACGAACGTCTATTTTATTATAGGAGAATATTCTTGGACGAAAGGGTTCGTTGGGCGCTGAAATATATTGAGGAAAACCTGGATAAAAAACTTACTCTTGGCGCAATAGCCAGTCACCTTGGTCTAAGCAGAATTTATTTTTGCTTTCTATTTAAAAAGGAGATGAAAACCGGCTTTAGAACCTATATCATCGATAGAAAAATTCATATAGCCAAGGAGCTCCTAAAAAATACGTGGCTCCCCATCAAGACCATCTCTTTTAACACCGGCTTTAAGAGCGTCTCAGCCTTTTGCCATCAATTTAAGAGACGGACCGGATTAACCCCCATAATCTATAGACGTAAAGCAAAGAAGAAATCATATTGACCGACCTTTCCATATAAGGGCTGCCGATTGGGCTCTTGTTTCCTCGTCCATTTTCCTTTAATAGCGTCCTCAAATTAATCCCCTGGTCTCCTTATATTTTTTGCGCAGAGAACTTCTTCCTCGTTATGCCTTCTTTTCATCGAAATCGAACCAAAAATTTTCCCCTTTTTATAGCCACCTAGCCAAAAAACGGCACGGGGCGTGCCAAAGGGCCAAAAAATTAAACCATGAGCGCATGACATTCATTAGGATAGCAGCACCACATCCGAATAGGACCATACCATTGTTGATGGTCACAATAGCCACAGCATGGAGAGCCACTATCTCCTCCAAGATTTCCATAACACCAGCAACCGGAACAAGGGGAACTGCAACTAAATTCATAAGCTAAGATTTGATTGAAGGCGATTACAAGGAACGAAGAGACAAGAAAAATTAGGAAAGCTGTGCTCTTCCTGTTTTTCATCTCATTCCTCCTTTTAATGATTAAATTTATATTTTTCAATTTTGTTTTCTGGCGAGGTCTGGAGCACAAAAAATTCGCCGCTTTTATCGCCAATCTTTAGTAGAAATGCCGATGCATGATAATCTTGGGTTCTATTTTTCCAAAAAATATCTTGCAGGTTTCCTTCATAATCGAACTTTTTTATTTCAAGTCTTGGATATGAGTTCATAATCCAAACTCCTTTTGCCGCTTTTATGGCATCGTTCATGACTATATATCCCACCAGAGCCCTTGAATTTCTGGATATCTTTTCAAATTGATAGTTCATCTCCATTTGCTTTTTCTGGAAGCCAATCGGGTATTTCCTTTCGTATATTAGCCTGCCCTGTCGGTCGTATTTCCTAACGATAGGGAAATGCACAAAAGCCAATAGAATATTGTCTTCTTCGTCCAAAGAGATTATCGCATGGTTCAATTGTTGCCAATCTCTCTGAAAATCTAAGGGATTTCCAAGCTCATGAATTAATTTTCCTTCGCTATCGATGACCTCAACAAGTCTCTCGGATTTCGTGGACCGAATCGGCACAGCATAAATAAGACCTTCTGAATCCACATCGAAATCGAGATAAGTCTTAAAGACTTTAAAACCTTTTATGAAATTGCCCTCTCGGTCATAGTACTGGAACCGCATGTTACCCACATCATTGGCAATAAGCGTTCCTTGGTAGAAGACAATCTTCCATATGTTTTCGATCTCCCCTGGCGCTCTTCCTTGCCGACCAAATCTTTTTATAAACTTCCCAACGCGGTCAAATTTCAAGATTTGATGAGCCTTTGAGTCGGCTACATAAATATTGTCATTTTCATCCGCCGCAATCGTCTTAGCCCCCCAAAAAAATGATTCCTCTTGGTCAGAATCTTTGGGTATCGAATCGACAAAAACAAGCTCTTTAGCATCTTTTGGGGGCGGATACTTTTTCAACAAAGTCTGCCAAGCTTTGAGTGAGTCCTCGTCAACCGGTTTCACTTGCCAAAATAGAAACAGTAAAAATGGGATACTTGATATTGTTTTTATAAAGGGGCTTTGCCTAGCCATTCTTTCTCTGTTCAAAAACGAGAGCAGAAATTTCTTTTCTGAACTCCTCCCAGCAGCCACAACCAGGGAAAAAAGACGTGATCAATCGGCCAGCACTATCTACACAAAAGACTATATTATTAATGAGAAGCTCCGAATATTTTTCTTTGAAAGCCGTCCAATTTTCATTTATTGAGTCGTTGGCAATGAAAACAGGAAAGCTAATATCAAAGTGATCAATAAAATTATGCCTATCTTTGGAAGAAAATTGCTGGCTCAACACAATACTAATCAAAAAAACATCTCCCGCTTTCCTATCAAGGTCTTTCAGGTATCCGATGATATTTCCCTCTAAACATGATTGACATACATTATCGAACAAAGCAAAGATACGTATTTTGTTTCTAATATTGTCCTTTCCCTGCTGATGATCGGGACAATAGAAAGAGGCATTATTTTCAAGAATTTGATCAATAAAGGTTCTTCCCGGAGGCGACATTTTATACGCGAGGCTCAAATTTTTTTCAAGAAAAGATACCGATACCTTGGAATCTCCATAAATTATGATTTTTCCGGTATCATCATAGAAATAATAATGCCCGGGCTGAATATATTTTTCATCAAGATCTCCAAATCGATGATCAAACAGATACATCCTATTGCTAATCCCATTGAAAGAATATTTATAACGATCACAGTCGCTGGTGGCCACAGCAAGGGAGATATCTTTTGTTAGCCAAGCTTCATAGAGTTCTGTGACAAATCTCTCATCATCCTTATTGTTAGTTCTTAAAAAAAATAGGAATAAAGGGCGCCCCATGAGCCGCGTAGGGTCAACTATCGAACCCCAGCAATCCTTAAATTTATAAAAAAGAGTATAAGAATGTTGTTCGTCCCTTATCTTTTTCTCCAAGAACGAAGAAAAATGAGGCCTCAAAATGTGAGCAACCGGTATGGCAATCATCGCTGTTATGATAAGAAAATTCATGCTTTTGTTCTTCTTTGAAATCGACATCGAAGGCGCAAACCAGTACTAATGAATCCTTGCCTTTCCTCTACACATTTATTTTTTGCCCGCAGCCAAGAGTTTGTCAACGCAGCACAAGGATGATTTTATTGTCGGATATCAAGAATCGTTGTTCAAGATTAATATAATTGAGCTCATGAGATGTGCTTTTCTATCGGCGGCTCACGAAAAGGAGCACCTCGACAAAGCCATCGACGCTTTCACCAAGGTCGGGAAGAAATACGGCGTCATCCATTAGGGGATAGGTCAATAAACTCGGGTAATTTTAACATCCCGGTAATATTTCTTCAGAATATTCTTGTAATCAACGCCCTGACGGGCTAGGCTGAAAGCTCCCAATTGGCAGAGGCCAACGCCATGCCCCCATCCTTTGCCCGAGAAGGTGAAATAGGTGATTTGACCGGCCTCATCGTACTCTTTGTCGATGGTGAAAAGGGTGTCCCGCAGCCCGAGAACCCAGCGAATCTTGAGGCCAGTAACGACCGGTTGACTCTCTGTGCCGGTGATGGCTAATTTCGTCACGCGTCGAGATTTCCCCCGCTCCGCAACGGAAAGGTCAATGAGGCGGCCAATCGGATAATAGTCTTGAATCCTCTTCTCCAGCTCCTCCCTGGACACCCGAACCTGCCAGCGATGATAGACAGAACCACGGTCGAGGATATTGGAATAGACAGGGAAACGGACCTCCAGAAGCCCGATCTTGCCGTCTTTCTCCACCCAGCTCACTTCCTCCCCGCCAAGAAGCGTCAGCCGAGGAGCTGGACTTCGCTCACCATCTTGATGGCGAAAAAGGAAAACATCTGCCGGAAGGACGAGCGTCCGACTCTCTCCATTCTCTTCCAGCTCGACCTCATTCCCGCTCTGGCGGAGAAAGATTCCTCGGTGGGCCGGATCCCTGTAGCTTCGAATAGCCCGGTAGAGCGCATACGCCAGCTCGGCACGCCTGACCGCCCTCTGGTCACTTCCCATGTCCGGGAAAGGTAGGAAAATGCCACTGTGGATGAGATAGGCAACTTCCTGCCGACCCTCTCCCTTGAACATTGGGTATTCACGGAGGACAAAATCCACCTCACTCGGTAGCATCAGGTTCTTTACTCTTTCTTTCCACTCGAAGGCACCCACAAGAAACTTCGCCAGAGCAGGAAAATGGAGAAGAGAGGCAGGGAGATAGAGTTCATCACTCTTTTTCCCCAAAAACGCCAGCGCGTTCCTTGTCCACTGGACAGCTTCCTCGGCGCTCACCTCTTCCCGGTAGAAAGAAGGGCTCGTTTCGTCGGGAAGGACGGCGAGGCTGATGAGGCTGGCCATTTCCCGGTCAATATTCCGGCTTCCCATTTCCACCGGGAGAATCATCCGGCCGCTTACTGCCCATTCTGCCTGCTTCTCCGAGGCGCATTCAGTGCTGGCCAGGTAAGGCACCGGCTGACCGCCAAAAACCTTATCGCCATCTTCGGTCATGCCGCCGCAGGTGCTCGTGTAGAGGGCGTTGATGAGTTTTCCCTTGTAGACGACCACCTCGCCTTTTGTCTCCTCGATGGCCCTCGTGCTCAGGGAATGTTCGGCGCTCAACCCGCCGTAAACCTGGCATTGGGGCGTGTCACAGAGGTCAAAGCCGAGGTCCTCGTTCAGGCCAAGGTTCTTGAGGGCGTAAGTCCTGGCCGCGACGGCCTGAGCCTTGAGAGACTCGAAGGCATTGTACTTATAGGGAGAGAGTTCCCTGGGCACGACTCCCTTGAGATAATTTTCGAGGTTGAGGACATTGATGAGGACGAGTCCCTTCCGCGTGGGCTTAAGGACAAAGATGCCGCGGTACTGACGGCCGTTGTAAGAAAGGAAGCTCTGCGGGTGGGATGGGACAAAATAGATCACGGTGTCTGGATGCAGAAACTTCAACTCCTCGTTAACGAGGACCCAGAGAGGATGGGACTCCTCTTCGGTCACTTCCACGCTCACGATCCATGCTTCCTCAACGCCGGCCAGGTGGAGTTTCTTGATGAAGGCCAAGGCTTCACCCCGCGTGAGAAAATCTCCGACCAAAACCTGGTAGCGTTCTTCCAATCCGCTCCGCCTATCTCGCTCGACATAGATTTTCTGGTCGAGCCGAGATCTGAGCTGCAAAGCAAGCCTCTCAGCTTCCTCCTTTTTCTCCGACTGCCCGACCAGAAGGAGGAATTTCTCGGTTAACTTCTCTCTCTGGCCCCGAACGTGAATCTCGTTGATGTCCTCGGCTAAGAGCCGATAACTAGACCCGACTTCATAGACCTTCATCCCCGAAGAAGCCCGCACGGTAAGGTCGTCGATATTAACGCCCAACCCGATGCGGATGACCGGGTTCCTGATGAGAAAACCATGGAAGAAGGAATGCTCCTGCCCGAATTCGGTCGGCTTCCCGGCGAAAAAAAAGAGGACCAGGTAAGCGATCATAAAGTACTTACTTTTCCGCTGGCGAGGCTTGTCCATGAGCTGACTGTCTTCGGTGGGATTATAGTCGAGGCGTTATTACCTTGTCAAGAAAAATCTTCAACCTGTGCTACTTTATCCTTTAATTTCTACAACATGTAGTATTTTCTGGGCCGTACATTACACTGCACTATAGCGGAAAAGCCCAGCAAAGTCAACCGCACGCATTGACCCAAATTTGCCAATAGAGAATTATCATCAAGCGAAAGTGCTTCATCTTGTAACAAATTATCACGATAGCGAGTGCACCCGAGGGGTGGTGTGGTTCGGGGGCCGACCTTACCCGAGACGCTGACCGTTATTCCCCTCCTAATTCCCTAGGAGGGGTAGGGGTGGTTAATATATAAAAAACAAACTTTCGATAGCGTCTCGGAACGCCGACCCAAGCGTTTGATGCCAAGGAAAACAGGCGAGGGGTTGGGGTGAGAAAGCCCGTCGAAGCCTGAGCGGGCATGGTTTCTCGAGCGAAGCGAGAGAAGAGCGAAGGCTGAGTCGGAGCGAGTTTCCTCGCCGGGGAAACGAGCGGGCTTCGGAATCCCAACCCCGAGCCTGGCCGGGGGTGAACCACGACAGGACCCGTCGGGTGCTTCGACGGCAATTTCGGGATTGACCCCCGAATATTCGGGATTGACGAGATTTTTATTCTATTTTCCCCCTAACGCCTGGTAAATGAGCGCCGACAGGCGCGCCATGAGCCTTTCTCCCGCCTCGCTACTCTGGACACCCCTGGTCAGGACCACCAAGATATAAGGTTTACGGCCCGGCGGAAAGACGACGGCAGCATCATGCTCGATTCCAGAAATCGAGCCCGTCTTGTTACCCACGGGCACAGCCTCAGGGACGCCGGCGGGGATACCGGCCCGGAAGCGCTGTCGGGTGAGGATGGCCATCATCTCAACCGTGGACGCTTCTGAGACTGCCCGCCCCGTGGCTATGGCTTCGAGAAGCTGCATCAAAGCCAGAGCATCAGTCTGGTTGTTGAGCCCTCTCTCGAACGCCCGGCTATCTTCCACGCCGCGGAGAACTTCCATCCCCGAAATGCCCATAGCCGCGAGAGTGGCCATGATATTTTCCGCCTCGACGAGGTCCATCAGGATGTTGGTCCCCAGGTTGCTGCTTACCGTGATCATCCGCTCGACGAGCTCCCGGATTGGCATTTTCTGGCCAAGGCGAGAATACATTTCTGGATCGGAGTCGTCGGTCGCGCTCAAGGAATAAGGACTCCCGTCAGCAATGCTGCGGAACTCGTTCTTGACCACCAACGTATCGTCAAGGCTGAACTTTCCCTCGGCAGCCTGCTTGAAGACCTCGACCATAACAGCCACTTTCATCGTGCTTGCGGCATGCATCCTGGCTTTCTCGTTGAGAAATAGGCCCTCGCCCGTTTCCAAGTCTTTAAGAGCCAGGCCCACCTCAACGCCTGCAGCCTTGATTTCTTTTTCCAGTGACTTTTTCAACGCTCCGAAGTCAACTGTCGAAGGGCTGGCCAAGAATTCAGTCCCCACCCCGGCCAAAAAAAGAATGAAACAAATTGCCGCCCGGGAGGTCTTCCAACCAACGGTTTTGGTCATGTTCTTTGCTCTCCTTTTTCCATATCATGTTTACTCGCCTTGGGCCGTCTCCGCCGCCTCGAAATTAAGGCTGCGAACGCCCGGGCCCTTTTCCATAGCAGTGCCCTCATGGCGAGCGGCATAATGAAGCTTCAGGCGAGACGGCGCAGGCTGGGCCGCCAAATCCAGATGAACACAGAAAACACCAGCATGATGAGAGCGTTGACCAAGATCGCTACTGCCTCTCCGAAACGTTCGGCGACCGTCCCAACCCACAAAGCGCCCAGGGGCATGAACCCGAAAAAGGTAAGGCTGTAGATGCTCATTACTCTCCCCCTCAGGCTGTCGAGGACGAGAGTTTGAACCAAGGCGTTAGCTAAATTAAAAATGATAATGGCCGTCATTCCATTGGCCAGAATAAGAAGGAGGGCAACGGGCAACGAGCGGACAAAGGCAAAAACGAGCAGAAGGATGGGAAAAACAAGGGTGCCCAGGGAAAGCAACCTACCCTTAAAATCGAACCGGCCGAGCGAGGCAATGGCCAGCGCTCCAAGGAGGGCACCCCCTCCCCTCGCCGAATAGAGCCAGCCGTTGGTCGTGGCGTTGCCGTGAAGAACCTCGACAGCCCAGGCCGGAATGAGGACGACAAAAGAAACGCCAAACAGACTGGTCACGCCCACAAGCCCGATGAGCACTCGGATGAGCTGATGGGAAAGGACGTAACTGAAGCCTTCCTTCAACTCCTGCCACGGCGAGGAGGATGGGCTCCGTTCCGGCAACTGCTCCATCTTCATGGCCAGCAAGGCAACAAGGACGGCCGTAAAGGACAGACCGTTGACAAGAAAACACCAGCCTGGCCCGAAAAGCGCGTAAGTTATTCCCGCCGCCGCCGGTCCGACCACTGTGGCCGAGTTGAAAATCGTCGCGTTCAAGGCAATAGCGTTGGTGAGGTCGGCGCGACCAACCATGTCCGGGACAAAAGCATGCCGGGCAGGCGCATCAAAGGCATTCGCCGCCCCGAAGAGCAAAGCCAGGCCAATAATATGCCAGGGCCGGATGAGGCCAGAGAAAGTCAACCCGGCGAGAAGGAAAGAGAGGACCATCATTCCCGACTGCGTGATGAGGAGGAGGTTGCGCCGCCACATCCTATCGGCGATCACTCCCCCGAGCGGCATGAGCACCCAGCTGGGCACTCCAGCGGCAAACCCGACCAGGCCAAGATAAGCGGCCGAGCGCGTCAGTTCGTAGATGAGAAAACCCTGGGCTGTTGACTGCATCCACGTGCCAAAAAGGGAGACCATCTGACCCCAGAACCATAGCCGGTAGTTTCGATGCCGGAGAGAAGAAAATGTCTGCCGGAGGCTGAGATGACGCCACCAGCGGCCCGCCTCGGACCACACCTTGGGGGGCTGAGCCAGCGACTCCTCGACGGCCGGGTCAGTTCTCATCGCCTCGCCTCATCGTCAAAAGATATCAAGGAAAGATTCGCATTGTAGCGCAATTCTAAATCCCCGGCAACATGGCCAATCCTGAAATTCCACCAAAAATTTCCGATGGGAACTTCCTCTGTCGCGAAACGGCTTTCGAGTATGCAAAATAGGGGCCATAGGCGGACACCCGAGGGGTGGCGTGGTTCGGGGGCCCCCCGCCGACCCGAGCGTTTGATGCCACCCATCTTCTTGACTGAATATAAACAAGATAGACCGCTCGGGGGCGCCGGGGGTGAACCGCGACAGGACCCGTCGGGTGCTTCTATCGGCACTTTCGGGTCAAAAGGCTAAAGATTCGGTTACCTGGCACGACTTTTGCGGCGATGGGGATTTTTTGATGGCCATTTCAGGTTATCTGGGCTGGCCAGATGGTTCCCCACAATTCATCGACTGAGTTGAGAGGATGGAATAGGGTGGCGAAAATGGGTTATACTGATCGTCCGAGCCATGTTCATCATCAAGAAGAGAGGCATGAACGGAGGGTGTTCGGAATGATCGAAAAAAGGACCATCCTTAAGGAGGTTTCTTTATCCGGTGTTGGCGTTCATACGGGCGAGAAGGTCCGTTTGAGTTTAAAGCCGGCTTCGAGCGGGAAGATTATCTTCTCCCGCCTGGATATGGGCGGCTGTCGGGTTGAAATCGACTCCAGGCGAGCGGAAAGCGGCAACTGTACCAGTCTTGTCGATGGAAACTGCGTCGTCCGAACTATCGAACACCTGCTGGCTGTGCTCTTTATCCTGGGCGTGGATAGCCTTGACATCGAACTCGATGGAGGAGAGATCCCCATCTTCGACGGGAGCGCTCTTCCCCTTGCCCGAGCCATTCTGGAGAGCGGGTTAAGGAATCTCCCGGAAAGAAGGAGAGCCATTCGAATCATAAAGCCCTATACGCTACGGGATGGCCAGGCCAGCCTCACTTTCTCGCCCGATGAGGAATTCCGGCTAACATATATCATCGATTTTTCCCATCCCGCCATCGGCCGGCAAGCTTTCTCAGTGGCCATGACGAGAGAGTCCTTCCTTAACGACATAGCGCCCGCTCGGACCTTTGGGTTTTTGAAGGACGTGCCGGAGCTGTGGAGGAAGGGGTTGGCCAGGGGTGGGACGCTCGAGAACGCTGTTGTCCTGGACGAAGAAAGGGTGGTGAGCGGTCCCTTGCGCTTCCCCGACGAGTTTGTCCGGCACAAGGTGCTCGATTTGCTCGGCGACCTTGCCCTTCTTGGCCATCCTCTCTTTGGACATTTCCAGGCGGAAAGGGCTGGGCATCGTCTCCATCTCGAGGCTGTTCGCTTCCTCGTCGAGCATCCCGATTTCTGGGCTTTCGAGGAGCGCCGGTTCCCCCGTTACCTCGAAGCCTGAGAAGCCCATTTTCCCTCAGGGTTTTTGACGAGGCCTGACGTGGCTATTCCCTGCCTTCCTCGAGTAAGAGCAAAACCGCGGAGGGAGAAGAGCTGCGATGGGCGCTCGGGGCTGCCATCAAGGCCGCCCAGCTTGACGACCAGATGGATTGTGATTTTACCGTCTCGGGCGCCGGGATGACGAAGGGGTCAGAAAGAGGAGAGGGGGGCTCTCCTTGCCAAATCAAGTCCCTCTGGAGTAAAATGGGTGGCGCTTGAATTCGACAGAGTGGGAGATCAAAGGTGAAAGAAGAGAAAAGCAAGAAAGACGCTTACGAAAAAGCCCTTTCTGCCTACGGCGAGGCAGTCAAAGAGTTCAAGAAAGGGAGGCTGGACAAAGCGAAGGAATTGTTTCTGGCCTTCCCCGAGAAGTACAATTCCGAGAAGGAACTCGTCGACCGAGCCCGGGTCTATCTCAAGATCATCGAGGAAAGGGAGAAGAAGGAGACGATTTCCCTCAAGACGAGCGACGATTACTTTTTCTACAGCGTTTATAAAATCAACAGCGGGGACTATGAAGAAGCGCTGAGAACTCTGGAGAAAGCCCTGGCCTCCGGACATGAGGAAGGGCGCGTCCATTATCTCATGGCCAATGCCTATGTCCGTCAGGGGAAGAATGAAGAAGCGATGGAGGCCCTCAAAAAGGCCTTCCAAAAGGATAAGTTCTATAAAATCTTGGCTCAAAACGAAACGGATTTTGAGCCGCTCTGGGAGGATAAAAAATTCAAGCTTTTAACCCGCCTGACATGAAAGCTGCCATCCTGGCCATTGTGGCAGTGGCTGAGGGGGGAGAAAAAACACCGAGGAGGAAGAGTTACTTCTTTCAGCCTTTGCTGGGCAAGACCCCGCTTCAACTCACCACGGCTTTGCTGGCTGGTTTGAGGCCAGCGAAAATTTATCTGGCGACGGGCCTCGACAAAGAAAGCATCCCCGGGCATGAAGTTTTTGCCAGGGAGGATACTATGGCTGTAGGCGGATGGCCCCAGGACTTGAGCTTGGTTTTTTCGCTCCGGGGCAAGTTGGCGTCAAACGCCGGGCCAGACCTCTTGATTCTGGATTCTCGATTTCCCTTGCTCCAGGCGAAAACTCTGAAGTCAGTTTTCCGTTGGCATACGGAAAGGGAAAATGCCATGACGGTCCTCGAGGCGGGGACAAGAATGGCGCGGAGGAAAACCAGCCCGCCCGAACGCAAAGCCTCTTTTTCGGACATCGCGGCCATTTTTCTCCGGGGAAGCGCCCTCGCCGGAATGCTGAGGGAAAAGGCCACAGAAAAGAGGCCTCGACTTCCGTTAGCCGGGCTTTGTCGCTCTCTGGAAGAGATAGGGAAAAAAGTCGAGGTTTTGACTTTGAGTCCAGACGAAGGTTTGCCCGTGGATTCTCCAGCTCGAGCTTCTCTGGCCATCCGGGTTCTTCGGCTGAGGAAGATTCGCCAGCTGGAAGCAAGAGGGGTTGTGGTCCTCGACCCCCTCTCCACCTGGGTGGACATCGATGTCCGAATCGGCCGCGAAACGGTGCTCTATCCTAACGTCGTCATCGAGGGAAACTCGCGTCTCGGCCGTGAATGCCGGGTCTATCCTTTTGTTCATATCATCAACACGCGATTGGCTGACCGGGTCAAGGTTTTGAGTTCGACCGTGCTCGAGGGCAGCCGGGTCGAGGATGAAGCCCAGGTCGGGCCATTCACGCATTTCCGACCCGGCACGGTCATCCTACCCAGAGCCAAAGTGGGGAACTTCGTCGAGATGAAAAACACGGTCTTCGGTCCGCGCTCCAAAGCTGGCCATCTCTCCTACCTTGGCGATTGCGTCGTCAAGGAAGGAGTCAATATCGGCGCCGGGACCATCACCTGCAACTACGATGGCCTACGGAAGCACCGGACGATTATTGAAAGCGGCGCCTTCATCGGTTCGGGAACCGAGCTTGTCGCGCCCGTCAAAGTGGGCCGGAACGCCTACATCGGCGCGGGCTCAACCATTACCAAGGATGTCTCACCCGATGCGCTGGCCGTCGCCAGGAGCAAGCAGGTGGAGAGGCCTGGCTGGGCCAGGCGCAAGTTGAGGCAATGAAGGAATGTGCGGCATCATCGGCTATATCGGTTCTCGCAACGCCGTCCCCATCCTGGTTGAAGGACTGAAGAAGCTCGAATACCGGGGTTATGATTCGGCGGGCATCGCCGTCATCCAGGGACAGCGGATCCAGATCAGGCGCGTGAAAGGGAAAATTCGGGAACTCGAGGACAGCCTCCAGAGCGCTCCGCTCAGCGGAACCTGCGGCGTCGGGCACACGCGCTGGGCCACTCACGGCCGGCCGAGCGAGGAAAATGCCCATCCCCACCGCGATTGTTCCGGCACCGTGGTTGTCGTCCACAACGGTATCATCGAGAACTACCTCGCTCTCAAGAATGAGCTGATTGCCGAAGGCCACGTTTTCCGGACAGAGACGGATACGGAAGTCATTGCTCATCTTGTCGAGAAGTACCGCCAGAGATCTCCCTTTGAGGAGGCCGTCCGCCAGGCGCTGGCTGAGCTTGAAGGCGCTTATGCGGTGGCCGTTTTATCGACGGCGGCCCCCGACCAGATCATTGGCGCCCGTTGTGGCCCCCCGGCTGTTGTTGGTCTTGGCGAGAGCGAATATTTCATCTCCTCGGACATCAACGCCATCCTGGCCCACACCTCGAGAGTCATTTTCCTCGAAGATGAGGAGGTCGCCATTCTTGAGAAGGGAGGGGTGAGATTTTCCGACTTTAAAGGCCGTCCCCTGGCCAAAAAGGAAGAGCGCCTCAGCTGGAGCCCCCTGATGATTGAGAAGAAAGGGTTCAAGCATTTCATGCTCAAGGAGATTTTCGAGCAGCCTCAGGTCGTCCGGGACACTCTCCATGGCCGGGTGGCGCCCGGCTCGGGTGAAGTGTTCCTCGGCGAATCCTGTTTAAAAGCGACCACGCTTCGGCGTCTCCGCCGCGTCGTCATCATTGCTTGTGGCACCTCCTACCACGCCGGTCTCGTCGGGAAATATTTCATCGAGTCGCTGAGCGGTGTGCCCGTGACGGTTGAGTACGCCTCTGAATACCGGTATCACGATATCGCCCTGGATAAGAATGTCCTCGTCGTCGTCATCTCCCAGTCGGGGGAGACGGCCGATTCGCTGGCCGCGCTCCGGGCTACGAAGAAAACGGGCGCTCCCACTCTGGCCATCTCCAACGTCGTGAACTCGTCCATCCCCCGGGAAGCGGAGGCAGTGCTCTACACCCACGCCGGGCCGGAGATCGGTGTGGCGGCGACCAAGACCTTTTCCGCCCAGCTGGCTGCCCTGGCCCTTTTCGCGGTTTCCCTGGCTCAGGCAAGGGGGAAAATGGACGAAGCGGCCAGCCTTCCCTTTATCCAGGAGCTCCTCAGAGTCCCCCATCGGATGGAGAAATTCCTGGCGGATTCCGGACGGCTGGAAGCAGTGGCCCGGCGCTTCCTTTCCTTTTCCCACTTCCTCTATCTTGGTCGCTGGATCAGCTTTCCCATTGCCCTGGAGGGAGCCCTGAAGCTCAAGGAAATCTCCTATGTCCATGCCGAGGGTTATGCGGGGGGAGAGATGAAGCACGGGCCAATTGCTCTCATCGACGAGAAGATGCCCACCCTGGCGGTCATTCCCAAGGACAGGGCCTACGAGAAAATGCTGGGCAATATTTCCGAAATAAAGACGCGGCAGGGCTATGTCCTGGCCGTTGCCTTTGATGGTGATGCCGCCATCGCTCAACATGTCGATGAAGTCATACGCGTTCCGGTTATCTCCAGCATGCTGAGCCCCTTTTTGACCATCCTTCCGCTCCAGCTTTTTGCCTACCATATTGCTGCAAAGCGAGGGGCAGATGTTGACCAGCCGCGGAACCTGGCCAAGAGCGTCACGGTGGAATAAGGAGGTGTTCGCGGACGAGGGTTCCCGGGTGACGGACGGGGGAAAAATTGGGAAAATTGGCTTTATCCCTATTTTTCATATAAATTATATAGGAAAAGTAGACTTTTTGAATTGAAAGGAGTGAAGGATGAAAAAAACGATGACCTTGGGCGCTGTGATCTTGGTCCTGGCTTCCCCGGCTTGGGCCGGCGTGGTCAAGAAAACGAAGTCGGAGATCAATTTCCGCGGCTTCGGCAAGTTCAGCCTCGTCCAGAGCGATAAGCTGACCGCCGAACAAAAATGGTCCAACATGGTCACCGATTTCAAAGGCCAGGGGGTGGCTGGCGGCCTGGCGGCGAAGACCATCCTCCGCTCGGGAGACACGGGCGAGATCATCGACTTACCCCAAGCGACTGTCTACCGGCTGGACAACAAGAAGAGAGAATACACGGTCAGCCCGATCGAAAAATTGAAGGAAGAATTGGCCAAAGGCGAGACAGAAACTGGCGAGGAGGCGGAGGAAGAAGAGGAGAGAGAAATCCGAGTCACCAAGAATGAACTCAAGGTCGAGGATACGGGTGAGGAATCGACAATCAACAATTTCCCCGTTCACAAGTACCTGCTCCATTGGCTTCTCGAGTGGGAAGATACGGCCACGGGAGAGAAGAGCTCCAGCCGGCTTGAGAGTGTAGTTTGGGCCACACCCGTGGATGATAGGTTGAAGCGGGCGATGGAGGAGGAGATGAAGTTCAGCCGGGCTTATCTTGAGAAAATCGGTGTGGAGATGGGCAAGATGGAGGAGGATGTCCTCGGCGTTCGGTGGCTGTCCATCCTGGATTCCTTCAGCTTAGCCAAGGGCCGGCCGAGCCGCGACTACTCTAAGGCGGCGCACGAAATCCAAAAAATAAAGGGCTATCCGGTCGTCATCGATGGGAAGTATTTCGTCAGCGGGGAAAAACCCGCTGCTTCAGCCGAGGAAGAGCCCGCTGCCACGGATGTCAAGGGGCGCCTTGGTGGGCTGCTCAAAAAAACCCTGAAGAAGAAGCCGGTCGAAACGGGAACGGGAGCTGAAGAACCCTCGCTTACCTACCACACCGAGGTTCTCGAGATATCGACCCCAGACCTCAGCGCCACGGATTTCCAGGTACCGGCGGGATACAAGAAGAAGGGCTAACCGTCCCTTCTTTTGCCGTCTTACCAAGATAGTTTGAGCATCAGCCGCGCCTGACGAGGCTGTTGCCTGGCCCAGATTTGACCGAAAAGCGTCGTCGCTTCCTTGACGAAAGAAATGGGCTTTTGGCTGTTGAACACGTTGAGGACGTCGGCCCGCAAGGAAAGAGCAAGGGGGATACCTTTGACCTGGCTCGGCAGGCGGAAGGTCTTTTCCAGCGAAACATCCAGGTAGTGGTGAGCGGGCGATTTTCTTGTCCCCCGGCCTTCGGGAAAAGAATAGTAGCCGCCGAAGAAGGGGACATAACCCAGCTTTTCCCAGTAGTAGCCCGATATGTATTCGAAGGCCGAAGAGAGGAGAATTCCGTAGGGAAGGAGGAAAGCCGTGTTGACCTTGAGGTTATGGTCCACGGAGTAGGGGAGTTTGCCGTACCATCCTTCATCGCCTATGCCCCTGCCCCCGAGACCGCCGAGCGCATAATCGACCCAGGCCTTTACATCCTTTAACTCGGGGAGGTCGGGAACATAGAGGTGATTCCCGAAGAGGCCCAGGTAGTTGGTGCTTCCTTCTTCCTGAGCGTACGAGCCTGTTTCCACCTGGCCGGGGTTTGTCCCCATGGCTGAGGAATAAGCGTAGGAGGCGTTAAGGTAGACGGCCTGGCCTATTCTCCCGTTGAGCTCGATTTCCAGGCCTGAATAGCGGCGGCGTTTGTGCTCGAAGTTATCGAAAAGGAACTTGTAAAGAGTAGCCGGGTCGAAAATAGCCAGGATTTCGAGGAGGTTATCGGCGCGGGTATGAACGAAGCGGGCTTTCAAGGCCCAGTGGGCGGCGAGCCTCCGGTCGAACTCGATGAGGTAGCGAGTGAGAAAATTGGGGTCCAAGCTTTCGGCGACTTCTAAGGCCTGCGTCTTTTGCTCCGTCTCGAATTTCCAGGCAGACGGGTTGTGGTATTCCGCCTCGGTCGGGTTGGCTTTTCCCTGCCAGCGGTAGGTGCGGAAGGTCAAGCCGGCGCCGGAGTTGAAAAACCCGAGGGGCATGGTCGTGATCAAATCAGAAAAACGACCCCAACCCAGCTTGAGGACGTTGACGCCGTCCCCTGTGATATCGTAGGTCAGGGCCAGGCGCGGGGAGAGGAAGTCACCAAGGCCCCACGACCAGAGGACTTTTCGCTCGTCGTCCAGACAGCGCTGAGTCTGGGTGCGCACTCCGGCCATGAAGGTTACCCTCCCCCAGCTAACCTTGTCTTTGAAGAAGAGGCCGATGCCGTTGGCGGAATTGATGAACTCGAAATTTCCGTATTCGTAGAAAAAAGTCGGCGTTTTCTGGCCTGCTTGCCATGTCTGAAAATAGTACTTGGTTCCCCTGTCGAATCCATTGCCAGGGAAAATGTCCTCTTCTTTACCCGTAAAATCGACGCTGAACTCCGAGCCGATATCGTAGTAATCCAAGCCCAGGCTCATTTCATGTCGGCCGAAGGTGTCGGTCTCGATGTGTTTGGTCAACTTGAGGCTGAAGTCAAGGCGCTTCTCGTTGTCGATGACGTTGCCGTAGGAATTGTGGATGTTGAGGCCGAGGTCCTCGATGAAATACTGGGCCGGCCCCAGGTCGCCGTCCGATGGCTCCTTCGAGGAATCCATCCTGGCCTGGCCCAGGCCCGCTTCAAGGAAAGTCGAACGGTTGAGGATGCCCCTGTAGTTGAGTCTCCAGGCCGTGCTGGTGAACTTTTCCTCTTCGTAGAGTTCGGGAATCCCGATGCCGCCCTTCTGGGGAAGGGATTTGTGGAGAATAGTGGTCAGGGAGATGGTGTGGCTCGTCGAGGGTGACATCGTTAACTTGGCGAAAAGGTTGTTATTGTGGGTCGTCAATTTGCCGCCGGGAACCAAGAAATAGCCAAGCTCGCCCGAGGCAGTTTCCTGAACATCCCGATAATAATTATTGGACAGGAAAAACCACAGCTTGTCCTTGACGATGGGCCCACCCAGGTTGAAATAGTACTGGGAGTTAGAAAAATACTCGGGTTCGCTGACGACAGCGAGCTGGTCCTGGCGGCCAGCCTGGAAATCGCGGCTGGTGAAAAGCATGGCCAGGTTGCCGCTGAACGCGTTGCCGCCGCTCTTGGTCACCATGTTGACCACCCCACCGTAGGCTGAAGCGTATTCCGGGCTGAAAGGGTCGGAGATGATCTGGACTTCCTCGACGCTATCAAAATTGATCTTGAGGCCGGAGTTTTTCAAGCGGACGCCGCTCACGGCCAGGCCATCGATGACCCAGGAATTTCCTTCCTCTCCCTCGCCGCGGAAGCTTGGCTGACCTTCCGTCGCTGTTCCTCGTCGTGTGTTCATTCTCACGCCCGTGACGCCCGGTGTCAGCTTGACGACATCGACGATGGTCCGGTTCTGAACGGGGAGCTTCTCCAGCTCAGCGGCGCTCAGGTGGAAGCTCGTGTCGCTGGCTGTTTTGTCGATGAACGGCGTTTCCGCGGTGACGGTTATTTCCTCCTTGATTTCTGTCATCTTAAGGGTCACCGTGACGGTTGTGACCTGGCCCAGCCGGACGATGACGTTTTCCTGGGTGAGAGGGCTGAACCCTTCAAGGTAGAAGGTGAGCGTGTACGTGCCCACAGGAAGGAGGGGAAGATGAAAATCGCCATATTTTGAGGACAGGACCGTCCTTGAGCCTTGGAGTGCCGGGCTGCCCGCCCGGACTTCAACTCCGGGAAGGCCGGCCCCTCCCTCGTCCAGGATGCGGCCCCGAATTTCTCCCGTTTCGATGGCCAGAAGAGAGGCCGAAGCGGTGAGAAAGAAAAAAAACCCGATGAGATACAATGTTCCCTTTTTCTTGGTTATGGGCATGTGTCTCTCCCCCATTTTTCTTGCGGCATGAGCGCCTGACTTATTCCAAACGCAATCGACAACTCTTGACCATGCAGCGCCTTTATTCGGTCAAGCTTTCCATTGCGTTTGTTATCGGTGGCCGACTTTTGCCTCGCTTCTCGAGATGCCGATATTGTCTATTTTTTTCTTTTCGGCTGCTTTTTTGGAGTCTTCACCTGAGCTGCTTTGCGCCCATAGGTGGCGATGAATTTCTCGGTCAATTCTTTGGCTTCGGTATCGGTGTACTGCTTGGGGGGTGTCTTCATGAAGTAAGCGGATGGCCCGAAAAGGGCGCCCGAAAGGCCGTGGTCGAGAGCCAGCCGGGCGCAACGGATGGCGTCGATGACGACCCCGGCGGAATTGGGCGAGTCCTCCACCGAAAGCCGACAATCCAGGTAGGTGGGGACATCGCCGAAATGCCGGCTTTCGATACGAAGGAAACAGAGCTTGTTGTCCTTCTGCCAAGGAACGTAGTCGCTCGGGCCGACATGGACATTCTCGGGGTCGATGCTCAAGCCGCGCGCCCGAATTTGGGAGACGACGGCATTGGTCTTGGAAATTTTCTTTGAATGGAGCCTCTCCCTTTCCAGCATGTTCAGGAAATCCGTGTTGCCGCCCGTGTTCAACTGATATGTCCGGTCGATGGGCATCCCCCGATCAAGATAGAGGTTGACCAAAGTCCGATGGAGAATCGTCGCCCCGACCTGGGACTTGATGTCATCGCCGATGATGGGCAGGCCTTTCTTCTCGAACCGCCGCTGCCAGTATTTTTCAGAAGCGATGAAGACGGGAATGCAGTTGATGAAAGCGCAACCGGCCTCGAGGACCTGCTCGACATACCACTTCGTTGCCTCTTCGCTCCCCACGGGGAGGTAATTGATGACCACCTGCGTCTTCGTTTCCTTGAGGATGGCCACGATATCCGCGGTCGCGCCCGGTGCCTTCTGAATGATCTGGGAGAGATACTTCCCCAGTCCGTCGTGGGTCATGCCCCTGTGGACGGGGACATTGAGGCGGGGGACGTCAGAGAACTTGGTCGTGTTGTTGGGCCAGGTGAAGATGGCCTCGCTCAGGTCCTTGCCAACTTTGTTCTTGTCTATATCGAAGGCGGCCGAGAATTCGATATCGCGGATGTGGTAGCCGCCCAGGTTGACGTGCATGACGCCGGGGATGAAATCGGCTTCCTTGGCGTTTTTATAGTATTGAATCCCTTGGACGAGCGAGGAAGCGCAATTCCCAACGCCGATGATGGCCACTCTAATTTTTTCCATGGTCAAACCTCCTTTTGAAGATGCCGATGCTTTTCCTGGCGACGGATATAGAAAATTCTCTGGAAAGCGGTGGCGTTCGAAACGAGGGCGATAAGAATGAGGATAGCAATCATGGCCGGGTCAAAGACCTTGAGGAGGGAGCCGACGAGGGAGCCCAGGAGGAGGAGAATCATCCGTTCAGCCCGCTGCATGAAGCCAACCTTGCACTCGAAGCCCAAGCCTTCAGCCCGGGCGCGGGTGTAGCTGACCATCGTCGAGCCCAGGAAAGTAAAAAAGAGCACCCAAAGAGGCCAGCCTTTCCGGAAATAGTAAGCCAGCCCGAGGTAGATAAAGAACTCCGAGTAGCGGTCGAGTGTCGAGTCAAAAATGGCGCCGTAAAGACTTCTTTTCCGGGTCAGGACGGCCACTTTTCCGTCGAGAATATCGAAAATACCGCAGAGGGCGATGAGGCCAGAAGCGGCCAGCGGCTGATGGAAAGCAAAGAGCAGACCGGCCGCCACGCCGGCGGCGAGCCCGAGAACGGTGATGAAATTAGGGCCTAGGCCAAGGCGGTTGAGGAATATGGCCACCCCGTCAAGACTGGCCAGAAAACGAGCGATAAACTCCTGGGGGAGGGCGTTGAGCAACCGGACTTTTTGTTCAGAACCAACAGCCTCAGTCCTCGTCTTCATGGTTGGTTTGGTGAACAAAGGACAGGATAATCTAATATGAATCCGGCTTGAAGTCAATGTTCATTCGATGTTGATTTTCTTCTTGGGCGGAGATTTGGGGGCAGCGCGCTTTTCCAGGGCCTCAACCCTTGCGTCGATGAGCGACCTGAGGGCGAGAAGGACTTCTTTCTTGGCCCTGATCAAGTGTTCATGAGTCTGGGCTGGAATGAACCAGGTGAAAAGCTCCTCCGGAATGAGGATCTTGATCTCGCGCATTTTTTCAGCCGCCATACTTTCACCTCCTTCCATAGGGTTTATCCGTTATCGAAAAACGATTTTGAGTTGGTCCTTTTCAAAGCGGGCCGACTGGATAGTGTGGCTGAGGAGGATTCGCGGCAGAAGGATGTTTCTTTTGAGGCTGCCGACGCGCACGAAGAGCTCTTCGCCCTTCTGAAAGAGGTCCAGGTCTTCCTTTTCAGCGAAGGGGAGGTGAAGGGTCAGGATGAATTTACCATCCAGAGCCTCGATCCGCATCGGGTTCTGGGCAAAGAAGATGGAGGCCGGGTCAGCGCCGCCGTAAACACTCTCCCCCAGGTCGGCCAATAAGTTGATGCCCACAATCTCCTGGTGGAAGAGTTCGGCCAGGAGAATGGGCAGCGGCGCGAAGATTTCTTCGACCTGGCGGAGATAGCCTCCCTGGATCGCCTTCCAGTTCCTGAAATACGGGTCATCAACGGTCGCCGGGAGTATCCGGTTGACAATGACCAAATCGACGGAATAGCCGAACAAGCTGAAAAACGTATAGGCCCGCTGGGCTTCCTTGATGACCATCTTTTCAGGGTTGATCACCAGGCGGATGGAAGTCCGGCTGTGATCCTCCAGAATTTCCTTCATTTCTGCCAGCTGAGTGGTCAGGTTCTTCATCGCTTCGAAGACGCTGTCCTCGGGGAAGGGAAAGGGAAGAAGCCGGGTGGCGACGGGTCGCACCGCTTTGGCTGCCGTCCTCTGGATGGGGAAAATGTGCTTGAGGTACCAGCTCGTAATTTCGGGGGCGCTGAGCAGCCGAAGGGTATCGCCGGTCGGGGCACAATCGACCACGATGACATCGTACTCGGCCGTCTGGTTATAGCGGCGAATTTCCATCAGGCTGAAAAGCTCCTCCATCCCCGGGAAAACGCTGAGTTCTTCGGCCTCGATAGTATCAATTCCCTGGGAAGAGAAAAGAGCTGTGAGATAGGCCTGGATTTCCCCCCATTTCTTCTCGATCTCCTCCAGGGCATTGATTTCCTGGCCGAAGAGGTTGGGACAAATCGGCTGGGGTGAGTTGCCGAGTTGAACCTCGAAGGAATCGGAAAGGCTGTGGGCGGCGTCGGTCGAAATGGCCAGGGTCCTGTGTCCGCGCCGGGCACAGAGAAGGGCCGTGGCGGCAGCGAGGGTGGTCTTACCCACGCCTCCTTTACCCGTGAAAAGTATTGTCCGCATGAAATTTTCTTTTATTTTAACACCAAGACGGGAAAAGGACAAGACATCATCCGACGGGTCTTGTCGTCATATTGACATGGGCCGGTTCGTTCTGTATAAATGGCCACAAAAAACAGGAAGAGAAGGAATGCGACGCGCTTTTTCTTCGCAGGCCGCAGGGAATCTTCTTCCCATCATCTTTGCGGGGTACCTTCAATGAACTGGCCTTTCATCCTGGGCTTCCTGGCGTTGCAGCTCGGGGTTGGCCTGTGGATTTCCAGGCGTGTTCATTCGGAGAGCGACTATTTTCTCGGTGGCAGGAACTTGCCGCTTCTCATAGTGGCGTTTTCTCTTTTTGCCACCTGGTTTGGCGCCGAAACATGTATGGGTTCTTCGGCTGCCGTGTACAGACAGGGGCTTTCCGGAAGCCGGGCTGACCCCTTCGGCTTCAGTCTCTGTCTTTTTTTAATGGGTCTCCTCCTCGCTGGCCGCCTCCGCAAGGGGAATTATGTCACCCTGGCTGATTATTTCCGAGAACGCTTTGGCGCTTTTGTGGAGAAGTTTTCCATCTGGATTCTCATTCCTTCTTCCTTGATCTGGGGCGCGGCCCAAATCCGAGCTTTCGGTCAGGTCATCGCCTCCACCACACCGTTGCCGGTGACCCCGGCCATTGCTGTGGCAACAGCTCTAGTCCTGGTTTACACGTTCTTCGGGGGTCTCCTTGGCGATATCTATACCGACCTCATCCAGGGATTTTTTATTCTTCTCGGGCTGGGAGTTTTGCTGGCGGTTATCCTCCAGAATTTTTCTGGCTGGAGAGAGGTCCTGACCACAATGGAGAGCGTGCGCTTGAGTTTCCGGGCGCCGGGCGAAACACTGGTTGAGCGGCTGGACCGCTGGATGGTGCCCATCCTCGGGTCGCTCGTCGCCCAGGAGGCAATTTCGCGGATCTTGGCTGCTCGCTCAATTTCCGTGGCGCGCCGGGCAAGCTTCGTTGCCTGCGGCATCTATTTAGCGCTCGGCTCCATTCCCGTCTTTTTGGGTCTCCTCGGTCCTTCTCTTCTACCCGCTGTCTCTGACCCGGAACAGTTCTTGATTCGGCTGGCTGGCCAGTTCTTGCCCCGTTTCCTGTTCGTCGCTTTCTCGGCGGCTCTCATTTCCGCCATCATCTCGACCGTTGATAGCATCTTTTTGGCCATCTCTGCTCTCCTTTCCCATAACCTTCTTGTGCCTCTTTTCCGCCTGAAGAGCGACAAATCCAGGGTCTTGAGCGCGCGGCTGGTTGTTCTCGTTTCGGGAGGGCTTGCCTGCGCCATCGCCCTTTACGCCCGCGGAATTTATGAGCTTGTCCTTGCCGCTTCTTCCTTCGGCACAGCTGGCGTCCTCGTTGTGACACTGATGGGTCTTTACAGCCGCTGGGGAAATTCAGCCGCCGCATCCAGCGCTCTTGGCGTTGGACTCATCCTAACCCCCTTTTTCACTTACGCAATCAGGCTCGAAGCGCCTTTCTTAACTTCCGTAGCAGGCAGCTTGGTTGCCTTTGCTCTTGGCTCTTTTTTCTTTAGGAATTCGAGAGTGAACTCCTCAACGGCGGCCGCAGCCGGAACTCGATAGCCGCGCGCTCTCTCTGCCCTTGCCCGCTTAAAAAATATTTGATTTTTTAGTTTGTCTGGGGTAAAAAAAATGTAGTCGAACAAAAGCGGATATAATGCCAGCAGAGGAAAAACCGCATTTTTCCGGTGATTGGGTGGGCGAAGAGGAAGCCAGGAACAAAGCGGCTATCGAACTCGCCAAAGAAATCTTCCACTTGTTCAGCCATGCGGTTACCTCCCTCAAGCTTTTTCCACCTCAACACTCAACGGTCGTCAAGTTTGTTGATGAGCTTTACGCTAAGCTGAATGGATATTTTGTCGACCGCGAAGAGCTCGAAGTCGACGTCCTGGAAAATGCGTTCCACATGGGCGGGGAGGTTGTCCATAAAGAGGAGCATTTATCGAAGAGCTTACCCTATCTTTTCCACAAGGATGGGGTGCAGAAATTTGCCATCCTTAAAGGGATGGACAAGTACGAGCTTCGCGAGTTTCTCGACGTCATCCGCAAGACAGCGCTCCTTCCCCTCGAGGAGAGCGACGTTGTCCTTGCCGTCTGGGAGAAGGATTTTCCACACGTCCGCCTCTACGCGCCGGATGAATACCTCTTGGCCAAGATTGATGTCTTCACCAGGCAGCCCTTCGATTTTTTTGTCGACAGGCGGAATCTCTTCACCGGACAAATCGAGTTGTCGACCGAGGACTTGAGTGAGATCCAGGCTAAGAGATTGGCGCTTGGCCTCATGGAACATGAGGAGGGAAGAGATTATGCCCAAATCGTGACCGCGATGGAGGAGGAGGAAAAGGAGCTCATCGATTTCATCTTGGCCAAGGCTCGCCTTTCTCCGCCTGAAATTGAATTCCACGATATGATGTTCGAGCTCCTATCGCTTGAAAATCGACCGGAGCGTGTCGCCTCGATCCTGAAGTTTCTGGAACGGCATCACCGTGAACTCATCCAGGAGGGCAAATTCTCTCACGCTGTCCATTTCCTGAGGCAGGTTCACGAGCTCAAAGAGGAGCTCGTCCGCGCCTCGCCAGAGAAAGCGGCCGAGGTTGATAAATTCCTGGAGGAAGTAAGGGGAGGGCGGAGCATGGACCTCCTCCGCGAATCGATTGGCCGCAAGAATTTTGACTCCCTATCCGCACTCCTCGAGTATTTTGGGTTTCTCGGAGACCGGTCGGCTTCCCTGGCCACGGAACTCCTGGACGAGACCCAGGAGCCGGGTACTCGTCGAGCGGCCATCGATTACCTGGAAGAGATAAGCCAGGACAATGTCGACATTCTCGCTCATCAGCTCCGGGACGGGAGGCCGGTAATTGTCCGGGAGATTATTGCCCTGCTGGGACGACACCCAAGCAAGAAGGCGCTGTCTTATCTGGCTGCTTTGTACACCTATAAAAACAAAGAGGTTAAACTGGCGGCGGTCGAGACTTTGGGCGCATCGTCCGACCCCTTGGCCCAGCGGATTCTGCTGACTTTCGTCGAGGATGAGGATGAGGACATTGGAGTGGCGGCGGCGGAAAGGCTTCGCTGTCCGGGGGAGGAGATGGTCCTGAAAAGAATGGTCAAGATGGTCCCGTCCCGCAAGTTCCGTCGGCTCACTCCCAAGCTCCGCATCGCCATCCTGAGCTTCCTGGTTCGATCTGGGAATGACGAGGCGCTTGAGGCGGTGCGCCGGGCGATGGAAAAATCTGGACTTTTAGCCAGAACAGACCGCCTGCTGACACGTCTTTGCGCTGTCGAGGCCTTGAATCGTGTTCGAACGCCGGAAGCCATGGAACTCTTAAGGGAGGGATCGAAGAGCTCGAATAAGAAAATCAGGGAAGCCTGCCAGAAAGCCCTGGCCGCCGGGGTTGGCAGAGCCCAAGATCGAAGCGAGTAAAGATTATGGCCACGGAGAAAAAAAAGCCGGAAAGAGGAGGACCGGTCCAGAGAGATGTCCTTCATCTTCTTTTTCGCTATCATGCCGTGCTCAAGATTGGCAAGGTCTATGATTTCCATAATCAGATTGTTCAGGACCAGATCAAACAGCTCTATAGCGCGCTGCGGGAGATCCTGGAGAGGGAAGGAGAAGTTGTTCTTCGCGCCCGGCTAAATGCCATCTATGCCAACGGGGTCCGGGTCAAGTTTGATTACTCGAGCTATCATGTTTATAAATTTCTGTGGGCTGATTTCCAGGCCAAGGAAATTGCGGCCATTTCTTTTTCCCCGGAGCTTTCCGAAGATGAATTGCAGCGCTTCCTCCGTATTCTCTTGCGGAAGAACCTTCCCTCTAAGGGAGCCTATGAGAAGATCATGGAGGATATCGACGCGGAAAGTATCGACCATATCCTTGTCGAGAAGATAGCCCCTGTCGAGCTCAATGTCAGCCGGGAGAAAAGCGCCGTCCGCATGTATTTCTCCGGCATTTACCTCCTTAAAGACGTGTTCGAGAAACAGAAA
>CAYUKK010000024.1:0-3148 GCA_964445305.1 uncultured Eubacteriales bacterium
AGAGAGCGAGACAGATAGTGGATGAGGTCGGTCGTGTTCCAGCCGGACTTGCGGAGAAGATAAACCCGATGCGGACCCCGGCTCTTGAGGGGCAAATTGGCCATTTCCTCAACGAGGAAGTCCTCGGGCTTGGCTTTGATCATGGCTTTCCCATTATGACAGAAGGCGGAATAAAAAGAAACGAGGCTAAGGAAGAGGCTTCCAGATGTTGTACTTTTTGACCAGGTGGTGGGGATGGTAGGACATTTTGGCCCGGCGAAGGCCGGGGATGCCCGCGTCTTGCTCGCGGTTAATGAAGGGGCAGTCAGACCAGGCATTCCGGACGAATTCGCGGTTGATGAGCTGGCTGAGACCGTCAAAAGCGGGGTTGGCAATCTCGATGTGGATGACCGCCGTCTCGGGATTGAGCCGGCTGCCGACGGAGAAGGCCTCTAAGCGGCCTTCTACCTCGATGGCTCCGCCGACAAGCCCGAGTGATTCGAAATGGAGGAGCGCTTCGAGGATGGCCATCCTTTGACCCTCATCTACGGACTGGCCTTGCTGAGCCTTCTCTTCAGTCCATTCGTCGAATAAAACCCGGCAGCCGGTCAGATGTTCAGAAGAAAGCTGGAGGTAACGGTAAGGATGATTTCTTTCAAATTTCTTGATTCGATTCCTCTTGCCGTCGTATTTCTTTCCCCGGAGGTGGATGAGGTCGAAAGTCTGATAGACGTAATCGAAATTATTCCGGTCCTCTTCATGGGGAAGGTCGGGGCAGTTTCGCTTAAGAAAATCTTCGGAAACCCTGGACAAGCGGGGCGAAAAATCGATACAGGCCTCAACTGTTTCCCGGATAAGCTTGTCGCCGACGGGCGGCAGAAAGTAAGCCGGCTCGCCCGAAGGCTCACACAAAATGCAAAGGTTTCCGTTGATGGTCGTCCACTTGGGATGTTCGGAGTGCCGCCAGATAAAAATGTTGGGGAAGTTGAGCTCACAGATATCGGGTGGAAAACGGCCGAGGAAATTTTCCATAGCTTCCTTGTCCTCGATTCCGACGAGCTTGAATTCCGGGAAGCGCGGCAGGTTCGTCATCGCTTCTGGAAGAGGATGGTGCAGCGGTCAGGACGGCAGCCGAGGCACCACTCAGCTTTCTTGATCATGGAAGCCGGAATGGAAGGAGCCTCCTCAAAGCCGAGTCTCTTGAAAAATTCGGGGATGACGGTGGCCAGATAGATATCGCCCTCTGTCTCCTCGAGCAGGGCCATGACAAGACGGGTTCCTACACCCTTGTCGCGGGATTCCTCCTCGACACCGAGAGAACAGAGTTCCAGGCAGTCAGCGTGCCGTCGAAGGCCGCAAATGCCAGCCACCCGACTCCCCTCCACAGCGACCCAAAAATCATCCATGTCCATGCCTTCATAGTCCAGGTTGAGCCGCGCGGCGAGAGCAACGACTTGGGGCCAATCTTCTTTCCGGGCCCGGCGAATCCTCATGATGGGTTCTTTACCGAAAAGCGATGTGGCGGCGGGCGTTAGCGCTGAAAATATTGATTTTATCCTCGTCGGAGATTTGGGCCAGGCCGACACGTCCGACCTGGGGTCGGGGGTCGATGTACGGGTTATCCGTGCCGAAGAGGACACGCTCCGAGCCGACCTCGCTGACAAAATATTCAACCTGCCGCGCCGGACACATGGACAGGGTCAGGTCGAGAAAGATATTGGGGATTTTTTTGGCCAGCTCGACCGCATGCCTGCTCCCGTAAGGTCCCCCAGAATGTCCCATGATCCAGCGGATTTGCGGCTGAGCCTGGGCGACTTCAGCAAAGATATCCTGGTTTCCATAAGGGTCGCCATCGAGCCAGGTATGGACGAGGACAAAGAGCTGCCGCTCGGCCGCAAAACGGAAGATGCTGTCCATCCGGGGGTCATCGAGGCGGCACTTCGAGTTATAAGGATGGATTTTGATCATCACGACGTCAGGGCGGCTGAAGGTTCTTTCCAGCTCGGCCAAGGAAAGGTCGGGATAGTTCCCGTTGACGCCACACGCTCCGTAAAGCCGGCCGGGAAAAGAATCCAGCGCCCGCAGCATCATCGTATTCCCCAGGACAATATCTGCCTCGAAGCTCATCGTCGTCGAGATGACAGCCTTATCGATACCACAGAGGTCCATGTTCCGGACGATATCTCTGGCCTCGGACGAGGGGATGTGCATGTTAAAATAAGGACCGAGGTGAGCGTGGAGGTCGATGATTTCGATGTCACGGAGAGGGATACCGGCGTGGATGCGGTCGAAATAACCCATCATGACCAAACCTCTCCCAAGAGGCCATCGAGGTTTTTGGCCGCGATGGCTTCCTTATCGGAGCGCGAAATGTCAGCGTAGACCAGCCGCCCTACAGCTGCGGTTCCCGTATACTGAGGCATGTTGGTGCCAAAGAGGATTCGATGGGAGCCAAAGCGGCGCACGACATCCTCGATCGCTCCCGCTCCCATAAACCTGGACATTTCGACATAGAGGTTGGCAAACCTTTCCCAGAGAGGGTAGAGGAAGCGGTTATGCCGATAACTGCAATTGGCCAGAACGAGAGGAAGGCGGGGGTATTTCTGGAGCAAGGCGTGGACTTCCTCCCACGTGATAAGTTCGATGTCTAAGAAAAGGAGCATTCGGGCCGACTGGAGAGCCGAGAGGAGTTCTCCGGCGCACCAGTCAGCCAGGGAAAAGCCGTGCTGTGTCCGCCCGGGGAAAAGCCGGACAGCGCGCACCCCTTTTTCCTTCATTTCGTCCAGGAGCTGAGCCGGCCGAGCCATTTCTCCCGTGTGATGGGGCAAAAGAACCCAGACGGGGTAGAGTCCTCTCTGGTCCTGGATTTCATCGAGCAGAAGGGCATTGCCAAGGGGAGGATGCCCGTATCTGGCAGTAGCATGGTAGACGAGGGCTTCTTCGATGCCCGCCGTCGTCATCTCCCGGCGCAGCCCGGCGACATCGGGAATGTCGAGGAGGTGAGGATAGCCGACCCGGCCGATGGAGCAGTTACAATCAAAAAAACGCAGCTTGGTCATGGGGGTCAAGGAGTCGAGGCAAAAACTCCTGAAACTTGTCCTTTTCTTTTGAGCATTCTCTCGATGGACAGCAGGTTGAGCATGAGGTGGCGGGGATGATGGAAGTTTTC
>CAYUKK010000025.1:0-2760 GCA_964445305.1 uncultured Eubacteriales bacterium
GTCCTTGCTTGCGGTGTCTGCCACACCGAGCTCGACGAAATCGAGGGACGTACACCTCCGGCGCGCCTTCCCATTATCCTTGGTCACCAGGTCGTGGGTAGAGTCGAAGAGGTGGGGCCACAAGTGAGAAAGCTAAAACACGGGGAAAGGGTCGGCGTGGCCTGGATTTATTCGGCGTGCGGGAAATGCCAATTCTGCCGGCGTGGTCAGGAAAACCTTTGCCCGGATTTTCAGGGGACAGGAAGAGATGTTGACGGCGGATATGCCGAATACATGACCGTAAGGGAAGACTTTGCTTACCCAATTCCCGAAGTCTTTTCCGACATCGAGGCAGCGCCTCTCCTTTGTGCTGGAGCCATCGGCTACAGGTCGCTCCAGCTCACCGGCCTCCGCGATGGTCAGAGCCTTGGCCTGACGGGGTTTGGAGCCTCCGGTCATCTGGTGCTCCTTATGGTCAAGCACAGATATCCAAACACCAGGGTGTATGTCTTCGCCCGCGCGGAAAAAGAGAGGGCATTTGCCAGAGAGCTGGGAGCCTTCTGGGCTGGCGAGACAGAAGAGCCGAGTCCTGAGAAGCTGGAGGCCATCATCGACACAACCCCGGTCTGGAAACCGGTCGTCGAAGCGCTCAAGAATCTCGCCAGCGGCGGCAGGCTGGTCATCAACGCCATCCGCAAGGAAGAAGTGGACAAGGATTACCTTCTCCAGCTCGACTACCCGGCCCATCTCTGGATGGAAAAAGAGATGAAGAGTGTTGCTAACGTGACGAGGGCGGATGTGAGGGAGTTTCTCGACCTTGCGGCTGAAATCTCCACCAGACCGGAGGTGGAAATCTATGCCTTAGAGGAAGCCAACCGGGCGCTCATCGAGATCAAGGAGCGGCGAATCCGGGGCGCCAAAGTGCTCCGCATCAGCTAAGAGACCGTGTCCTGCCCTTGATGCCATTATGAAGGTCATGATTTGTGAAATGCTGTTACTCCAAGTGACTTTAGGCGGCGAGACATTCTTTATGGGATGAGTGATTCATTGCCTGTTTCGATGACCATTGTCGCCCCTTTTCTCAGGGAAGCTCGTAGATGCGGCTGCCTTTTTCGATGACGGCGCGACCCTCCCGGCCGCAGCAGAGAAGAAGGTCGAGGGCAGATAGGTTCATGACGAAATCACCCCAGAACTGGGGATAAGGCGGGGGGAGATAGCGCAGGAGCCGGACGAGGATTTTTTCCTTCGCGAATTGGCCGCAATCGACGGCTCTCTCGGAAAAATAGGGGAGAAGGACTTCCCGGGCGCCCAGCTCCTTGGCGATGGCAACGAGAAGGGCGGTGCCGCGTCCAGAGAGGCCGAGGTGGGATTGGAGGACCCAATCCTGGGCGATGGCGAATCCTTTCTTGATTATAGCCAGGAGCTGGAGTGCTAAGGAGAGGAAGCTTTCTCCAGTGGCATCCACAGCTGTCTGGATGTCCTTAAATACGGGTTCGAAATGGATCGACTTGCCGTAGTAATGCTTGAGGGTGAGGAGGAATTTTTTCGCCCATCTTTCTTTTTCGTAGATTTCGAGGTCTTTGATTTTTTGCTGGCCGCGACCCTTCCGCTTGAGGGGAACCGTAATCCAGATTTCGCCCTCCGGACCTTTGAGGCGGTTCCGGTTGACGTAGGTGAAGCCGCGGGCAAGAACCGTGTCATCGAGAAAGACCATTCGATCGGAGGACATCAACCGGGCAAAAAAACCGCCCCACGGAATAAAAACCGGCTGATTAAAACTCAAGACCATTGCGGAGCTTTGATATTCTCCCTTTTTTATTTCTTGTCCTTGGACCTTTGGATTCCTTATGAGCTGATGGAGAACTTATGGATGGTCAGGCTCGTGTACTTCTGGCCGGGTCGGAGGATGGTCGAGGGAAACTGGGGATGGTTAGGAGAGTCGGGGAAATGCTGGGTTTCGAGGCAGAACCCGAAGTGCTTCTGGTAGACCTTACCCCCCTTGCCCGTGATCGTGCCGTCAAGGAAGTTACCAGCATAAAACTGAACTCCTGGCTCGGTTGTGTAAATCTCCATGACCCGGCCTGTCGAGGGCTCAGTAACCCGCGCCGCCAGCTTGAGCGTTCCCGTTTCGCCGCGAAGGACGAAATTATGGTCATAGCCACCGGGAACAGCGGCCATCTCAGCGCCGATGGGCTTGGGCTTGGTGAAATCCCAAGGCGTTCCTGCGACCGGGCGAATTTCGCCCGTGGGAATAAGCTCTTCGTCCACGGGAGTGAAGTAGTCAGCGTTGAGCATGAGCTCATGGTCGAGGACATCGCCCTGGCCCTGCCCGGCCAGGTTGAAATAGCTGTGATGGGTGAGGTTGACGGGGGTGGGCTTATCGCTCTCGGCTTCGTAAGCGATTTTTAGCTCATCTTCGTCAGTCAGCCAGTAGATAACCGTGACCGTTAAATTCCCGGGATACCCTTCCTCCCCATCGGGGCTCAGGTAGCGGAGCTTGACCCCAACCGCGCCTTCCTCCTGGACTGGCTCAGATGTCCACAGGACTTTGTCAAAACCTTTGAGGCCGCCGTGGAGATGGTTCGGGCCGATGTTCGTGGCGAGCTGATATTCTACGCCATCAAGGGTAAACCGGCCTCGAGCGATGCGGTTTCCGTAACGGCCAACGATGGAGCCGAAATAAGGGTTTTGGGCCGGGTTGAGGTAGCCCTCCAGGGAATCATGGCCGAGGACAATATCACCCCGTTGGCCGTTCCTATCCGCGACTTCCAGTGAAATCAC
>CAYUKK010000026.1:0-34575 GCA_964445305.1 uncultured Eubacteriales bacterium
CTGCGTAAAGGAGGTGATAAATAGAAAAAGCTCAGGTTTCAATTAGGCTAAGGGAGGAGTGAGATTACTCACTCCAGGGCGAGGATTAAGCTTTCACCCCTCAATAAAGGAGGGGAAAGAAAGGAGGCAAATTGCGTAAGATATTAGCTTTATTATTTGTTTTTCTGCTCTCAGTTTCCCTCATTGCCCAGGAGAGAACCGGCAATATCTTTGGCAAGGTGACTGACCAGGAAGGCAATCCCCTTCCCGGTGTGACCGTTACATTGACTAGCCCCTTCGGAGCGCCAATGACCTCGGTCACCTCTTCTGAGGGTATTTTCAGGTTCCTCTCTCTTCCTCCTTCAAGAGAATACGCGTTAAAGCTCGAACTCACCGGGTTTAAAACGAGAATCGAATCGGGAATCGTCGTGGCTGTCGGTGTGAATACCAACTTGACCCTGGTTATGGAGATGGGCGTTCTTGAGGAACAGGTGACGGTCACAGCGGTTTCGCCCATGGTCGATACCAAGAAGACCGCTGTCGGCACGAACGTTACCCAGGAAGTTCTCCAGTCGCTGCCGACCGCGAGAGACCCGTGGGTTATCCTCCAGATGGCCCCCTCTGTCATTGTCGATAGAGAGAACGTTGGCGGCGCCGAATCCGGCCAGCAGTCGAACTATGTCGGCCGCGGTGCAAACACGTATAACAACAACGTCTGGGCGATGGATGGCATCGTCATTACTGACCCGGCGGCTATCGGTGCGTCTCCAAGCTACTACGATTTTGACGCTTTCGAGGAGATGCAGATTACAGTCGGCGGTGCGGATGTCACCGTCCAGACGGGTGGCATCGCCCTCAACATGGTCACCCGCCGTGGGACCAACCGGATTACCTTCGGTGGCCGCTTCTACATGATCGACTCGAAATTCCAGGCCGATAACTTCAAGCCCGAGTACGCCCAGCAGGGTGCCATCGGTATCAATAAGATCAACAACAATAAGGACTACGGCTTCAATATTGGACTTCCTCTCATCAAAGACAAGGCCTGGGTCTGGGCGTCTTACGGCATCCAGGACATCAAGACGACGACCGTTTACGGTACTAAAGACGATACTCTCCTCCAGAACTACGTGGGCAAACTGAACCTCCAGATTATTCCGCAGAACAGGTTTGAGGCCTTCGCCCACATCGGCGGCAAGAACAAGTGGGGACGTTCGGCCAGTGCTTCGCTTCCTGATGGCTATTACCAGGGAGGCCGGTACCATTTCGGCTCGCCGATTATTAAGATTCAGGACGAGCACATGTTCGGGGATAGCCTGTTCGTATCGGTGAAATACGCCTTCTCGGATGCCGGGTTCAACCTGACGCCGATGATGGATCTCGAGTTCGACGATATGCCAGTCTGGGATGCGACAGCACAAAGATGGTATGGTTCCGAGTGGCGTTATTATGTCGAACGTCCTGTTAACCAGTACAACTTCCTGGCCAACTACTTCAACGACAACCTGTTCGGCGCCAGCCACGACGTGAAGATTGGCTTTGAGTATGCTGACCGTAACGCCTACACGGAGTCTGTCTACTCTGGAAACGCTGCCGTTACTCAAAACATCAACTACCCGACCGTGGACTTTGACGGCGACGGAAATCCCGACCTTCCCATCAGCAAGAATTTCAAGTACTTCGAGTTCTGGAGAGGTAACTTCAACGATTATCACGTGGATGCTTTTAGTGCTTTCTTCCAGGATACGCTGACCTTTGGCCGGTTAAACCTCGTCCTTGGCCTGCGCTGGGATAGACAAGTGCCGTGGGTCAATCCTTACAAAGTTGCTGCCGTCCAGAAGGATAGCGGAGCCTGGAAGAAAACCGTTACTTCCCAGACAGCCGATTTGCTTGATAAGCTCCTTCCGGGCGTTGAAATCCCCAAGGTTACAGCCACAGCCAAGGACGGGAGCGACTACAACTGGACCTTTTGGTCGCCGCGTCTTGGATTGACCTGGGATGTGACCGGCGACGGCAAGACCATTGCCAAGCTCTCCTTCAGCCAGTATGGCGATTTCATGGGAGTAGGTGAAGCTTCAAGATGGCGGCCGGGCGGAGTTAGTGGCTGGATGGACTTCTACTGGTGGGATAACGGCGACGGGATAGTTGATTTTAAGGAGTTATATTGGGCCAATTATCGAACCGCACCCTACTATCGGCCTTACCGGGTCTTTGATGACTCTGGCAATTTCATAGGAAACTGGAGCGACGCTGCCGGTGCTTACTGGGGTGGTTATGATTACACCAATCCAGGTCAGACGACTAAACCTTATCAGTACATCGATAAAGACGCTGGTTCCTCGAGGACGACTGAGGCCATGTTCACACTCGACCGGGAGCTATTCACCGACTTTGCTGTTTCTCTTGTCGGAACCTACAGAAAATATGATAACTTCCGCTGGAGCCTCAAGTACTTTCCGGACACAGAAACTCTCCAGAATCCAAGCTGGTATATTTCTGCTGGCAAGCCACCCGCAAATATCCCTGGTGTCGGCGACCCGGCGGATATTGGAGATACCAAAGAGGCCAAGAACCACGAGTGGTACTATACCTCGACGGTTGGTACTGCCTATTCCCCCTGGAGCTGGGTGAAAAAGCAGCCCGGGTACTACCACGATTACTGGGGCGTGGATTTCATCGTCAAAAAACGTCTTTCCAACAAGTGGATGATGGACGCCAACTTCACCTGGCAGAAGCAGGCCCGCCACTACGGCAAGCAGGGCGAAGGCTACATGGACCCGACCAATATCTGGGCCTATGAAGGAACGCCCCAGGCTGCCTACATCGGCGGCGCAAGCGGCAAGATCAACCAGTACACCTACACCCGCTGGATGTTCAAGCTCGGTGGACTCTACCAGCTTCCCTTCGACATCAACGTTTCCGGGACCTTCCTGGCCAGAGAAGGCTGGATTATCCGCGAGTATTTTCAGCTTGTTGATTACCGGCTGCCCAACCCGGCCAGCCGCTCCGCCTACCTCGACATGACCAAGTTCGGGAGCGACCGCCTGCCCCTGTTCTACTACTTCACCATTCGCCTCGAAAAGATGCTCCGACTCGGTGACACAGGTCGGATTTACATCATGGGCGACCTCTTCAACGTCCTCAACAGTGCCGTTGAGAACAGGCGTTACCAGAAGTACCATGGCACCTACTACATCTACGCCGATTCTTCAAAGAACTATTTTCGTCCCGACCCGAACTATTATGACCTGAATGAAATCCTAAACCCGAGAGTGCTCAGGCTGGGCGTCCGGTTCACTTTCTGAGTTCATAACCAGGCAGAGGTTCAAAGCCCCTCCCCCGGAGGCGGGGGAGGGGCTTTTTTTTCGTCCTGTCTTTTCAACTCTGTGAATGACGATTCTTTTTTTCCTTGATCGAGCATGCTAAAATAAAAATTGGATCAATCTTGGAGGCCATAATGAACATGAATAAGATAATTTTCGCCCTCGTTCTAATTGTGGCTCTTGGCCCGGCCGGATGGGCTCAGGATTACAAAGGCAAGGGCCGGATTATTGGTTACGTTCATGATAAAGACGGCCGTCCTATCGAGGGTGTTAGCGTCAAGTTTTTTTCTCCCAAGGTCCAGCAGGGGTTCGAGATAGCCACAGACAAGAATGGCAAATGGGTGGCCTTCGGGATTATCGGCGGCGGCTGGAACGTCGATTTTGAGAAAGTCGGGTTTGTGCCGAAGAAAATTGCCATTCAGGTTGATGAATGGAAAAGAAACCCGGACGTGAATATCGTTCTGGAAAAAGCTGAGGGGCTAATTCTGACAGAGGAACTCAAGGAAGAGCTCACCAGGGGAAACCAGCTTTTCGACGAGAAAAAATACGAGGAAGCTGCCGCAGTCTTCAAAACGATGCTGGAAAAGTATCCCGAAGCTTATGTCCTCAATAAAAACATCGGCAACTGCTATTTTGCCCAGGAGCAGTATGACCGGGCTGAGGAGTACTATTTGAAGATTCTCGAAAAGGAGCCGGCGAACCCGGAGGCAATTCTCCTGATTGGCAATTGCTATGCCAACCGCGGCGACAATGAGAAGGCCCTCGAGTGGTATAGCAAAATTGAGTTCGAGAAAATTGACGACCCTATCGTCCTTTATAACGTCGGCACGAATTATTACAACAGCTCGAAGTTCGAGGAAGCCTTGAAGTATTACAAGAAGGCGACAGAAATGCAGAAGGATTTTCTGGATGCTCTTTACCAGCTCGGACTGACCTACCTGACCCTGGGAAATTACAGTGAGTCTATCTCCACTTTCGAGAACTACCTCAAGCTGGACCCTGATTCAGAGCGAGCCCGGCAGGTCAGAAGCTTCCTCGAGTTCTTAAAGAAAAAGGATTGAGGCTGAATCGGACTGCTTTGCTTAAAAGTTGATAAAGGCGAAAATGGGACTAGAAAGCTCACCTTTCCCCCGACTTTTCCTGGCTGTTCTTCTCTTCAGTTTTCTCTGGCCCTTTTCTCCTTCGCGGGTGCAGAAGGCAAGAGGCGCAGGTTTCAATTGCCTCGTTGTCACCATCGATACTCTCCGAGCTGACCGGCTTTCAAGCTATGGACATCCGGGAAGTCTGACTCCCCGTCTGGATAGTCTTGCTTCTCGGGGAATTTTGTTTTCCCGTGCCTTTGCTCATACGACAACCACTCTCCCCTCCCATGCCAACATTTTTTTGGGGGTGACTCCTCTTTACCACGGCGTCCATGATAACGCCAATTTTATTGTCGCCGAGGATTTCCTCACGCTGGCTGAATACCTGAAAGGCTTCGGCTATGCGACAGGAGCTTTCGTGGGCGCCTATCCGCTGGATGCTCGTTTTGGCCTATCCCAAGGCTTTGATGTCTATGATGATGATTACGGCCCTCAGAATTTTGAAATGCTCACGTTCGTGGAAAGAAGAGCCGAGGAAGTTGTCGAGCGAGCCATCGTCTGGCTTGAGGGCCAGAAAAGTCCCTGGTTCTTGTGGGTACATTGTTTTGACCCCCATTATCCCTACGAACCGCCCCCACCGTTTGATGCCAGGTACAGCGACTTCCCTTACGACGGAGAAGTCGCCTATGTCGATTTTGCCCTGGGGAAATTGTTCGACTACCTGGAAGAGAAGAGGCTTTTCCAAAGGACTCTTATCATTGTGACGTCGGATCATGGCGAATCTCTTGGGGAGCATGAGGAAAAAACCCATGGCTTCCTTGCTTATAATTCTACGCTTTGGGTTCCCCTGGTCGTGTTATCGCCTAGTCTCGAGCCTCATCAAATCCGTGAGCCTGTCTGTCACATCGATATTTTTCCGACGGTCTGTGAAGTCTTGAAGATAAAGAAACCTGGTTTTCTTCAAGGGGCCTCCTTGGTACACAACTTGAACAATAAGAAACACCCTGAGCGAGCCATTTATTTCGAATCCCTTTATCCCTATTACAGCCGGGGCTGGGCTCCTCTGAGAGGGTTCCTTTCCTGGCCTCATAAATTTATCGATTCTCCTCTGCCCGAGCTTTATGATTTGGGAGTTGATTTTGGGGAAAAGTGGAATCTGGCGGGCAGAGAGAATCTGAATAAATTCCGTAAACGCCTGAATGAGGTCATGAAAGAACTGGCCCCGTCTGGAACTGAGACCGCCAGAGCAAGAACGAAAATGAGCCGAGAGGTGAGGGAGAAACTCGGGAGCCTTGGCTACGTTTTCAGCTTTCCTTCCCTTTCAGGTGGGGATTTCGGTCGTGAAGACGACATCAAGACTCTTCTGCCCTACCATAACAGAGCCACGGAAGCCATGGACCTGGCCGAGCAGGGTCAGACAAGGGAGGCAGTTAGGATCCTGCAGGGAATTCTTGAGGAAAGAAGGAATCTCGATGTTGCGTATACCAACCTGGCGGCAATTTACAAAATCTCGGGAAACATGAGCGAAGCGCTTTCCGTCCTCAAGGAAGGGATGGCTGCCCTCCCTGCAAGTTATGAGATATTTCTAACATACATGAGTTATTCCGTCGCAGCGAGAAATTATGAGGAGGCCATAAGGATTTTCTGGGAGAAAAGATTGCCCCAGGCCGAGCACGACCCTGAAATCTGGAATTCGCTGGGTGTGGCTTATGCTGCCTCAGGCGAAGTCGAGAAAGCCATCGATGCTTACCAAGCAGCGCTCCGGCTGGACAGAGATTATCCTTCTGCTTACATAAATTTGGGGACAAGCTATCTTACGCTTTTTCAACAGAAAAAGGATAAAGCTTTGGTGGGGAAGGCCATCGAGAGTTACCAGATGGCCATCACCATCGACCCAAACAGTGCTTCTGCTTATAATGGCCTGGGAGGAGCCTATAAGATGGCCGGCCGCCTCGACGAGGCCATTTCGTCATGGAGAGAAGCGCTCAGGCTTAAGCCGGAGTTCGACTATCCCCTTTATAATCTTGGCCTGGCCCATTTTCAAAGAGGGGAGAGGCTCGAGGCTTTGGGCTACCTGGAACGTTATAAGGCACTATATTATTCGATGCTCAAGCCGGCGGAAAAAAAAGCGCTGGATGAGCTTATCGAGAAATGCAGGTGAAGAGATGAAAAAAACATGGCCGTTCTTTTTGCTCTTCTTATTAGCAGGTTTGATGGCCTGCAGGTCGGGGCCGAAAATCGAGCTCGACCCGGAAAGTGAGGCTTTCTACGAGACGGGGCGTCTCATCATGACCGGTGAGGAGAGGGATATCTTCACCCATCTTCCTGACGCCGAATCGCGGCGGGAGTTTATCGAGGATTTCTGGAGTAAGCGAGACCCTGACCCTTATACGGAGGAGAACGAGTTCAAGAAGGAGTTTTTCGACCGTATCGAATACGCCAACAAGCGCTTTCGGGAGGGAATCCCTGGCTGGAAGACGGACAGAGGTCGAATCTACATCTTCATGGGGCCCCCGGATAAATTCGAGGAATTTTTCACCCACGACGACCCGGACGTGCGGGGGGGCATCCTGTGGTGGATTTACTACGATTACGAGCTCGGTATCGAGTTCGTCGATGAGAGGGGTAACGGCGCCTACAAAATCCGCCGTTACGAAGGAGATTTTTTTAGCGCTCTGGACAACCTGAAGCTGGGGCAGGTTCCGGTCCTCAAGGGGGAGAAGCGGAAGTTCGTCAATTTTAAGCTCGATTACGACCGGGCTTCTTCGACCATCCTCATCACCCTTCCCACGGATGCCTTCAATTTCAAGGAGGAGGCGGGGCTTCTTCGGGCTGACCTGGAGTTGCAGTTCTTCGTTTACGCCAAGGACAGGGCCAAAGTCGAGGAGTTCAAAGAAGAAAAGAGCATAGCCGAGGCTGAAGAGAAGCTTATCGAGATGAAAGAAATTGTTCTCACGATTCCCCATCCTCTGGCCCCAGGTACTTACTATCTGGATGTCATCATCATCAGCCGGGCTGGTGAGCTGGGCAAGACGCGAAAGATTTTCCAGGTCAAAGCTTAATCTTGGACCTGTTGTCCATGAGGATGACCGTCGGAGGTCGAAAGGAAAGGTTTCTGGCATGAAATATCATAAGCATCTCCTCCCCCACGTTGCGCTCTGCTTGTTCCTCATTTCCTCTTCCCCATTTTCCGGGCAGCAGAAAATCCGGGAGGCGGATTTGCCCGAGAAGTACCGCGACTGGCTGAAGCTCGTCACCTACATCATCCTGCCGGTGGAAAAGGAGGTTTTTCTCAAGCTTACCTCCGACCGCGACAGGGACATTTTTATCGAGACTTTCTGGAAACAGCGGGACCCGACGCCGGGAACACCTCAAAATGAGTACAAGGACGAGCACATCCGGCGGTTCAATTACGCCAACAAATTCTACGGCCGCGGCACGACGCGGGAAGGGTGGCAGACCGACATGGGCCGGATTTACATCATCCTCGGCCCGCCGGCCTCCATCGAGCGGTTCGAGACAACCCTCGACATCGTCCCCTGTCAGGCGTGGTCTTATTACGGTGACCCGAGCAAGGACCTCCCGCCCCATTTTGTCCTTCTTTTTTTCCAGAAGGGTGGCGTCGGCGACTACAAGCTCTACGACCCCATCAGCGACGGACCGGCGGCGCTTCTTCAGGTCAAGAGGGATATCGACCCCACCAACTACGAAGACCTCTACGAGAGAATCAAAGAGCGGGCGCCGACCCTGGCTGATATTTCCATTTCCTTGGTGCCAGGCGAATATTACTACGGAGATTACACTCCCTCGCCCCAGAACAACATCATCATGGCCAACATCTTCCAGTCGCCGCGTAAGGACGTCAACCCCTCCTACGCCACCCATTTTCTCGAGTACAAAGGCATCGTCAGCACGGAATACCTGACCAACTATATCGATAGCGACGCCACCGTGAGCCTGCTGGAAGACCCGCTCACCGGCCTGCCTTTTGTCCATTTTTCCGTGGCCCCCAAGAGCATGTCTTACGGCTATTACGAGCCCAAAGACCAGTACTATTCCAATTTCCGGATGGATGTCAGTCTGAGGCAGGGAGAGAATATCATCTTCCAGTACAACAAGGACTATTCGGTGTATTTTACAGAGAGAGAGCTGGGTCGTATTCAGGCGAACGGGATTTCCATCGAGGATTCCTTCCCCGCCATCGAAGGCCGTTACCAGTTGATCATCCTCCTCCAGAACTCCGTTGGCAAGGAATTCACTATCTACGAGAAGGATATCACCATCCCGGCGCGGGAGGGAAAGCCCAGACTCACCGGACCCATCGTCGGCTACAGGTTTGAAAATTATGGGCCTCAAATTCACATTCCCTTCAAGGTTCTTGAGAAGAAGGTCGTCGTCGACCCGAAAAACACCTTCGGCCGGGACGACGAGCTGGCCCTCAGCTTCAGCGTCGTTGACTGCAGCCAAGAAGTGTGGCAGAGCGGCGAGGTCAAGGTGACCATTCGCGGGATGAAGGAAGTCGACCCGGCCCAAAAATCCTTACGCTTCAAGCTGGCCAATACTTCCTTCAATCGGGTCATCCATTTTGTCCACTCCCTGCCCCTCAACGAGCTGGCGCCGGACTACTACGAGCTTCGGTTGACCCTCCAGAGCGGTGAAGGAGCTATCCTCGATGAGGCCCGGGCCAATTTCATCATATCCCCAGAGAAGGTCCTGCCCCATCCCATTGCCAACGCCAAGGGATTTCCCCTCTCCAATCAACATGTCTACCATCACATGCTCGCCCGCCAGTATGACCGGATGAACATGAACGAAAAGGCGGAAAGAGAATACCAAATCGTTTATGCGCGGGCTCCTGAATATAAAGAAGGGGTTCTTGATTATGCCAGCTTCCTCCTCAAGGTTGGCCAGTTTGACCGGGCCTTCGAGGTCAACGAGAGGCTCCGGGAAGACAGCGGCTTGAGGTTCGAGTATCTTTTGATTCGAGGCAAGGCGCAGATGGGCCGCGGTGAGTTCGGCCGGGCCATCGATTCTTTTCTCGAGGCCAACAAAATTTACAACAGCGATGTTCGCCTGCTCAATTCCCTTGGCTTCTGCTATTATAGGACGGGAGAGAAGAAGAAAGCCTTGGAAGCGCTCGGCGCTTCCCTCCGCCTGAACCCGAACCAGGAAGACGTCAGAAAATTAGTCCAGGAAATCGAAAAGCGCTGATCATTTCATTTCAAATCATTTCATTTCAAAATCGACGCTGGTCGTCAGCGATTTGCCCGATACTTTATCCGAGATATTGATGACCAGCGTGTAGAGCCCGGGCGGGAGGTCCCGCTGTTCTGTCCTCACTTCTTCCCCGGATTTGATCTGGACCGTCTGCTTGAGCGGTAGCGGCTGGCTGATGAGCGGCGATTCGTATTTTTGCGGCGTCCAGCGAATGGCATATTCCTCGCCTTTTTTGACCTCGTAGTTGATTTCAATATCGAACTTCTGCTGGTCGGAGGGTTGAGCGCCGAAGATGTAGAAGAAAATATCCACGCTCTCACCGGCGGTGAAAACTTTATCGAGGTTAGGGACGATATCGAGGATAGAATAGGTGAAGGAGCCCTTGTGGAGTTTGGCCATTGTCTCGGGAGATTCCATCTGCTTGAAGTCCTTGAGGAAGAAGACCGGCGTCGTACCCAGCTGCTTGGTGAAGGAGGCGGGGTTGGGGATGGTGAATTCGTGATAGGTAGTCCCGATTTTCTGGAGGTCGAGCGAGGTTACCGCCAGGCCGACGAGATAGTGGCCAGCCGGCAGCGGATAGCCAACGGAATAAACTTCTTCTTTTTCCGGGTCGAAACCAGCGCTGTCCACCTGAAAGCTGGCCGGGACATAGACTTCTTTAAAGGGCCTGAGCTCGGTCTCTTCGAAGCGGTTGAACTCGAGGAAGACGTTGAAGCTGGCCTGGAGCTGGGTGGGTTCCTGAGCCACAGCTTCCTGAATCGTCGGGCCAGCGGCTGGTTGGACATGGGGCTCTTTGCCGGCCGAAGCGCCAATGGGAGTAAAACCGAGGTCACCGTTCTTGATCTTCAAGAATAAGATGGTGTGGAAGTTTTCGCGCGCCGGCAGGAAGAGGCTATAGAAGATGTTGACGGAAATATCTTTTCGGCCTTCCCGGGTGAGCAAGCCGTCCTCGAGAACAGACTTGACTTCCTTGGGGATGAAGATTTTTTCTCCTTCCTTGGGCGGCTTTGGTTTGGGCTTTGTCCTCTGTGGCGCCGCATCGGAAAGCGGAGCCAGAAGGAAGACGAGCATCGCGCCGAGGACGAGGGAGACGATAAATCTCTTCGCAGTCATGATTCCTCCTCATTCCCTGAAGCGGCCATGGGAGATCGGTCGGGGAAGCAATCCCTTTCTCGCTGAATCTCTCGATCGGCTCTTCCGGAAATAAAATAAGCCATTACTATACCAGAAAAAAATATTTTTTCAAGCGCCATCGCCGTTCGTGAAGCAGCAGAACCTTAGGGGAGTCAGCTCGTGGAGTTTCAGATACACTATGGCGCGCCCCCCTAAAGATTTGCTCCTTCCCGCCACGTTCGGGCATCTCTGTTTGGATAGCACCTCTCGTTTTTTAAGGTCACGGCCGTCTCTTCTGGAATCGCCGCACCGCGGCCTGGTGTTCGCTGAAAGACCGGCTGAAGTGGTGGCTGCCGTCGTTTCGACTGACAAAGTAGAGATAACTTTCGTCGGCGGGAAACAAAGCCGCCTCGATCGCCGCTTTGCCCGGGTTACAGATGGGGCCAGGGGGAAGCCCGGCGTGAAGGTAGGTGTTGTAGGGTGAATCGAGGAGCATATCCCTTTTGGTCAGGTTGCCGTGGAAAAGGCCCATCTGCTTGAGGGCATAGATGATGGTCGGGTCGCAATCGAGCTTCATCCCCAGGCGAAGGCGATTGTGGAAAACAGCCGAGACGAGCGGCTTTTCAGCGTCAATGGCTGTTTCTTTCTCGATGAGAGAGGCTAAGGTGACGACCTGACGGATGCTCAGGCCGAGCGTTCGCGCCCGCATCCGCCATCGTTCGTCGAGGACAGACCTGAATTCGGCGACCATCAACTGGATGGCCTCGGCCGAAGGGATGCCACGGGCGACATGGTAGGTCTCGGGAAAAAGATAACCCTCCAGGTCCTTCGCTTCTGGGTCGAGGGCAACGATGGGAGCTGGATCTTGGAAGGCCGAGCGGAAGCCGCTTTCTCCATCGGCCAGGACGGGTGCGAAAAGCGGGGCAATTTCGAGCCCGGTCAAACCTTCGGGGATGGTCACGGCGTGGAGATGAACCCGTCCCTCGACAAGAGCCGAGAGGATGTCCCTGGCCCGGACAGGAGAGGTGAAGGCGTACTCGCCAGCTTTGATGGTTTGCGGAGCGTAGAAAAGTCGATAGGCGGCCAAAAAGGCAAGTCTGTTTTGAATGATTCCCTCTTGCTTCAGACGACGAGCGACACTTCCCAATCCCTCACCCCTGGGAACTTCAAAGAGGGTAGACTGAGAGGGAAGCGTCTGGCGTGCCGAAAGGCCATAGGCTAACCAGAGAGCCATGGCTATGGAGGCGATAACGAAAAAAATAAGCGCTATCTTAACAATCCTCAGGAACATGGCCGTTCGTTTGGCAGTGGTCGAGATAGCTCTGGAGGATGAGGGAAGCTGAAATTTGATGTTCGACCTTTTTCCTCTTCGGCCAGCGAATTTTCTGCTCCCTCATGATTCCAGCGGCCTGCTGGGAAGTTAGGCGTTCATCCCACAGGACCACAGGCAGGCCAAAGGTTACCTCCAGCCAGCGGGCAAACTGCTGCGTCTTTTCGACCCGCGTCCCCGAGCTTCCATCCATCCGAAGAGGCAGGCCAACGACGATCTTACTGACTTCGTGCTCGCGGATGAGCGCTTCAAAAAATTTCTTATCCGCCTCTTCGTTCACCAGGGCATACTGCCCCCAGGGCTGGGCAGTCAGCTGAAGGGGATCGCTCAGGGCGAGGCCTATATGACGGTCGCCGTAATCGAGGCCGAGGATTCTCATCAGCCGAGTCGGTCCAGGCATCTCCTCTTCTGGCGGTGGCGCTCAAGGCCCAGCCGGATGAGCTCCTCGACCAGGCGGGGGAAGGGGATGCCGCTGGCTTCCCAGAGCTTGGGATACATGCTGATTTCCGTGAAACCGGGGATGGTGTTGATTTCGTTGACGTAGACCTTTTCGGTCTCCTTTTCGAGGAAAAAGTCAATCCTGGCCATGCCCGAGCAACCAACAGCCCTGAAGGCGGCGACGGCCAGGCGCTGGACTTCAGCCGTCTTGGCTTCAGAAAGAGGGGCCGGGATGCGAAACTCTGTTTTCCCCTCCAGGTACTTGTCGCGGTAATCGTAGAATTCCCGGAAAGGGATGACCTCACCGGGCAACGAGGCGCGAGGGTCGTCGTTGCCGAGGACACTGCACTCGACCTCCCGGCCTTCGACAGCCGCCTCGACGAGGATTTTTCGGTCGTAGCGGAAGGCTTTCTCCAGGGCGCGGGCGACTTCGGCGCGCGTTTTGACCTTGGAAATGCCGACGCTCGAGCCGAGGTTAGCGGGTTTGACGAAGAAGGGGAGCTCAAATTCCTCCTCGAGCCGAGACAGAATGCATTGCCTGTCCCTCCGCCAATCAGAGTCGTGGATAGTCGTGTACCTGACGACGGGAACCCCGGCCGAAGTGAAGAGAATCTTCATCACTTCCTTGTCCATCCCCGCTGCTGAGGCGAGCACACCGGCTCCAACATAAGGCACGTCGGCCATCTCGAGGAGGCCCTGGAGGGTCCCATCCTCGCCCGAAGGGCCATGAAGCACAGGGAAATAGATATCGGCCCGGAGCCTGGCTGGAAGCTTGCCCGCTTCCCAGGGGAGAAAGGGAAAGGAGGGGCCGGTAGCGAGTTTCCGGGCCGAAAGGAGGGGTGAGGGGACCCTCTTCCACAGTCCTTTTTTGGTGATGTAGAGGCAGACAACCTCGAAGCGGCTTCGGTCGAGGTTCTTGTAAATGGCCGATGCAGAGACAAGAGAGACTTCGTGCTCGGCGGAGCGACCGCCAAAAATAAGGGCGACTCGGGTTTTCTTCTTACTTGGCAAAGGAATGTCCGAGGGGAACCTGACGAGGAAACAAATTAAAGAGAATTTTTGAACCTCTTGCTGGGGTTGAATTTAATTCTTTTCCGCGGCGGAATGGCGACTTCGGCGCCCGTTTTTGGGTTTCTGCCCTTCCGGGCTTTTCTTTCTTTGACTTCGAAGCTGCCGAAACCGGAAAAGGTCACTTTTTCTCCCTTTTTCAGAGAACTCTTGATTGCTTCCATCATCGATGAGAAGGCTTTGGCCGCCTGGGAGGCAGTAATCCCCGCATCCCTGGCCATCCGGCCAATCATCTCTTTTTTGTTCATCTTAAACCTCCTTCACCCTGTTGCGACTAAATCTTATGCATCCTTGATGGTATGTTAAAAAGAAGCGAAAAAACTGTCAAGTCGCTCCCTGAGCGGGCACGCAGAATTACCGACGGGTCCAGTCGCGTGATTCTATCGGCATTCCTGGGGGAAAATTGTTGTATTGACAGGCAAAATGGAGCTGCTTATAATGAGGCATAAAGGAAGAAGCAAAATAAAAGAGAAAAAAAGGAGCCAAAATGAGTAAAGCTTCCCCGAGTCGGCGGTTTTTTTGCTTGGGTGCCATCAGCGTCGGACTCTTTATTATTTCGGCGCTCGGCTGGAGCATCTCGAACGGCCAGGCGGTCCAGCATCAGATCGAAAAGGCCAAAATCTTTCGGGAGGCTTACCCCCTCATCTCGGAAACCGACCTCTATTGTTCCATCTATGCTCACAAGGGAGAGCTCCCCGATATGAGGATCACGGCGGCTGAAAAGGGTGCAGAGAAAATATTGCTCAGCGATAGCGACGTGTTTTTTGTCAACAAGGGAAAAGATGACGGGCTGGAGATGGGTCAGGTTTTCCTTATCGTCGAGATTGGCCAAAGCCTCGGTGAACATGGCTGGCTGGCGACCAAGCAAGGCCGGGGGCACGTGATCTTCCTCGAGGCCAACCGGGCTGTGGCTCGCGTCGAAAAAGCTTGTGGCCGGGTGATGGTCGGCAATTACCTCGTTCCTTTCGAGGAAAAGGAAAGCCTGCTCGGCAAGGACCTGGGCTACGAGGCTTTCTCCGAGGAAGACAAGGGAGCCATGGGGACGATCATTTATCTTCAGAGCGACTGGAACCAGATTGGATCGGGGAGCTGGGGAATCATCAACATCGGCGAGACGAGCGGCGTCCAGGTAGGTCAGCAGATGACGATTTACAAACAGATTCGAGAGGATTTGCCCCGGGTGGGAATAGGGAACCTCATCGTCATCGACACCCAGCCCGATACGGCCACCATCAAGGTCCTGTCCTGCAGCGATGCGGTGCGCATCGGCTACCAGGTTCAGGCCAAATAACATCTGACCTTCGTTTCTTTCCTGATTGTCCCGAAAGAGCAGCCCGATACTCGATGGGTGGCGTGGTTCGGGGGCCGACCTTACTCAGGACGCAGACAATGACCGCCCTCCTAATTCCCGAGGAGGGGCAAGGGTGGTTAATATATAAAAAACAAAGCTTTCGATAGCGTCTCGGAACGCCGACCCGAGCGCTTGAGGCCATGGGAGATAGGCGAGGGGCTGGGGTGAGAAAGCCCGTCGAAGCCTGAGCGGGCACGGTTTCTCGAGCCAAGCGAGAGAAGAGCGAAGGCTGAGTCGGAGCGAGTTTGCTCGCTGGGGAAACGAGCGGGCTTCGGAATCCCAACCCCGAGCCTGGCCGGGGGTGAACCACGACCGAACACGTCAGGTGATTATGTTTACGATATTGGGCATGCGGCTTGTATTGACAGGCCATCCGCTTTCTGTTAGCTTAAATCGAGAGTTGGTTCGGCCTCAATGGAGGCGGGCGTAGTTCAGGGGTAGAACGTCTGCTTGCCAAGCAGAAGGCCGTGGGTTCAAGTCCCATCGCCCGCTTTTTTATGAGAAGGAATGTTTCTGCTTGGGGCGCGGTACCCAAGAGGCTAAGGGAGAGGTCTGCAAAACCTCGATTCGTCGGTTCGAGTCCGACCCGCGCCTCTATCTTGAAGCTTTGAGCTGAGCTTTTTCATCCTAAATAAGAACCCTCTATGTTCCAGTCCAATTCTAGGCCAGCCCACGCTGACCTCAGGTCCGCGCGTAAGCATTTTTTTCGTGATGATAAGAAACCTCACGGAGAATGGGTGACGCGAGGCCGGATGGAGACGCCAAGGCGGAGGACCCATTCTCATCACGGGAACAAAGGATGCTTGCGGTTGACGCGTTACATTTGACTTGATGCCCAAAAAAATATATAGTTCAAAAAAAAATAAGGAGGCGCTGCATGGACATCGTCGCGAGAGCTCAGGGCATCCTTCTTAAGCCGAAAGAGGAATGGGTCAAGATCAAAGCGGAGCCGACAGCCATTCGAGAGCTTTTTACTTCTTATGCTATGATTCTTGCCGCTATTCCTGTCGTCGCCCAGTTTCTCGGTTGGGCCCTCGTCGGTTTTAAAATTCCCTACGTCGGCGGCAGCTGGATGGGAAGGGCCATTATCTACCTGATTTTTTCCTACATCCTTGGCTTAGTCACTGTTTATATTTTTGGGGTGATCATCAACGCCCTGGCGCCTAATTTTTCCTCCACCCAGAACCTTCCCAATGCCATGAAGCTGGCCGTCTACAGCATGACGCCCGGCTGGCTGGCGGGAATCTTCCACATCATCCCCTCGATCGATTTCCTGGTCATCCTCGGTTTTCTTTATGGAATTTACATCCTCTACCTCGGGTTCGCCACACCGTTTATGGAAACACCCAAGGAAAAAGTCATCGGCTACATGGTCGTTAGCGTCGTCGTCATGATTGTTCTCTCGGCCGTCATCGGCCTCATCCTTGGCGCTATCTTCGCCATGCGAGGCTTGGTTAGCTTTTTCTAAGCTGATCCGGCGTTTATCCGTTTGAAACCGCTGGCCCTTATGGAGGGTGGTCATTTCTTTGGGTGATTCTCTGTGTGATTTTTTTCTTTTCTGAAGGCGCCGGTTAGCGAAGTAGAGATTGAAAAAAGGCACGAGATTAAGAGAAGGCGCGATTGAGCTCCTCCAGAATGCGGAGGAAGGCCTCGCGGGGGGAGGGTGAGGCGGTAACAGGCCGGCCGATAACCAGATAATCAGCCCCCAGCCGGAGAGCCTCGGCCGGGGTCATGATGCGCTTCTGGTCGTGGGATTGAGCGCCAGCAGGCCGGATGCCCGGGGTGACGATGAGGAAATCCTTCCCCAGTTCGCGCTTGAGAACCTCGATCTCCTGGGGCGAAGAGACAACGCCGTCGAGGCCGGCTTTCTTGGCCAGGCTGGCCAGCCGGAGAACCTGGTCCCGGGCTGGGGTGGAGAATCCCATTTCTTCAAGGTCGGCGTCCTCAAGACTCGTCAGCACCGTCACTCCCAGAAGAAGGGGCCTCGGCCTTGTCTGCTTCTCCGCTTCCTCTATGGACGCCTCGCGGGCCCGACGCATCATCTCCAAGCCGCCCGAGGCATGAAGAGTCAGCATCGCTGTGCCCTGGCGGACAGCCGCGCGAACCGCTCCGACAACAGTGTTGGGGATATCGTGGTACTTGAGGTCGAGAAAAGGCCTCTTTTTTCGTCCGACGAGCGCCTCGAGGAGAGATGGGCCCTCGGCGGTGAAGAGTTCCATCCCCACTTTAAAGGTTTGAGCTTCCTCCAGCAAGTCAACGAGCCTGAGCGCCTCCTCCTTCGTCGCGGTGTCGAGCGCAACGATGATTCTTTCCCTCAGTTCCATCCTCCCTCCAAATAGGGGACCAAATATAGGCCAAATAGGGGACAGTTTATCTATTTACCTATTTTATTTACCGAAATTCACTCCAGTGGCCGAGGCGGCTCCACTTTTATAGTGCCGATGACCTCCTCTAATCTTTCGATTTTTCTGGCGGCGCACCATTCCTGCAGTTGCTGAACAATCCGGACGGAAGCCTCGGGGTCGACGAGGTTGGCCGTGCCCACTTCGACAGCCCTGGCGCCGGCGATGAGGAATTCGAGAGCGTCATTCCCGCTCATGATGCCGCCTATACCGATGACGGGAATACGGAGGCGGGTGACAACCTGGTAGACCATGCGAAGGGCGATGGGCTTGATCGCTGGCCCGCTCAGCCCGCCAAAGACATTGGCCAGACGGGGCCGCCTTGACTCCACGTCAATGGCCATGGCCAGCACAGTGTTGATGAGGGAGACGGCGTCCGAGCCGGCTTCCTCCGCGGCCTGGGCGATGGCGACGATGTCAGTCACGTTGGGTGAGAGCTTGGTGATGATGGGCCGCCGGCTTATCTTCTTGGCCAGGCGGACGACGGCGCAGGTTGAGGCCGGGCTGAGGGCCGGGCAAAGCCCATTCTGGGCGACGTTGGGGCAGGAGATGTTGAGCTCGTAGGCGGCGATGCCTTCTTCTTTATTAAGGAAATCGATGACCTGGGCATACTCCTCGTTGGTCTCGCCGCAGACGTTGACGAGGATGGGGGTTTTGAGCTCCCTCAGGCGGGGGAGGATTTCTCGGGCGAAAGCCTCGACGCCAATTCCTTGTAAACCTATAGAATTTATAAGTCCACTTGGAGATTCGGCCAGGCGGGGAGGTGGGTTTCCCGCTCGGGGATAAAAATAAAGGCCTTTGACGATGAGACCGCCGAGGCGCTCAAAATCGACAAAAGGCATGAATTCCAGGCCATAGCCAAACGTACCGCTGGCGGCAAGGACAGGGTTTCGCAGCTTGAGAAAACCGAGGTCAACGGAGAGGTCAACCATTCCCTTACTCAGCCTTTTCGTCCCAGATGATTTCCGCGGCCTCGAAGACAGGCCCTTCCTCGCAGACCTTGACCCATTGAGTTCTCGCTCCGCGCTTGATCTTTCTCACGCAGCCCCAGCAGGCGCCGATTCCACAGCCCATGGTCGACTCGAGGGAGAATCGGGCCGGTAAGCCATAAGAACTGGCGAGAGCGGCGATTTTAGCCATCATTGGCTCGGGACCGCAGGCGAAGACATGAGCGGGAAAACCCCTCGGATCAAAACCTTTCTCTTGGACGGAAGGGGCTTCCGCTCCACGCTTCTCTGAATCGTCCGTCGACTGCTCTTCGGGCAAAGGAAGTCCAGCCAGCCGGCTGAGCTCCGCCTCAACCAGAGCGCTGATCAATCCGGGAGCGCCCGAGGAGCCGTCTTCGGTCGAGACGAGAAGGTCGAATTTGGCGGCTTTAAACTTCTTGATGAGCGGCAAATCATCCTTTGTCTTTCCGCCATAAAAGACGATCGGAATCGCCTTGAGACAGCGCAGCTCCTCGGCCAGGAAATAGAGGGGGGCAATGCCGCGGCCGCCGCCGACAAGGAAGACTTGTTTTCCGGCGAGGTCTGGGCCCGAAAGCTCCTCCCTATTAGCGGCTCTGGGACAAGGAATCAGGAAGCCCTTTCCCAGGGGGCCGATGATATCGAGCGTTTCGCCGACTCTTTTTTCTGCCAGGAGCGCGGTACCGACTCCTGTCCGGGCAAAAAAAATCTCGAGGGTGCCGATTTTCTTGTCGACGGCATGGATGCTGAAAGGGCGGCGAAGGAGAGGAAAGGGTTGGCTGCTCGCTCGGACCATCAGGAATTGACCGGACCTGGCCTTCCTGGCCATGGCCGGAGATTTCAGGCGAAGAAGACAGTACTTTCCCCAGGTTTCTTTGCGCAGGATGGAAGCACTTGGGTCTTGGTACATCCAGAAGACCACCTGGCGCCAAAATAGCAGAATCGTCCCGATTTCGCAAGCCGTGCATGCGTGAACTTTGACAAAGCAGGCGGGTTTATCCGATAATCAAGGCGTCATCATGATGGAGAGGAGCAATCATCCATGCAAGTTTCCGAGCGTGGCCGCACCATCCAGGCCTCGCCCATCAGGAAATTCAAACCCTACGCTGACGAGGCCATCAGGAAAGGCATCCGGGTCTATTTCCTGAATATCGGTGACCCTGACATCCCGACCCCGAAGCCCGTGATCGAAGCCTTCCACAGCTTCAACGACGAGGTTCTGAGTTACGGGCCTGCCCAAGGGTTCCTCGAGCTTCGTGAAGCCATTGCTGCTTATTACGGGCATTACCATATTCCCTTGACAGCCGAAAATGTCCTCATTACCTGTGGCGGCTCGGAGGCCATCCATTTTTCATTTAGCGCCGTGGCCGACCCGGGCGACGAGATCATCATCCCGGAGCCTTTCTACACGAATTATAACGGTTATGCTTCCTTCGCTTCGGTCAAGATTGTGCCCCTGACGCTCCGTGTCGAGGACGGCTACAGGCTTCCGCCTCGCTCTGATATAGAATCGAAAATTACTCCCCGGACAAGGGCCATCCTCCTCTGCTCGCCCAATAACCCCATGGGCACCGTTTACACGCCCGAGGAGCTCGAGCGGGTCGCGGCCATCGTCAAGGAGCACGACCTTTTTCTCATCGGCGATGAGGTTTATAAGGAGTTTGTTTATGATGGCATGGTCCACAGGAGCGTCCTCGAGCTGAAGGGGATTGAGGAGCGGGTGATCGTGGTCGACAGCATATCCAAACGCTTCAGCTGCTGTGGGGCGCGGATTGGGGCCGTCATTACCCGAAACGCCGATGTCTACCAGGCCGTGCTCCGCTTCGCCCAGGCGCGACTCTGCCCGCCGACAGTCGAGCAGCGTGCTGCCCTCGCGGCCTACGGCATGGGGATGGATTACTTTCGGCCCGTGCGCGAGGAATACGAGAGGCGCCGCGATGTCCTTTACGAGGGCCTGCTCGCCATTCCCGGGGTCGTCGCCTATAAGCCGCAGGGCGCCTTTTACATCACGGTCAAGCTGCCCGTTAAGAACAGCGAGGACTTCGTTGTCTGGATGCTGAGCGAATTCGAGCTTGACGGCGAGACGGTGATGGTAGCGCCGGCAGCTGGCTTTTACTCCACACCCGGCCGGGGGCTGGACGAGGTTCGCATCGCCTACGTCCTCGAGGTCGAGAAGATCAAGCGAGCCCTCCGGGTGCTCAAGGCTGGCCTGGAGAAATACCGGACTCTCCACCGGTAAATTGAGGTAAAGTGAGAAATTGCCAGCCAGGTGAGCGTCAGGAAGGAAGAGAGGTTAAGAAAAACGGGGCAGGCGAAAATTGAGTATCCAGGAAAAGACAGGACTAAAAAAGCTCGCTCTCGAGATGCTCTCCATCCTCCTGGCTGGTCTGGTGCTCGGAGGCGTCGTCCATTTTTCACTCTTGAGCCGGTTTCTTGCTGGCGAGTTCAGGCATAGCTTTCTCGACCCGCTAAAGTATGCGGGCATCCGCTTCATCGCGCTTCAAGAGACCCAGGACCTTCTGGAATCGGGAGAAGCGCTTTTCATCGACAGCCGGGCAAGTCGGGAATTTGCCGCCGGCCACATTCCCGGCGCGCTGAGCCTACCGCTTGAAGAAATGAAGGGGAGTGGAGGGAGTGAAGAAGAAGCCAGGAAAAGCCTGAGCCCGAGGCTTCTTTCTTTTTCGCGGGATAAAACCCTCGTCATTTACTGCGAGGGTGGCGATTGCCAGACAAGCCTCGCTCTGGCCAGGCTCATCCATGATTTGGGCTTTCAGGACATCCGGGTTTTTGAGGGCGGCTGGGCCGAGTGGAGCGCGCTCGGCCTGCCCGCCGAGGTGTCGCGATGAAATTCAGGCGCTCCCTTCTTTTTTTCTTCCGTCTCGTCGTTGGCGGCGTCTTCATCTGGGCGGGTGTCCTCAAGGTCGCCGACCCCCTCGAATTCGCCCAGAGTATCAAGAATTACCAGGTGTTTCCCCATGCCCTCGTCTTTTTTATCGCCATCTTCCTGCCTTGGGTCGAGGTCCTGAGCGGCAGCCTCCTCGTCCTCGGCCCGCTCAGACGCTCGAGCGCCTTGCTCATCTCCGCGATGCTCGTCGGGTTCATCGGGCTTGTCGGGCTGGCCGTCCTGCGGGGCATCGACACCTCCTGTGGCTGTTTTGGGAGCTTCAGCCGGAAGGCCGACCTTAGCCTTATGCTGGCTGATGGCGTCCTTCTCTATTTTGCCCTTTCCGTTTTTATCGACCGGCCGTTAGGAACGAGAGCCAGCCGCCGCCCATCTCCCTGATCAGGGGATGCATCTTTTTTTCCCCGTGATCATAATAGAACTCTCGTTTCGAATGGGTGACAAGGCGTCAGTTCCCGGAACGCCCGCAGCGCGAGGGATTCCGAACGGGGGATGGGTAACGCGAGGGCAGGAGAGGTTTCCACTGAGCCAGCGAGTATGGTATGATAGTTCCATGCCCCAGCCAGCGGCATCTCTAACCTCGACGGCCCGGAGATGGGGGAGAACGGCGACCCTCATTTTTGTCTGGGCTTTTACAGCCTGGCTGCTCTATCCTCTCATCTTTATTGAAACAGTCAGGCTCCAGGATGCGACCAAATTTTTCTACCGCTCGGCCCTCGGTATCATCATCATGATCATCCTCTTTGGCAAGACGCTGTTCGACCTTTTTTTCCCCCTGGACACGTCGCGACGGAAGAGTGTCCTCCACGTTGTTTTCCTGACTATCTACGCCCTGCTTATGGCCGGCGGGATCATCCTCATGCTGATGAGAATTCTCCTCCTCTACCTTAAAAGCGACAGCGAGGGTAGTCTTTTCTATTGACCCGGGGCGTGGCTACCCAAAGTCAGAGGGGTTTCAGAGTGGAGTGGGAAGACGGATGGATGAGGACCCTTAAGGCTCCGGGCAGAACTTGGAACCGAATCGATTGACCAGAAGCTTCTTCGCCGTCAAAATCCAGGCTCAACGGGCCTTCCTCCGAAATGACTTGGACGCGGGATGCCCGCATGGAATGGACATCACTTCGCTCGAGATGGGTCCCCGAGTAGATGGTTTTCAAAGCGAAAAGGATTCGGTGTCGGGGCATGCCCTCGACGAGGATGATGTCAAAAAGCCCGTCATTAACGAAAGCATGGGGAGCGACCCACATTCCTCGCCCGAAAAAGCGGCCATTCGCCACGGCTAAAAGATAGCAGGGCCCTTCGTAGAAGCGGTGCTCATCGCAATCCACAATAACGCTCTGGGGCCTGTACCTGAGGAGCGTGGCGATCGTGGCCCGGAGGAAAGTGGCTGAGGAGCGGCGCCGGGCTCGGTTGACCCGGCGGTCGACTTCTCCACTTACGCCTGCGCTGGCAATGTTGAGGAAGAAACGCCCCAGCCGCCTTTCCTCCTTTTGGGGGTCAGAATATTCGACCATGCCGACGTCACAAGCGACAGGATGAGCCCGGACCAGCCACTCGAGGGCAGCCTCAGCTTCGAGCGGCATCCCCAGCGCACGGGCCCAGTCGCTTCCCGTTCCGACGGGAAGATTTCCAAAGGCAAGCCGACTCCGGGAAGCCTCAGGAAGCCCGAAGAGGGCGTTGACCACAGCATGGTTGGTGCCATCCCCCCCGACGGCGATGAGGCGGTCCGCTCCCGCAGCAATGCCCGCTTCGATATGGGACGGAAGATCCGCCGGCTGACGGCTGACGACGACGATGAGCTCTCCCAGAGCCGCCTCGAGGCGCTGCCTAAGGCTCGAGAAAACAGCCTCGGCCTTCCCTCCACAAGCGCTCGGATTAACAACTATTAAAATTGGGGACGCCATACTCATTTACCTAATTTTTCTAGGCTATCATCATCCAATTTTGGTTGCATCATGCCCCACGAAGAGACGAATCTCCGCCAATTATAATGAACCCCCGAGTAAAATCATAGAGTTTCGCCGGACTCATGGGTTTATTTCCAGTCTGGGGGCAAACCGTGGGACTTCTGGACGATGTCCGAATAGCGTTTGACTTCGGCCGCCCAGCGGTCGCTTTGCCAGCCCAGCTGCTCCCGCAAAAGGGAACCGAACTGGTCAAGCACCTCCTTGCCGCCGTCTGGCATCAGGATGCCCAACCGGAAGCTCCGCAGGAGAAGGTCGTCCAGATGGACAATCGGCTCATGGCCCGCAGCCCAGGCTAACTCGGCCAGGCGGTATGGAGTTCCGGGGATGGGCTGAAGAAGGTCAGGAAAAGAAGAGACTACGGCTGGCGCGGCCGGGCCATAGCGTCCCCACAGACGCCGCGCTTCACTCCGATGACGGATGCCGGGGAGTGGCTCGGCCGGGTCGAGTGTTTCGATGGCCTTGACGTCTTCGTCCGGTTCAGGGATGTCGGCGTTGAGGCGGTGGGCTTCCCGGAGTGCGTCAAGAGCGATGAGGCGGAAAGTGGTCAGCTTTCCGCCCGTGACGGTAAGCAAGCCGCCCTCGGCCAGGATAACGTGATCCCGGCTTTCAGCCGAGGGGTCAGCCTTGCCCGTGTCAACGACCGGACGCACACCCGCCTGTGTCGTCTGAACATCCTGTTTTTTGAGTTCCAGCTCAGGAAAATAGGATTGGACAGCACGAAGAAGATAATCAGCCTCTTCAACCGAGATGGATGCCTCTTCGGAGAGCGGCTCGGTATGATCGACGTCAGTCGTTCCGACGAGCGCCACTCCTTCCCAGGGATAGACGAAAACCGGCCGACCGTCATCGGGGTGGCTAAAGGCGATGGCCTGGTAAACGGGGAATCGCTCGAGCGAGAAAAAGAGATGGCTTCCTCGAAGGGGACGCAGGAGGCGCGCCTCGCCCATCGCCAGGCGGAGTTCGTCGGCCCAGGCACCCGTAGCGTTGATCACCACTTTTGCTCTCGCTTCCGCGTGCTGGCCTGTCCGTTCGTCCCGGATGATGGCCCCTTCAATGCGCTTGCCAGCTTTTTGGAGCGCGGTTACAGATGCGTAATTCAAAGCAGCGCAACGCCCTTCGCTGCAAAGGAGGGCGTCGTGGATGACCCGTCGGACGAGGCGGGCGTCATCGGTCTGAGCGTCCCAGTAATGGTAAGCGCGCTCAAGTTCTTCGGTGCGCAGACCGGGCGCCATCATCGCCAGGTCGACCTCATCGAGCCGGCGGTAGGCGCCGGCGTCCGGGGCGAGGCGCGTGTAAATGCCGAGGCCGAGCTCGACCACCCAGGGGCTGGGTTTTTCCTCTTTATAGACAGGGTAGATAAAGCCGAGCGGCTCAACCAGCCCCGGAGCCGTCTGGAGCAATAGCTGGCGTTCCTTAACACTTTCCCGGGTCAGCTTTATCTGGAACTGCTTCAGGTAGCGCAAGCCGCCGTGGACCATCTTAGAGCTCCGGCTGGAGGTGCCAGAGGCAAAATCTGCTTTTTCGACCAGAAGCGCCCTAATGCCGGTTCTTGCCGCCAGGCCGAGGATGCCGGCGCCGGTAATTCCGCCGCCAATAATGAGGATGTCCCAGTTTTCGCTGCCGAGGCGAGCCACGACTTCCTCACGCCAGCCCCGAACCCAGGGCGAACGGTAATGGCGATGAGCCTGCATACTCATGATGACCAACTCAGGCTCGACGCCTCGAAAAGCTTCCCCGGGTTCATGATTCCCTGGGGGTCGAAGTTCCTGGCCAGAGCCTCGATCGCTTTCAACCCGAGTTGGCCTTTTTCGAACTCGAGCCACGCCCGATGGTCAAGGCCAACGCCGTGCTGGTGGGTAATGGTGCCGCCGTGGGCAAGGATCGCCCGGCTGGCGGCTGCTTTGAGCTTGCGCCAGCGCTCGAGCGTTTCGTCGGCCGTTCGGGCCAGCCTGAAAATATAAGTCACATAGAGGCTAGCGCCCGTGGCGTAGACATGAGAGAGATGAGCAAAAGCGAGGACGCGCTCTTGGCTGTCGGCCAAGCCTTCGCGAAGCGAAAGCAAGATCGCTCGGGCAGCGGTGAGGAGGTCACTCCAGGCAAGGGCGGTTTCGAGGGTGTCCACGGCATACCCCTTGTCCCAGAGCGTGTTGCGGAGGTAAGGCGTTCGGAAGCGGCTCTTCCGCCATTCGCTTCCCATCCGGCGACCGACATAGACAGCGTTATAGCTGCGAGCGATGTCCAGGGCCCAGCGCCTCGTCCGCTTCGCCGTCGATTCCTGGCCGGTCACTCCCAAGAAGAGGAGACACTTTTCTTCCTTGAGACCGCGGACGCGGAGAAGACTGTTGAGCAGGCGGACGAGCCGCTCGTTTCCGACCAGAGCCAGGCTCGTTTCCGTCTCGACGCTGTCACTGAGCCGAAGCAGGGAAAGGGGAAGCCTTTCCTGGGCCATCGTTTTTATGGCCGCTACTCCCTGCTCCCAGTAAGGGAAGAAGAGGCCGTAAAACCTTTCGGTTTCGGCGAGCGGGCTGACTCGAACGATGGCGCGGGTGAGGATGCCGAGCCGGCCCTCAGAGCCCAGGACAGCCTGCCGCAAATCCGGGCCGGCAGCGCTGGCGGGAAAGGGGGGCAGGTCCATTTTTCCTGTCGGGGTGACAAGAGTGCCGCCAGCGAAGAGGTCTTCGATCCGGCCGTAATAAAGCGATTGCTGGCCGCTCGAACGCGTCGCCACCCAACCGCCCAGAGTGGAGTATTCGAAAGATTGGGGAAAATGACCAAGAGTGAAGCCACGGGCGCGGAGCTGGGCTTCCAGGTGAGGCCCGCTCACGCCCGCCTGGAAAATGGCCAGGCGGCTCTCGTCGTCGAGGTCGAGCATGCGGCGCAGCCTTTCCAGGCTGACAGTCAGGATGGGCTGGTCGCTCGGCCGCGGCGGGTTGATGTGACCAACGACGCTGGTTCCGCCGCCGTAGGGAATGAGACATGCCCCTGCCGCCGCCGCGAACGCGAGCATGTCCTCGACTTCCTTTTCTGTGGCCGGCCGGGCGACGCCATCGGGGAAGCTATCGACCGTGCCGAAGCGAAGGGCGACCCAATCAGGAAGCGAATGCCCGCGCGCGTAGCGAAGCCGAAGAGCCGCGTCGCGGCTGATGAGGGGGTGGTCGGGCAAGCGACTGGCCGGGACAAGGCGGACAACGTCTTCGAACTTAGCCGAGGGGCCTTGAGTCGTGGGCCCGATGGCTTCGGCCAGGAAGGTCTCGGCGGCTGGAGGCACCGAAAACTCAACTCTCTCGCTTCCCCAGCCATTCCATCTCTTCACTGGCTAATCTCCTCCGGTTTCCCATGCTCACCCAGGCTTCAGGATGAGGGCCTTATCGGCGAGAGACTAAGATACATGCTGTGCCGACGCGGGTCAAGCCTGCGCGGAGGAGATGAAGACAATTTTCCAATATTAACCCGGGAGCCGGCAGAGCTTGACTATCTTTGGAGTTCTCCATAAATTATCGGAGCTGGCGCAGGCTGTAGAAAAAGATGGTTCTCCGGAAAATCGTCGTTGCTTTGTTCTTCATTTTTCTTCTGGCTGTCGGCCTTTTCGTTTTCCGCGATTACGGGATCAACTGGGACGAGCCCGTCCATCAGTGGCGGGGGCAAGCTTTCTTGGATTATCTTCTTCGCGGCGACCGTCGGCTCATCCAGCACGAACATGAAAGGAACTACGGGTCTTTTCCCGACATCATTCTGGCGGCCGCGGAAAGGATGGTCAAGCAAGACTCGCGGACAATCTACCTGACCCGCCATCTGCTTCTCTTTCTCATTTTTTACCTCGGTGCCTGGTTTTTCTACCGTCTTGGACTCAAGATATTTGGTCGCTGGGAAGTCGCTCTTTTGGGCGCAACGATGCTCGTCCTGACGCCACGCATTTTTGCCCATTCTTTTTATAACCCGAAGGACATTCCGTTGATGGTTGCTGTCGTTGCGGCTTTTTACACTCTCCTCCGGTTCCTGGAAAAGCCGGGCATACCGAGGTTGGCCGGTCATGCCTTGGCCTGCGCCGTGGCCACCGATGTGCGATTGACCGGCATGGTGACTTTTTTCCTGACCGGAGCAGCTTTTCTCTTCCTCCTTTGGGATGCCCGGCAGAAGAGCAGGCGCGCTCTGGAAATCCTGGGACTGGCCGCTGCGTTTACGGCTTTTTATGTTTTTCTCGTGATCCTTCTCTGGCCGTATCTTTGGGAGGACCCGATTGGTCGCATGTCCGGGGTGTTTTACTTTATTACCCACGTTCCCTGGAAAGGGCATCAGCTCTATCTCGGTGAATACTATGCCTGCGGCGAGACGCCGTGGCATTATATTCCCGTCTGGGTGGGCATATCGACACCGCTTCTCTACCTCGGACTTTTCCTCATCGGTAGCGCCGCTCTGATCGGCGATCTGCTCGCCCAAGAAACGCGGTCCTCAGCGGGAGCATCCCGTTTCCCGAAGGTCTGGGGTCCGCTTGTCCTGCTGTGGTTTTTTGCTCCCGTCCTCGGCTCCATTGCTCTTGGAGTTTGCACTTTCAATGAGTTTCGTCATCTCTTCTTTATCTACCCGGCGCTCATCTTGATGGGACTCCGAGGTCTTGTGGCCATCTTTAAGCTTACAGACAGATTCAATGATAAATTCGCTTCCGCGGTGATGAAGCTCATCCTGGGGGCAGTCATCATGGCCGAGATGGGTCGAGTCGCCTTCTTCATGGTCAAGTACCATCCTCACGAGAATGTTTATTTTAACCGACTGGCCGGTCGCGACATGGCGAGCATCGCTCGCAAGTTCGAGATGGACTATTGGGGCCTTTCCTACAAGCAGGGCCTGGAATACATTTTGCGGCTGGATGCGTCAGAGGTCATTCCCGTGTCAGTCGACTTTCGTCCCGGCCAATTCAATGTCAGGATCCTCCCGGCGAAGGAAAGAAATCGTCTGACCCCCTTTCTGCCCATCTGGGTTTACCTTAATCTTAACCGGAAGCTTATTCGCTTCGCCGAGGCCAACCCGAGCAAGTATTTTATCAACCGTCGCTTCAAATACCTGGTCATCCGCTCCCGAATGACGGCCGAAGAAAAAGAGGAGCTGCGGCGGATTTGCCGCTCGCCGCAGGAAAGGGAGGCCATCGAGCGGGCCTACCGGGATTCTCAGAGGTTAGCCCCGGCCAAATACTTCCTGACCAACTACAGCCTTTACCCGGGTGAATTTCCGCTCGAGAAAATCCACGCCATCAAGGTCGGAAACGCCTCCATCCTCGGCATCTATCGGCTGCAACTGGACGAAGACCCATGACACGTCCAGTTCCTCATGGGACTCCTGCCTCCCCATCGTTTTCTTAATGTTTGCAGAATTTTAGGGAACCCAATTTATTGCTTTTCAGGAGTAAGTTATCGTTGTCCGCCTCCATCAAGCCCATTAAAGGTGGAAGTTGAAGCCGATGCCGATAGCATAGGTCGTCTGCTTGTAGGTCTCGTTGTAGGTGGGTAAAAGCGGCGAGGGGGCGGCGATGTTCTTCCTGGTGAAATCGGTGTAAATGACATAGACCCCGCCAATGTCGATGTCCATCCGCGGGCTTAACCTCAGCCTGGCTCCGGCGCCGAACGTGCTCGCTCCGAGGTCAAAGCTCAGGTCGGTCTGATATTTCTGGCCGGCGCCGCTCTTGGTATAAATATAGCCCGCACTGAAAGTTAGAGCTCGGCTCACGTCATACTCAAGGGCAAAAGCCAGGTCATAGGAATTCCCGTCGAGGAGCTTTTCCCTGTCTTCCCAGTTGGTCTCCGTTTCCATGAACAGGGAGTAGGAAGCGGAGATCCTGAAGGCTGGCGAGAGGTGATAGTCTGCGCCAACAGAAAGAGTGGGCGGGATGTCGGCGCGCTCCTTTTCTCCTGCCGGGAACATCCCGACATCGTCCCTGGTCGGCTGATTTTCCAGCTCGATTTTGGTGTTGAATTCGTAGCGAAGGCCGACCTTAAGATTCTCCATGGGGGAGAAGTGAAGACCGACGATTGGCGTGAAGCCCGAGCCGACCTGTTTGGCGTCAACGCCCATGTCCGCTGTCGAGGCGGCATAGTAGAGAAAGGTGGGATTCCCTGTCACCGTGTAGAGAGTATTGAATGCCTGCGGTGCTGAGCGCATCTGTCCCGTCCAGCCCAGGGCGGGGAATATCGGATTGATCTGGATGTTCTTGATTTCGCCTTCGTACTTGTTGACGGCATGGACATAGCGAATTCCGAACGCGGCTGAAACCATGTCGCTTATCGCATAGGAAGCGTTCACCTGGAACCCGTAGTAGACGGATCTCCCCTTAAAGCTGATTTCGGCCGAATACTTGTTGGTTGGAAGACCGGCCGCTGTGAGCATGGCGGGGATGGCGGAAACGGGCACCTCAAAAGAAGGCAGACCCTCGCCATAATCGGCTGAGCCGCCCCCAGCGAGCGGACCGAAACCAAACGAAATGGCCACGGCTTTCTTTTTATAGACGGCGTAGAAATTGGGGAAAACCGGGACCCTTGTTTTACCCATGTATTCACTGTCGTTGAGCAGGAGAAAAGAGTTGACCACCGTCTTGTCCTGGAAGATGGTCTGGTTGTGGATGGCGATGTGGAAGCCGTCGGAAAGCCTGACGAGGCCGGCTGGATTGTAGTAAACAGCGTCAAGGTCCGTGGAAGCATTCCGCGAAGGGAAACGAAAGAACATGATACTCTGGTTGGTGTTTGTCAGAATGGCCGAAAAGACAGCAGGGACAGAAAACACCAGCAGAGCGACAAGCAGAATTCCTTTTTTCATAAGCCCTCCTTACCTGCAAAAATTTACCTCCTCCCTAAAAACCGGAGGTTAAGATGGCCAAAATATACGCATTTTCCTCTAGAATTGCAAGACTTTTTTGCGGGGCAGGCCCTTCGGCCGCCTGGTCGCCGGAAAAAGAAGGACCCTTCGGGCTCAGGCTCGGCTCGCCGTCAAGCTTCTATCTGGAGGCTGGTCTTCCTCTGCCCCCGGCGGCGCTCCGGGCTAAATCCTCGTCGCGTCGGGCCCGATAGTCTGTCCCTTCTCTCCAGTTGGGGAATGCGGATTCCATGGCCAGGCGGTAGCCGACCTTGAAGAGAAGCCGAAGGTCATCGACGGCTCCCGAGAGGTCCCAATTCGGGTCAAACTCATCTGAAGGCTTGTGGTAATTCTCAGCCGTGTACTTTTCTTTGAGGGCCAGAGTCCATTCTCGGCCGTGTTCGACGCTGTCGACGCCGCCGCTCGGGTAAATGGCCGGTATTCCCTGCTTGGCGAAGGGAAAATGGTCGGAGCGGAAATAGGAGCCTTTTTCTGGCGTGGGGTCGGGGTTAACAGTCCGGCCTTGCTCCCTGGCTGCAGTCTCGATGTAGTGGTCGAGCTCGGAGAGGCCGTAGCCGATAACGGTGATGTCCTTCATGGGGCCGTAGATATTCAAAGCATCCATGTTGATAACAGCCACCGTCTTGGCGGTGGGGAAGACGGGATGGGTGGCGTAGTACTCGGACCCGAGAAGGCCCTGCTCCTCACCGGTAACGGAAAGGAAGACGATGGAGCGGTGGGGCGGCCGCTTGAGTTTAATGAAGGCTTCAGCCAGTTCAATCAAGGCTGCCGTGCCCGTGGCGTTATCCAGAGCGCCGTTAAAAATTTGGTCACCTTCGAGAGCCGGGTTAACGCCGAAATGGTCCCAGTGGGCCATGTAGATGATGACTTCGTCCGGCCGCTTTGAGCCCGGGAATAGAGCAATGACGTTGCGCGAAACCACGTTTTTAACGGTGTTTTGGAGGGTGAGCGAAGCTTTGAGCCCGAGCGGGATGGGTTTAAACCCGGGGCGAGCGGCGGCGGTCTTTATCTCGTCGAAGTCCATTCCCGCCGCTTTGAAGAGATTGCGGGCGACCTCAAGCTGGATCCAGCCTTCGACGGCGCAGCGGGACATGTTGTTGTCCTCCGAGATGAGGTTGAACTGGGGGCCGGTCCAGCCATTCTGAACGACTCCCCACGGATAGGCGGCTGGCTCTGTCTCGTGGACGATGAAAAGGGCGGCCGCTCCCTGTCGCGCTGCCTCCTCGTATTTATAAGTCCAGCGACCGTAGTAGGTCATCGTTCGGCCAGAAAAGAGGGCGGGGTCCTGGGTGGCAAACCCCGGGTCGTTGATGAGGACGACGACGGTCTTGCCTCGCACATCCAGCCCCTCATAGTCGTTCCAGTTGTACTCGGGCGCGACAATCCCGTGGCCGGCAAAGACCATGTCCGATTCGGTGAGTTCGATTTTCTCCGCTACTCGCTGCGTGCCGGCCACAAAATCGTCGCTGAAAACAAACAACATGGACTTTCGACCTGCCTTGACCTCGAGCCTGGCCGAGGGGTCGGCGGTGATGACGACCATCGGCACTTCCTGGAAAAAGCTCGAGCCGTTTCCTGGTTTGAGTCCGAGCTTGCGGAACTCTTGCTCAAGGAATGCGACCGTTTTTTCTTCGCCCTTAGAAGCGGGCGCCCGGCCCTCGAACTCGTCCGAGGAGAGGATTTGGGTGTCGGCGGCAAGGTCCTCCGCGGTGATGCTGGCCAGGGCTGGCCCGAGGAGTTTTTCCTCACTTTCCCGAGCGCATCTTGAAAACCCAAGAACGAGGCTAAGAATGAATATCACCCCGATGGATTTCTTTAGATTTTTCTTCATCCTTTCTCCCTTCTCGATAATATTTTTATCGTGGCGACGAGTGATGAGAAACCCAGTCCAAGAAGCTAACTCATCCGTCTGACCGTTGTCAAGGTGGTGGTTTCGCCCCAGGTTTGTCCGACTTTTCCCCCGCTTAAAAGCGAGCTCCCGCTGGGCGCTGGGCTGTAGAGAGTAAAGGGGCCGGGTGGCCATGATTGACATTTGGGTGGGGGGATTGTAATACTCCTTGATGGGAAGGAGGTTCAAATGAAAAAATGCATCTTGAGGATCGGACTCATCTTTATTTTCACTATCTCTTCCTGGGGGAAAGTGGGCGAAGTCCTGAAGGTCATCAAGACGCCGGGGCCGTGCCCGACGGGTCTGGCTTCTGACGGGAAATTCCTCTGGTTGGCCGACGACTTTACCGATAGAATTTATAAAATTGACCCGGCCAAGGGGACAGTTGTTTCGAGCTTTGAATCCCCTGGCCACCATCCTGAAGGTCTCGCCTGGGACGGCAAGTATCTCTGGCATATCGATGCGGGGGAAAAGCTGATGTACAAGCTCGACCCAGCGACAGGCCGTGCTCTTACCATCCTCGAATCCAACAGCCCCAACCCCCGTGACCTTGCCTGGGATGGAGAATACCTCTGGATTGCTGACTTCAGGAGTGACACTCTCCTCAAGGTTTCGACCGTCGACGGGATGATGGTCCAGACGCTTACGGCGCCGGCCGGAGAGACGACTGGCCTCACTTTCGACGGAAAATATCTCTGGGTGGCTGATAGGGGGGAGGACAGGATTTATCTCGTCAACCCGGCCGATGGATGGTGTCTCTCTTCGTTTCGTTCTTACGGACCTTTTCCCGCTGGGCTGGCCTGGGGGAATGGCACCCTCTGGAACGTGGACTATGAAAACGACGAGATTTACCAAGTTGAGGTCTTTTCCTCGGATATCCGGTCGCGGTGGGAGGAGAAGAAGCTCACGCTCGAGTTCTTCAAGGAATTCCGGAATTACGGGCCCGGGGTGGTCAAGACTCTGGATATCTACCTTCCCATCCCGGAAGACCGTGATAATCAGACGCTTATCGGCCCGGTAAAATTTGACCCGCAGCCGAAAGAGGTCATCGAGGACAGCTGGGGCCAGAAAATCGCTCACTTTGAATACAAGGACCTCAAGGGCTACTCGGCAGTCAGGCCGGGCTGGAAAGTGGACGCGACCATTTCGGCGGTCGAGTATTTCATTTACCCGGATAAGGTGGGGACGCTCGACGATATCCCGGCTGACATCAAGAAAAAATACACTCAGGACGGCGATAAGTACTGCCTCACCGACCCTTACATCCAGGAGCTGGCTCATAAAGTCGCGGGCGGCGAGAAAAACCCCTACTGGATTGTTCGTCGCGTTTTCGAGTACCTGGCCGAACATCTTGAATACAACCTCAAGCCCGTGGGCGGTTGGAATCCTGCCCCGACGGTCCTGCGACGAGGCACGGCATCCTGCTCGGAGTATTCTTACACGATGATCGCCCTGTGCCGATCGCTCGGCGTGCCCATCCGTTACGTCGGGGCGGTCAGTTTGCGCGGGGACGATGCGAGCATGGATGATGTCTTCCACCGCTGGACGGAGGTCTATCTGCCGCCTTACGGATGGATACCTTTCGATGTCAACAAGGGTGATCGGGGTCCGGGAACGCGGCCCGGCGAGAAAGTCCTTGGCATTGGCAATGTCGCCGCTCGCTACGTTATTACGACCGAAAATGGGGGCGGGGATAAATACTTATGGTTCGGCTATAACTACGGGTTCAACTGGACCTCCGAGGGCAAGTGCCGCATCCACGAGGAGAATTACGGGCTCTGGTCACCGCTCGGCGCCAAGAAATACCACCAACCACGTTGAAACCATGATTTGCCGATAAAAGGACCCGACGGGTCCTGTCGCGGTTCACCCCCGGCCAGGCTCGGGGTTGGGATTCCGCAGCCCGCTCGTCTCCCCAGCGAGGAAACTCGCTCCGACTCAGCCTTCGCTCTTCTCTCGCTTGGCTCGAGAAACCATGCCCGCTCAGGCTTCGACGGGCTTCCTCACCCAAACCCCTCGCCTGTTCCCCCAATTCTCCAAGTGGGATTAATGGGTCTTAGATCCAACATCGGGAGAGTGCATGTAGAGGCTCGGGTCGGCGTTCCGAGGCGCTATCGAGAGCTTTGTTTTTTATACATTAACCACCCCTACCCCTCCTAGGGAATTAGGAGGGGATCTAAGGTAGGCGTCTCGGGTAAGGTCGGAGGAGATGATGGTAAGTTATGAGGAAATGGCGGGGATGATTGACCACTCCCTCCTCAAACCTTTTCTCACCGAAAGGGAGGTCGAGGAGGGATGCCGTCAGGCAGCTGAATACAAGGTGGCCAGCGTTTGCGTCCGGCCCTGCGACGTCCGTCGGGCGGTTGAATTATTGAGGGGAAGTTCTGTGCGGGTAACGACGGTCATCGGGTTCCCCCATGGAACGACGACGACCGCGACAAAGGTCTCTGAAGCCAGAGAAGCCATCGATAACGGAGCTTCTGAGCTCGATGTCGTTCTCAACATCGGCAAGCTCAAGAGCAGGGATTATGGATATGTCAAAGCTGACCTTGAAGCGGTAACCGCCGTGGCCCACGAGCGCGGGGTTCTCGTCAAGGTTATCTTCGAGAACTGCTATCTCGATGACGAGGAGAAAATAGCCGCCTGTCGGATCGCCAACGAGGTCGGGGTCGATTTTGTCAAGACGTCAACG
>CAYUKK010000027.1:0-2992 GCA_964445305.1 uncultured Eubacteriales bacterium
GATATCGACGCGGAAAGTATCGACCATATCCTTGTCGAGAAGATAGCCCCTGTCGAGCTCAATGTCAGCCGGGAGAAAAGCGCCGTCCGCATGTATTTCTCCGGCATTTACCTCCTTAAAGACGTGTTCGAGAAACAGAAACAGGACGCTGCTTTCAACCTCAATTTGGTCAAGCGCTGGATGCAGTCCATCTTCAATCATATTCTGGATGATGAGTCGTTCATCTACGGCCTGACCAATATCAAGAACTATGATGATTACACGCTCAATCATTCCATTAATGTTTGCATCCTGGCCATTGCTCTCGGCCGTCGGCTTGGGCTAACCCGGGAGGAGCTCATCGACCTGGGCATCAGCGCTTTTCTCCACGACCTGGGAAAGCTCGATATACCCAAGGAAATCCTGGAAAAGCCGTCTGAGCTCACCGACGAAGAGCGCGCCGTGGTCGAGACACATGTCCAGCATGGGGCGGAGAAGCTCGTCGACCTCAAGAGCGTGCGGCACCTGCCGCTTCGAGCCGTCCAGGTTGCCCTGGAGCATCATCTCAAGGCCGATATGAGCGGGTATCCTCGCTACGTGCGGAAAAAGACCACCAACCTCTTTAGCCAAATTGTGAAGATTGTCGATTATTTCGATGCCATCACGACCAAACGTGTCTATCGGCCTCGAACGCTGACGAGAGAGGAAGCCCTGAACGAGATGCGGGAGAAAAGCGGCGAGGAGTTCAGCTCGATCCTTCTTCGAGCTTTTGTCAGCATGATTGGCGCCTATCCGGTGGGGTCCCTGGTGGCTCTGGATAGTGGGGAGATTGGCGTCGTCTTTGAAGCCAACCCGCACCCCGCCTTTCATTTGAGGCCAAGAATCAAGATCATCGCTGACTCGAGCGGGCAAATGGTGGATGGCGATGTCGTCGACCTCGCTGACATCGACGCCGAGACAGGGAAGTTCAAGCGGACCATCATCAAGTGCCTCGACCCGGAAAAGTACGGCATCCGAGTGGCCGATTATTTCCTGGCCAGAGCCTCCTGAGGAGCTTGAAAGATAACGCCGTCCGATGGCTGACGAAGATAATGTCGGCCGCTGGTCCAACTGTCATTCTGCCTTCAGCTTCTCGAGTCTATAAAGGACAAGCGATTTCTTCTGGAAATCTGGGTAGCGCTCAAGGAGTTGCTCATAGCGAAAACGAGCCGCCTCGGGAAGATGGAGCTCTTCCAGCATGCGAGCAAGCCTGAAGAGGATGCGCTCCCCCCACGGCCTCGGTGTCGCCGGGTCATCGGCGAGCGCTTCCAGAGCCCGGGCGGCTATATCTGACCACCCGGCACGCTGGAGCACATCGGTAAGCCGGTATTGGGAGGCTGGGTCGAGGGGAATATGGTAGATGGGGAAATATTCTGCGAACACTTCGGCCGCTCGTTCCGGCTTGGTCTCAAGAAGAAGCCGGATGAGCTTGAGGTAAAGTGCCCGGCCTTCCTCCGTCCTCGCGAGCTCCGATTTTTGCCGAGCCAGAAAGAGAAGAGCTTCCTCGCTTTCCGGGTTGAGCTCGAGCACCCGGCGGAGAAGCTTTTCTCCCTCAGCGGTGTCGAATTCACTGTCAATCGCCCCCAGAGCTTTTTGTATGTACATCTCCTGTATCGCCGTATCCTGAAACTTCAGTCTAAGGGCGAGAATGATGCCGGCCACCAACCCTCCGATATGAGCCCAGTAGTCGATGTGGCCTGTCGAGCCCAAGAGTGTTTGTATCCCTCCCCATAAATCACCAATAAAATAAAGCCCGATAATGAAGAGAGAGTTCACTCTGATTTTGAGGTTGAGGGGGAGGATAAGAGAGAAAATTCCAAGGATGGGAATGGGAAAAATGAGGCGCCTAAAATAGAGGCGGACAGCAAAAACTCCCATGATGCCGGAGATGGCCCCGGAGGCGCCGATGCCGCTCGGCAGTTCCTGGAGGAAGAGGATATGGATGGCGGTAGATAGGATGTCGGAAAAGACGCCCGTCAACAAGTAGAAAAAGGTGAATTGTCGCCAGCCTATGTGGCGTTCCAGGACAAGCCCGAAGACCCACAGGAAGAACATATTCCACCACAGATGGCCGGCATCTCCATGGAGGAACATGGAAGCGAGGAGGCTGAGAGGGACATTCCAAAGATGGAGCCTTTCTGGAACAAAGGAGAGATTTTCCACTACGGCTTCTCGGACGGATGGGCCGAAGACGATAAGAGCATAGTGGATGGCGACGTTGATGAGAATCAAAACATGAGTGGCGCGGAGCTTACGTTCGGGGAGCCATTCCCCCTCGGAGTAACGAATCGGGATGAAGGTGAGTAAATCCCGGATTGTATCGAGGACAGTGTCGCCGGTATAGATTGATCTAATCAAAATAAAAACGACAAAAAGGGACGGCAAAAAGAACCAAAAGAGAAAGAACACTTCAAGAAAAAAGAGGACCATGGCGAGGAGTGGAATAGCCAGGACGGTCAAGAGGAAGATTTTTAGAACGTAGTTTCTCAGGGCCCGGCGTTCGGCAGTAATAGCTTGGCATCTGGAGGGTAGCGGAGTGGATGAAGCTCGATGGAAGGAAGAAAAATTCTTGCCGCCCCCAGAAGTATTGGCCGACTGCCCGCCGTGTCTCATCCCCTCATCAAAAATGATAAGCCCTGACTTAAAAACATGTCAAGCCTGGATTTAAATTCTCCATTTTTAGCTTTTAGTTAGCCGCTTGAGCCGACTCATGTTCTAAGAGGGGTTCCAGCTTACTGGCTTATCAGCCTCGATATTGGCATAATCGTTAGCCCAGTCTTTCACGTACTAGATAAGGTAGGAAGTGACCGTCTGGACATGCTCGGCCATAGGAGCTCCTACCTTCGCCTCTATGCCAAAGACATTTCCATTTTTAAGGCGTCTTCAACAGAATGGAAGCTGTTTTAGATCAAGCGAGCTCGGGCCAATTCAAGAAAGTGGCCAGGCAATCGAGAAAAACTTTAAAATCACCCAG
>CAYUKK010000028.1:0-6791 GCA_964445305.1 uncultured Eubacteriales bacterium
GGTGAAAAGCAGGGAGATGAAGAGCTGGAGGGTGATGAGTTCGCGGATTTCTTTGGTCAGCAGGTTGAGGAATTTTTTCATCGGAGTGCACTCCTGAAGACTTCTTCCAGGTTTCGGGCCTGGTACTTTTCTTTGAGTTCAACCGGCGTGCCTGAATCGAGGATGACTCCCTGGTCGATGAGAGCGACCCTGTCGGAGAGGAATTCGATTTCGAGCATGTTGTGCGAGGAGAGGAGGACGGAAATCCCCTCGCGGGCGAATTTCTTGATGATTTCCCTTACCTCGAGGGCGTTGATAACGTCCAGCCCAGAAGTCGGCTCGTCGAGGATGGCCAGCTCCGGTCGGGTCATGAGGGCACGGCCGAGGAGGAGCTTCCTGACCATACCCTTGGAATAGGTGCCGGCCTTCTCGTTGATTCGGCTCCCCAGATCGGAGATCAATTTGGCGCGGTCAACATATTCCCGGGCCTTCTCCTCGGTATCGGCGTAGAACCTGGCCATGAATTTCAGATAATCGATGCCCTTGAGGTTCTTGTAAGCACCGGCCTCTTCGGGAAGATAACTGATTTTTTCACGGAATTTCTCTGGCTCTTTCTTCAAGTCATGGCCGAGAAGAGTAACCTTCCCCCCAGAAGGGCTGAGAAGGGTAGCGACGATACGGAGGGTGGTCGTCTTTCCCGCGCCGTTCGGGCCGATGAGGGCAAAGATTTCTCCCGGCTTAACCTCAAAGCTAATACCCTTGAGAGCCTCAAGTTGGCCGTAGTTTTTTTTCAAACCTTCCACTTCGAGAACTGCTTCCATGGTGGCCTCCGGGTTGATATACGAGGCGATTTTATTTTAGTTTTGGGCAGAAGTAAATATAACTCCGGCGATGGCTAATTTCTACGGCTTGGCGATAACAGCCAGACACTCGACGTGAGGAGTGTGAGGGAAAAAATCGAAGCAGGTGATTTTGTCGAGTCTGTAGCCCCGCTCCAGAAAAAGGCTCAGGTCGCGGGCCAGAGCAGTAGGGTTGCAGGAGACATAGAGGATGGTCGGAACGTTAAGGCGGAGGACTTGCTGGAGTGCCCGGCCACTCAGTCCAGAGCGAGGGGGGTCGAGGACAAGAAGGTCAAATCCCTGGAAATCCCCGCCTCTGAGGACGCGCTCGACGCGTCCCTCCAGGAACAAGCAGTTACTGATGCCGTTAACCTGGCAATTTTCCTTGGCCCGGGCAATGTTGGACGGTTCGCAGTCGATGCCCACAACCTCCCGCACAACCCGGGAAAGGAAAATCTCAATCGGGCCTGGCCCACAGTATAGCCCGAGCGCGCGCGAGCATCCTCTTTCCTTCGCCTCCTTGACGAGGCGTTGGTAGAGGATTTCCGCCGCTTTGGGGTTGGGCTGGAAAAAATCCTCCGGGCCGAGCCGAAAACAGAGTCCGGCCAATTTTTCTTCGATATGAAGCTCGCCGGAGATGTGCTTTTTGGCGCTAAAATCGACGACGTCGGAAACACGGTCTGTCTCCGTAAACCAGAAACTCTTTAACGCCGGAATGCGATCCTCCAGCTTGCGGGCGAGCTTTCTGATATCGAGCTCGCCGCCGCTCCTCGTTACCAGAACGGCGAGCACATCGCCAGTCGCTTTTCCCTCCCTCAGGACAAGGTTCCTGAAGTACCCTTTCCGGGTGATAGGGTTGTAAGAGGGGAGGCCTGTTTCTCTGGCGAAGTCCGCGACAAGAGGAAAAATTTCTTCCACTACCGGGCTGAAAATGGGACACTTCTGGATAGCTATGGTCTTTTTTTCGTATCTATCGAGGGGCGAGGTGCGAGCGCGCAGGCCGATGAAAATTTTGCCCTCCTCCCCGCCAAAGGCATATTCCATCTTGTTGCGGTAAAAATAAAGGTCGGGCGAAGCGACGATGGGGTCTTTTTCTGTCTCCGTGATGTTGATTTTGCCGATCGCCCGCAGGGTCCGCAGAACATAGTTCTCTTTGAATTCGAGTTGTTTCCCATAAGCCATGTTCTGCAAAGCGCAGCCACCGCATTCGCCGAAGTGAGGGCACTCAGGCTCGACCCGGAAAGGCGAGGGAGACTCGAGGAGGAGAACCCGCCCGAAGTTATACCTTTTCCTTTTAGCGGCGACCTCAATTCTAACCCTGTCGCCAGGCACGGCGCCGGGGATGAAGGTGACGACCCCGCCGCCAGCCGCTACGCCCCATCCCGAAGGGAAGGCGAGGTCAGTGATTTCGGCTTCAACCTCTGGCCGCAAGAATTGCTGAAGCAGTCTCTTCACTTTCCTCACGGGGAGGCCAACGACGTTATGGTAATCGCCCTCGAGCTCGGCGACAAAGGCGTCGCCGATTTCCTGGATGGCGTAGGCGCCGGCTTTATCAGCGAAATCGCCCGTCTCGAGATAGCTTTCTATCTCGTCCCCGCTCAAGGGCTTGAAAAGGACCTCACTGATTTCGTAGCCGGTCAGGAGCCGGCGGTCATTTTTTTTGAAGAGAGCGACAGCCGTTACGACTCGATGCCGCCGGCCGGAAAGCTTCTTCAGCATGCGCTTGGCCTCAAGCCTATCCTTTGGCTTGCCCATTATTTCATCGTCCACAAAAACGATGGTGTCCGCCGCCAGGATGATGGAGTCAGGATACCTTTGTCCTATGTCCATGGCTTTAGCTTGAGCAGCCCGGAGGGCAAAGCACACGGGGTCTTGACTCCGGAATTGTTCTTCGTCGACATCGCTGGCCGCCACCCGGAAATGGGGGATAATTTTTTTGAGGAGTTCCTGCCGACGCGGCGACCGAGAAGCGAGGACGATATCGAGACGGGGTTCATTCTCTTTCTTCATGGAGTTTCACTATAGGACTGAGCGACCGTCGTGTCAACGCTCCCTCCTTCTTTTCCGTTGACAAGCCCGACGAGAATTCCTATATTAGGCCGCGCCATCTTGAATCATTGAGGAAGGTAAACCATGTTTAAAGGGCATCCACGTGGTCTTGTCATCGCTTTTTTCGCCAACATGGGGGAACGCTTCGGTTTCTACACCATGATCAGCATTTTCGTCCTTTTCCTCCAGGCGAAATACGGCCTCGATGCCGCGGAATCCAGCCTGGTCTATGGCATATTCCTGTTTTGCGTTTATTTTTTCCCCTTATTTGGCGGTATGGTCGCCGACAGGCTGATCGGGTACGGGAAGACAATCAGCCTTGGCCTGGTCGTCATGTTTCTGGGGTATTTTCTTTTGGCCCTGCCGAGCGCCCGGGAGACGAATTTCCCGCTCGTCATCGCCGCGCTGGTCACGATTGCTTTGGGCACAGGGTTTTTCAAGGGCAACCTCCAGGCCCTCGTCGGTAACCTCTATGATGACCCCCGCTACGGGGCCTTGCGGGATAGGGCCTTCAACATTTTCTACATGGGCATCAACATCGGGGCGATGTTCGCGCCGACAGCCTCGGAAAAGGTCTGCAACTGGATTCTGGCCACTTCGCACTATACCTACGACGCCCGAATCCCCGCCCTGGCCAACGATTTCCTGAGAGGACGACTGGCCGAAACAGGGGAGTTTCTCTCCATCGCTCAACTCCAGGATCCAGCCGTAACGCTCGAGACGCTCGGTCAGTTTTCCGAAAAATACATCAACACGTTGAGCAAGTCCTACCATTACGGGTTCGGCGTGGCCTGTATCAGCCTGATCATGTCCATGCTCATTTTCTGGGGATTCCGGAAGTACTACCGGCATGCCGACGTCACGGAAAAACAGAAGGCCAGGTCGGCGGAGCTCAAATCGCAAATTCTGGAGCTCACTCCGCAGCAGACGAGGGAGCGTCTCATCGCTCTCGCGCTTGTTTTCCTCGTCGTCATTTTCTTCTGGATGTCCTTCCATCAGAGCGCGGTGACGATGACCTATTTTGCCCGGGACTACACCGTGCCGAGCGTTGGCAGAGCGGCCAACTTGCTCTTCGACCTCTTCGGCCTGCTGGCCGTCTTCCTGACCATCGTCGGGCTCGTCTACTTGCTCAAGAAAAATTCCCGACCGCTCACTCGCCTCTTTGGCGGGCTGGCTGTCGTCGTTTTTGGCCTCATCGCTTTCCAGCGGCATCAAAACTACGGCCAAGTCAACCCCTTCACTCCCCAAAAATTCCAGCATTTCAACCCGTTTTTTATCGTCGCCTTAACGCCCGTTGTCGTCGGCCTTTTTGGCTATCTGAATAGAAAGGGCAAAGAGCCTTCAGCACCGAGGAAAATCGGCATCGGGATGCTCATCACGGCGGCCGGTTTTCTTGTCCTTGTCTTTGGCTCGGTGGGGCTACCCAGTCCCCGGGAACTCGGTGGCCAGGTGGCGCCGGCCGAGCATCTTGTCTCTGTCTCCTGGCTGATTGTCACTTATCTCCTCCTGACGATCGCCGAGCTCTTTCTCAGCCCGATGGGAATTTCCTTCGTCTCGCGGGTAGCTCCCCCCAAATACAAAGGAATGATGCAGGGCGGCTGGTTTGCGGCGACAGCCATCGGCAACTATCTCGTGGCGGTCGTGGGGTATTTCTGGTTGCGGGTGCCCCTCTGGTCCCTCTGGCTCATCCTTGTCGTCTGCTGCCTCATTTCGGCCGGGTTCATTTTTGCGGTGATGAAGAGGCTCGAGCGGGCAAGTCGGGTTTAGCCCAGCTTCTTGAGGACATAAAAACAGCGCTCGCCGTAAAGGAAATCGACAGCGGCATAGCCGTGCTGGAAATGGCCGCGCATAACCCGACGGAGGCTGGCTTGCCAGGCCGCGACAGAGGCCACGCTCATCTGACCGGCGTTTATCTCAGGCGGGATTTCGACGAGGATAATTTTCTCCTCGCCGATGCGCCTCGCCTTGCCCGGCCAAACATCTTTTCGTCTTGTGTCCCTCTCCAGGGCCCGGGGAAGCGACTTTTCATCGTAGGTTTCGAACTCCTCCCTCCGGCGTTTCTCGACGCGGCTTGTCTTGATCGGCCACTCCACCAGGAATCGGTCGGTCGGGATACTCCGGCCGTGCGTCAGGGAGGAAGTCATGCCGTAAAAGTTTGGCCAGTAGGTTCGCGTGATGGCGCCGAGGGTGTGGAGGTTGAGGTTGGCGTTTCGCGCCACCAGGGGGTCAAAGGTCCAGGTGATGAGGTCGTAGCCGAGCTTCAGGGCCCACTCTCGCTGCGCCCACTTTAGTTTCTTCCCGATGCCGAGCCCCTGGTATTCGGGGAGAACGGCCAGGAGGTGGGAATGTTGACGGAGCTTGTTCCGGAAGACGGCCGGGAAGGAGTAGACGAACCCGGCGAGTTCCTCGCCGACAAAAGCGCCCAGGAGGATGGCACCCATCCGCGACGTGATACAGAACTGATGGGTGGGGGTGAGGTCGATATCCTCGTGCTTCCAGACCTCTTTTTGAATGGCCAGAAGGCGGTCGAATTCGGCGTGGCTTCTGAGCCGGCGGATACGAAGGCGCTGCTTGCTCCTTTCCACAACGGTCATTTCCAGTCCCGATGAATATAGCCTCAACGGCGAACCCATGTCAACAATCCGCATTCAACCACGTAAGGTGTTACCGAAAGACGGGATGGACGAATCCTGCCTGAACCACGAATTCAGATTATAGAATTTGGCTCTCAGCCGATGGCTCAGTGGCCGTTAGAAGCGCCTCCACGTTAGTTATACGGTCAAGCTGATGCGTTTGATGAGCATGGTTGCGTAGGCGCCCCGGGGAAGCGAGAAGGCGAGGGTTATTTTTTTTCGGCCGGGATGGAGTTCGTCTTCGTTTTTAGCCTTAATGGTGAAGCCATCGGGGAAGAGGAGAGCCTTTCGGGGGAAGGAGCGGAAATAGACGCGGCGCAGCTCCTTCGTCCGGAACCGGCCGGGCTGGAGGTTTTTTTCCCGCAGGATTTCTTCATACAGCATTTGAGTAAATCTATCGGAAAACTCGACTTTGGCCGCGGCGGTGGGGATTTCAAGGTCACGCAAATAGGAGAGGGTTTCCTCGTCGAGCTTTGGCCAGAAAAGATAGCTTCCTTCGACCCCCGGGACTTCGATGGTCTCGTGGACTTTGATCCGGATAACTTTCCGGAGAAGCTCATTCCAGAGGTGGGATTGGAAAGCGGAGAAAAACATGGAGACTTCTTCGACCGGCAGGAAGTGGAGGGCGGTGCGGAAATCCTTCGGCTTCTCGACGAGATGGGTGAAGATCTTGTTTTCTAAGGGATTGGCGGCGTGGCTCAGGCAGGCGGACCAGTTTTTCCAGTCTTTAAAAATCGCCTCCCGGCGAGCCCTCTCCTTTTTTCCGTCCTCAGCCCCGGCGCTGGTCAGGAAAACCTGGAGGGCACCATTCCAATGGCGCCTCAGAATCTTCTCAGCAAAAAAGCCCCTCGCCGGGTCGTAGCTCCGGAAGCGCTGGTCATCAAAAAAATTGGGGAAGCCCGATTTGTGGACTTCCTCGATGTTCCTCTCCACGGGGGCCAGGTCTTGAAGGTTCCTCAGCGTGATGGTGAACGCATTGCCCGTGATCAGGTCGGGGCCCATGGGCCGGTCCATGAACCCTCTGGATTCGAGGACAAAATCTTTTCCCAGGCGGCTGTAATCAGCCTGGCTCTGGATGGTGATGAACTGTGTCGTCACCCCGTGTCTGTCCTTTCGGCCGCCGTAAGAGAAGGATGGGAGGGGGAGGGAGAGAGAGCGAGACAGATAGTGGATGAGGTCGGTCGTGTTCCAGCCGGACTTGCGGAGAAGATAAACCCGATGCGGACCCCGGCTCTTGAGGGGCAAATTGGCCATTTCCTCAACGAGGAAGTCCTCGGGCTTGGCTTTGATC
>CAYUKK010000029.1:0-4069 GCA_964445305.1 uncultured Eubacteriales bacterium
AGTCTAGCTTGGACTCAATTTTTGAGCCAAAAATGCCCCTTTTGGGCCAAAAATCTCGACGGTCTGCGAATCTGCTAAAAGCAATAGGCCGTGTTTTCCCCTCTTAAGCCGCTCTTCCTGAGGAAGTTGCGGAATCGCTGCGGGCTTGGCATGGAACTTGCTGTCTTACGGCAATAGTGATATGATATGAAATTGAGAGCAGAAGAATCCCTGGGTTTTGGGAGAAGGTTCTTCTCTCGTTCCCAGATCGAGGAGTCGGGCTATGAGAATGAGTTGGTTGTTTTTTCTCTCCCTCTTCATGCTCGGGGCCTGGCCGGGTCATCCCCAGCAATCGTTCACCGAGCAAGCCCTGGTCATCAATGTCGAAGTGCCCGTCCGTGTCTTTAAGGGTACAACATTCGTCGATGACCTGACCATCGCCGACTTTGAGCTCCTCGAAGACGGAATTCCCCAGAAGGTCGAAGCCTGCTATCTGGTCAATAAAAGGATGATCCAGAGGCGGGAAGAAAGGAAGAAATACATCCCCGAGACATCCCGGCATTTTTACCTCTTTTTCGAAATCACCGACTATGTCCCCAAGATTGAAGAGGCGGTCGATTACTTCTGTCAGAATATCCTCATCCCGGGAGACCACCTTGTCATCATCACGCCCGTGAAGACCTATCGTCTCAAGGACCAGGCGCTTCAAGTCAAACCTCGGCCGGCCATTGCCGCCGAGCTCAGAGGGCTCATCCGAAAAGACTGCCAGGAAGGCAACGCCGAGTTCCGGAGCGTCATGGCCAGCTTGACTGAGCTGGCCAAAACCCTCTCGGCCGGGATTAAGGCAGGAAGTCTTTCCCGGCCTATAGAAATCAAGGAACAGGACGGTGCATCCTCTTCTGCACTTCAGGGCATGCAACTCGAGGAGGCTCTCCTTTTTTATGGTACCCTCCTGGAAAAGCTCAACACTCTCCAGACGGTTAGCCAGATGAAGATGCTGGACTTCGCCCATCATCTCGCTCGCGAGGACGGGCAGAAGTATGTCTTTCTTTTCTACCAGAGAGAGTACATCCCTCAGGTCGACCCCAAGATTATCCTCGAATATTCCGAGATTTACCAGGATAATCCTTATGTTTATCAGACATTGACAAACGCTTCCAGGTTCCGCGAACGCGAGATAAGCCTTGACATCGAACGGGTAAAGCAAGCTTATGCCGACGCCTCGACAGCCATCCATTTTCTTTTCATCACCACGCCCCGTCCTGAGGTATCCGGCGTTTATTTCGAGGAAAGGTCTGAGGATGTCTTTAACGCTTTCCGGGAAATGACGGCCGCCACGGGGGGCTATTTTGAAAGCGCCTCCAACCCGGCCACGATGTTCCGCAACGCTTTGGAAGCGGCGGAAAACTATTATCTTCTCTACTACACGCCGTCCAGCATGAGCGACACAGACAAGAATTTCCGTCACATCGTTGTCCGGGTGAAAAGAGAAGGCGTGCGAGTTGTCTACCGGACTGGCTATTTCATCCGTTAGGGGGCAACGCTTGGGCTCGCTACGGCGTATAAAGAGAAGGAAAAAAGAAAAAAGTTCACAGGATAAAAAAGGGTGACGGGATGAAAAAATTCTTTGTCTTAAGCTTCCTGGCTGGCTTCGCTTTCCTGCTCGCCGGTTTGGCAGAGGGTCAGGAGCAGGTCGAGGTCATGGTGACTAACATCACGGTCCCCGTTCGTGTTCTCGACGGGGACAACTTCGTCGATAACCTCACGGTGGCCGACTTTGAGCTCCTCGAGGAAGGAGTTCCCCAGGATATCCAAGCTCTCTACCTCGTCAGGAATACCAACATTGAAAGAAAAGAAGGCCGGGGTGAATTTTCTCCTCGCACGGCGCGCAATTTTTATCTCCTTTTCCAGATGACCGATTACAACCCGAAACTCGCCGAGATGATTGATTATCTCTTCGAGCATGTGCTCTTTCCAGGAGACTCCCTGGTTCTCCAGACGCCGATGAAAAACTACAGCCTTTCTCCCCAAGCCTTGGCCACCAAGCCCAAAAAAACGCTGGCCGAGGAGATGAACAGCTTGCTCAAGAAAGACATCAAGACGGGGAACACCGAATACAACAGCCTTCTCAAAGACTTGAAAAGAATTGTCGGCAATATCTCGGGCACAAGCCCCATGGCCAACATCGAAGACGATTCTTCTTCCGCCTCCCTAAGCGGAATAGAATTCATGCTCAACCGATATAAGGAAACAGCCGCGAGAATGGAGGAGCAACGCCTCCTGGATGAAAAGAAGATCATCCGCTTCGCTTACGCTCTCAGAAGAATCGAAGGCCAGAAGCAAGTTTTCTTGATCTACCAGAGGGAATTTCGACCGGAGATCTCTTCTGCGGTTCTCAATACGCTCCAAAGCACTTATCAAGAATTCCCCAATATCATAAGCGACCTTCAGGACCTCTTCCAGCTTTATACCCGCGACCTCTCCCTCAACACGGAACTGCTTAAGAAGGCTTTCGCCGATTCCTCCATCAATTTCAATTTCATTTTTATGAACAAGAGTCCGGATTATGTTTCGGGCGTGGTCATGCGGGAGCAGTCGGAAGACATCTTTAAAGCTTTCAGCCAGGTGGCCCGGGCCACAGGAGGCTATGTCGATAACTCCCAGAACCCCGCCGCAGGGTTCAAGAACGCCACGGAAAACGCTTCGACCTATTATCTCCTCTATTATTCTCCCAAGAATTATCAGAAAGATAACCAGTTCAAGAACATCAAGGTAACGGTAAAAAACCCGCTCTATACCGTGCAGCATCGGCTGGGCTATTTCGCGAACTGACTCTCTTTTTCAATTCTCTTAAAAAATCCGGGTGGAGCTTGAGGCCGAGAGCTTCCGCTTTCTGAGCGTGATCCCAGGCGCGCCGATAATCCCCTGCTTTGAAGTAAATGACAGCCAGGTTATTGTGGATGGTAGCCTGAGCCGGGTCAACGTTGAGGGCTCTGAGGTACAGATCGCGCGCCTTTTCCAGGTCGCCGAGACCCAAATAAATGTTTCCCAGGTTGATTAAAGCTTCCTTGTTCTTCGGCTCAAGCGCCAGGGCTGCCTCAAACTCAGCCACCGCATCCTCAAGCCTTCCTTTTTGAAGATAAGCTATCCCCAGGTTGTTTCTGGCCAGGGAAGAAGCGGGGTCGAGGGCCAGGGCTTGGCGGGCCATGGCCATGGCATCCTCGTATTGACTTTTCTTGATGTAGCAGGTGCTCAAATTCAGATACACGCTCGCTGTCTCAGAGCCGCATTCTATGGAGAGCTGGAGCTGCTGGATGGCATCCTCAATTTTGCCCTCAAGGAGAAGGCAATACCCGAGACTCGCTCTTGCCTCGCCGAATCGAGGGTTGAGGGAGATGGCTTGCCGGAACATCGACTTGGCTTCCTCAAACCGACCCTCGTCCAGAGCACAATTCCCCAGGTTAAAATAGGCTTTTTCATCCTTAGGGTTAAGGGAGAGCGCTTTCTTAAATTCTTCCTTGGCTTTCCTGACCTCGCCGGCTTCGTGATAGACTTTGCCCCTCATCGTGTAGGCACCGGGAAGCTCAGGGTCTAAAGCCATGGCTTTTTCTGCCAGCTCCAAGGCTTTCTTTTTGTCCTTTTTTCTAAAAGCGACCTCAGCCAGGTTGGCATAAGCTGAGGCGAATTCCGGGTCAACTAAGATGCTCTTATTCAAGGCCACCTCGGCGTCCTCCAACCTGTTCTGGCGGATGTAAATTTCTCCCAGGTTGGAATATGCCTCGGCAAAATTCGGCTTGAGCTCGAGCGCTCTCTGATAGAAGCGGCAAGCTTCTTCGAGCCGCCCTTTTTTGCCATAAGCGATTCCCATATTGTATAGCACACGGGCGTGGTCAGGCCGGCGGGCCAGGATTTTCTGGTACATTCCTATCGCCTCGTCGATGCGGCCGCCCCGTCGCAGAGCTACCCCATAAAGATTCAAGCCCTCGAGGTTGGTCGGGTCAATCCGGAGCGCCTTTTGGCATTCGGCGATGACCTCATCGTACTTTTCTTGCTCAAGATAAATTTGGGCAAGGAGAAGATGGGCATCTCC
>CAYUKK010000030.1:0-3648 GCA_964445305.1 uncultured Eubacteriales bacterium
TCTTGACAATCGATAAGATATAACTTATACCAAATACGATGAAAAAAGAACATGATCTTGGCTACAGGTCATTGAAGAATTTGGTTTACGATTATCTGCGCGAGCAGATGCAGAAAGGGGAGCTCAGGCAGGGGGAAATGATCAACATGGAGCAGACGGCTCAGAAGCTTGGCATCAGCAAGACACCCCTGCGGGAGGCGTTGATCAAGCTCGAAGCCGAGGGTTTTGTCAGGATCCAACCCTGGCGTGGGGTCATCGTCAGTGAACTCGACCTCCAGGACTTCAAGGAGTGCTACCAGGTCATCGGTGCCCTGGAAAGCTCGGCCCTTCTCGCCGCTTCTTCGCGCTTGGATGAAAAGCCTATCCAGAGGATGGAGAGGCTTAATGAGGAAATGCAGCAAGCTCTCGACCAGGGCGATTTCGACACCTACTACGAGCGGAACATAGCCTTCCATCGAACTTACATCGACCTGGCTGAAAACAAAACTCTTGCTGACATCATCGACATCATGAAGAAAAAGCTCTACGAATTCGCCCGGCCCAAGGAATTCATTCGGGAGTGGGAAGACGTCTCCATGCGGGAGCACCGGCAGCTGGTGGAGATGCTCAGGAACAAGGAGTTCGAGAAGGCGGCTGATTTTCTTCGCAACACCATCTGGTCGTTCGAAGTCCAGAGACAATACATCGTTCGTTACTACCACTTCGAGAACCGGGAGCCATGAGGGGGGAGCAGCTCACGTTCAAAATCACCGATTACGTCGAGCGAGATTTAGTCTGGGAAGAAGACCAGTGCCGTCAGCTTGGGCTCCGTTTTGAATATTATCAGCTCCGGGATGCGCCGGCTGAGGAACTCGTTTGCCATGTCAAGGATGCGGACATCATCTTAGTTAACATGGCCCGGTTCAGCCGAGAAGTGATGGCTGGCCTGGAAAAGACGAAAGTCATCATCCGTCACGGGATCGGCTACGACAACGTCGATGTCGAGGCGGCCACGGAGTACGGGATTATCCTGGCCAACGAACGAACGGCTTCGAGCGAGGATGTGGCCGAGCATGCTGTTCTGTTGATGCTGGAGACCTATAAGAAGAGAAAAATCCAGGCAGAAATCCTCCGCGATTGGATCCAGACCGGCCAGTGGAGTTCGGAAAAGATTGCCCCCCTTTATCGTTTAAGCGGCAAGACGGTCGGGATTATCGGTTGCGGGAATATCGGCAGTCGAGTTTTCAAGAAATTGCAAGGGTTCGGGGTGAAGACACTCGTCTGTGACCCCTATCTTGCCGCAGAGAGATTCCGCGAGCTGGGTACTTCTCATACTCCCTTCGACGAGGTTTTGGCGCAAGCGGATTTGATCACCATCCATGTTCCGGTGACGGATGAGACGCGCGGCATGTTCAACCTCAAGAAATTTGCCTTGATGAAGACCTCGGCTATCGTTGTCAACACGTCGCGCGGGCCGGTCATCAAGACCGAAGACCTTATCGAGGCTCTGAAAAGGAGGATGATTGCTGGCGCTGGCCTGGATGTCTTCGAGAAGGAACCGCCGCCACCTGATTCCGAGCTCTTGAGCATGGACAACGTCATCCTCAGCCCTCATATTGCCTGGTATTCGGAGGAGGGAGGCTGGGACATCCGGTTCATGATCATGGATGATGTCAAAGCCTGCCTGGAGGGGCGTCTGCCCCGTCATGTCGTCAACAAGGAAGTGCTGGCGCGGCCCAACCTGCGCTTCAAGCTTCAGCCTAATCCGTAATCGTCTTCCAACCCCGCTTGTTCAAATCGAGGTAGATGACTGCGCCGCAGGCCAAGCCCAGGAAAGAGAAAAGAAGCCCAGCTCCGAGCCGGCCGAAAATGAAGTTTCCCGCTCCAAACAGGAAACCATAGATCATGACGACGCCGCAGAGCCAATCCATGAGGTTGAAGAGCCCGTCCTTGGCGGGGACGATGTCCACGGCTTCCCGGGCAATCGGACCCCAGAGCGTAGCGCTGGGCCGGACCCGCCGGTAGAAATGGAGTAAAACTTCCTTCGGCTCCGGCCGAGTGAGGAAGGTGACGCTCAGCCAGATGAGCGTCGTCACGGCCACGGTGATCAAGCAGAGATAGGCAAACTCGCGCGGCTCGCTTTCTCTGAGGCCAAACCCTAACTGGAGAGTGAGGGATGTGACGAAGGCGGCGATCATGGCCGAGACTTCGCTCCAGGCGTTAACACGCCACCAGAACCAGCGCAGCAGGTAGACGAGTCCTGTCCCGGCCCCGATAGCGATGATGAATTTCCAGGCGTCGGCGATGGACTCCATGAAAAAACTCACCGTCGCCGAGAGAATCATGAGTGACATGGTGGTCAGCTGGGAGACGAAGACGTAATGCTTCTCGCTTTTTTTCCGCACGAGAAAGCGTCGATAGAGGTCGTTAACCAGATAGCTCGCTCCCCAGTTGAGCTCGGTGGCGATCGTCGACATGTAAGCGGCGAAGAAGCCGGCAATCATTAGGCCGCGGAGCGAAGACGGCAGGTCGGCGAGCACAATCCGGATATAACCAGATTCCGGGTCAGCCGCGAAAGCTGGGTCAGCGTGGAAGCGAATGACGGCGACGAGGGCCACGAGAATCCAGGGCCAGGGACGGAGGGCATAATGAGCCACATTGAACCAGAGGGTGGCCAGGAGGGAGTGTTTTTCGTCCTTGGCGCTCAGGATCCGCTGGGCGATGAACCCGCCTCCACCCGGTTCAGCTCCCGGATACCAGGAGGCCCACCAGTTGACGGCGATATAGACAAAAAAGGTGATGAGTGGCATCCAGGCGGAGCCGAGCGTCGGGACAAAGGAGAGAAAAGATTCACCCGTAGCGCCGCTTGTTTGCTCCACCCCCTGAATCCCATGGACGAGTCCCGCTATGCCTCCGACATGATGCACAGCCAGGACGGCCAGGACGATGACCATGCCCATGATGAGGATAAACTGGAACATATCCGTGACAAGAACTCCCCACAGGCCGGCCAGGGTGGATATCGAGGCGGTGATGAACATGACGCCGATGGTGATGAGGAGGGCCTGGAATTTCGTCACGCCGAGGACAATCATGAGGATCTTGACCATGGCCAGGTTAACCCAGCCCATAATGATGAGGTTGATGGGCAGGCCGAGGTAGAAGGCTCGAAAACCGCGCAGGAAGCGGGCCGGCGCGCCGCTATAGCGGAGCTCGGCAAACTCGATGTCAGTCAGGACGCCAGCCCGGCGCCACAGCCGCGCGTAGAAGAAAACCGTCAGCATGCCGCTGAAAGCCATGCTCCACCAGATCCAGTTACCAGCAATTCCGTTGCGGGCGACAAGACCGGTGACGGCGAGGGGAGTGTCAGCCGCGAACGTCGTCGCGACCATCGATGTCCCGGCCAACCACCAGGTCACGTTGCGGCCCGAGACAAAAAAGTCACTGACGCTTCGGGTGGCGCGGCGACGGTAATAGATTCCAATGCCCAGGCTGATGAGGAAATAAATAAGAAGGACAAGCCAGTCGAGCGCGCTCAGTTGCATGATGAATTCTCCGCAATGTCTGAAAGATTGAAACTTGGAAGGCAATAGATATAACATGGGCATCCTCCTGTCAATCCCGGGCGGGCTTGCCTTTCGGAGCGGATTTTGTTATCCAAGAACGTTA
>CAYUKK010000031.1:0-17135 GCA_964445305.1 uncultured Eubacteriales bacterium
ACGGAGCCTGACCCCGCCCAGGTAGAGCATGAGGATGCAGATGAAAAAAACGAGCAGGCCGGTGCCGAAGTCGGGTTCCTTGAGGATGAGGAGGACAAAAAGGCTGATCACAAAGACGGGGAGGAGAAGGGTCCGCCACTCCCCCGGGCGACTGACTTTTTTCTCCAGGTAGAAGGCCAGGAAGAGGACGAGGCTGATTTTGGCCAGCTCCGAAGGCTGGAAACGGATGTCGAGAATTTGGACCCAGCGGTTGGTCCGGGCGACAGGGGGCATGAGGAAACAGAGGACAAGGAGAAAAAGGGTGAGAAGAAGCAGTCCCGAAACGAAAAAGGGGTTCTGGAAGAAAGGTTTCCGGATGGTGAGGAGGAAGAGGAGCACGGCGAGGCCGGCGCCAGCGCCGATAAGCTGCTGGATGAGAAAATATAAGGATTGATGATACTTTTCCTCGGCCAGGACAGCGGAAGAGCTAAAGACCATGATGAACCCGACGGCAAGCAGGGCGAGCGTAATCAGGGCTAACGTTTTATCGCACCCGAACGGCCGGAAGATTTCCATGCTACACCCGTTTCTCGTTTTCCGTCTGGGTCAACCGCCAGACCTCTCTTTTGAAGGCTCGGCCTCGCACCTCGAAGTTCTTGAACATGTCGAAGCTTGTGCAGGCCGGCGCAAGAAGGACTACCTCTCCAGGGCCAGCCGATTCATAAGCCAACCGGACTGCGCTCTTGAGGTTGGATACTTCTTCCATGGGGGCAGTTTTTCGCAAGGCATGTTTGATTTTTTCCCTGGCCTCTCCGAGGAGGATGATTTTTTTGACTTTCTCCCGGACAGGCTTCCGCAGGCGCGTGAAATCCGCCCCCTTATCCCTTCCTCCGAGGATGAGAACAATCCTTTTGTCGAAGCTCTGGAGGGCCTTGATCGTTGCATCCACTGTCGTCGCCTTGGAATCGTTGACGAACTCGACACGGCGCACGCTGGCGACTTTCTCCAGACGATGCTCGAGCCCGGAAAACCCCCGGATGGAGCGCCGCATCATAGCTGGCGGGACACCGAAAACGTGCCCGATGAGGCAAGAAGCCATGACGTTTTCCAGGTTGTGGCTTCCGGGCAGGCGAATTTCAGAGACGGGCATGATTCTGCTTTCTTCATTGTCCCGGAGGAAAATGGAGCCGCCGTCGACAAAGCAGCCGCGCTCGGCTTCGTGCCGGAGGCTGAAAGAATAAATCTTGGCCCTTGCTTCGTTGCGCAAGGACCACCCCCGCGGATCATCGCGGTTGAGGATGGCCAGTCCGTCCTTCCCCTGGCCAAGGATGAGTTTTTTCTTGGCCGCAAAATAACCCTCGAAAGTGCCATGCCAATCGAGATGATTCTCGGAGATGTTGAGGAAGACGGCGACAGGAACGCGAAAGCGGTCAATGTATTCAAGCTGGAAGCTTGAGATTTCTGTGACATAGATGTGGTCGTCCCGGCTGGTTTGGGCGAAGGAAATGAGGGGGGTGCCGATGTTTCCGGCCAGGAAGGCTTTTTTACCGGCCTCGTGGAGGATTTTGTGGGCGAGAGTGGCGGTGGTTGATTTCCCGTTTGTCCCCGTAATCCCGACGATCCGACCCCGAAGAAAATGGTAAGCCAGCTCGACCTCCGAGAGAACGTTGACACCCCTTTTCTGGGCCGCCACAAGCTCGGGTAGCGCCGCTGCGCCCGGGCTGGGAATGATGAAATCAGCCTCAAGGAATGTGGACAAACGGTGCCCGCCCGTTTCCAAGCGGACTCCTTTTTCCTGCCATCTTCTCGCCCTCTTTCCGAGCTCTTCCGCCGTCTTTTTCTCAGTTACCGTTACGCGGGCGCCGCGGTCCAGGAGAAACCGAACGAGGGCCTGACCGGTTTTTCCCAGGCCGACGACGACGACTCTCTTCCCTGAAATTTCCATTCTATCTCAGCTTCAAAGTTGTCAAGCTAAAAAGCGCAAAGATGATGGCCAGAATCCAGAACCGGACAACGACTTTTTCTTCGGGCCAGCCGCTCAGCTCGAAGTGGTGGTGGAGGGGGGCCATGCGAAAGATTCTCTTCCCGCCCGTAATCTTGAAATAGCCGACCTGAAGAAGAACGGAGAGCGCCTCGAGGATGAAAACTCCGGCCACGGGGAAAAGGAGAAATTCCTGCTTGATGAGGATGGCCAGGCAGCCGAGTGTGGCTCCCAGCGAAAGGGCCCCCACGTCTCCCATGAAGATTTCGGCGGGATGGCAGTTAAACCAAAGAAAAGCGAGGCACGCGCCCGAGAGGGCTCCGGCAAACACCGTCAGCTCTGCGGCCAGCGGCACACGGGGAATGTTCAAGTAAGTAGAATAAAGGGCGTGGCCAGCGATATAAGTCAGCGCCGTCAGGGCGGCGGCACTGATGAACGTCAGGCCGATGGCCAGCCCGTCCAGCCCGTCGGCCAGGTTAACAGCGTTAGAAGAGCCGACGAGAATGAGCATGATCCAGGGCAAATAGAACCAGCCTAAGTAGGGGACCCATTCCTTGAAGAAAGGGAAGCTCAGCCGGAGGCTGAAGCGGCCGGCATGGCTGATCCAGAGGAGAGCCAGGCCGATGGCCGCTGCGAGGATGGACTGGATAATGATTTTGTTTCTTGCTCTCAGGCCGAGGGAGCGGCGCCGCCGGATTTTCAGGAAATCGTCCCAGAAACCGACCGCGCCGAAACTAACCATGGTCACCATGCCCAGCCAGACATAAATGTTACCCAGGTTTCCCCAGAGAAGGGTCGGGATGATGGTCGAACCGACGATGAGGATTCCGCCCATGGAGGGGGTGCCTTTTTTAGCGTAGTGGGATTGCGGGCCTTCCGGTCGGATTTCCTGCCCGATTTGGTATTTTTTCATCGTCCGGATGAGCCAGGGGCCGAAGATAAAGCTAACCAGGAGGGCGGTGATGCCAGCCAGGGCTGTCCGGACAGTGATATAGCGGAAGACATTGAAGAAAAAGAAGTATTCACGAAGTGGGACGAGTAACCAGTAGAGCATCTTATCCTTCCTCCGCGGCAGACTTCAATCTTTCGACGATGAGCTCCATGCTCATGGCCCGCGAGCCCTTGACCAGGACGAGGTCTCCTTCCCTGAGTAGAGAAAAAACGACTGTGGAAGCTTCCTCCGCCGAAGCGAAGGAACGGATGTTCTGGGGAGCCAGGCCGGCGCGACGTGCGCCTTCGGCCAGGTGGAGACTCCTTTCGCCGACGGTGATGAGGAAATTCCAGCCGAAGCGGACAGCGTCCTGCCCGGCCTGGAAGTGGAAGTCGTTTTCTTTTTCTCCCAGCTCGAGCATGTCGCCGAGGACGGCCACCTTGCGCCGGGCTGGAAGTTCAGACAGACTCTTGAGGGCCGAAGCGAGGGCCCGTGGGTTGGAGTTGTAGGAATCGTCGATGAGCTTGATGGACGAGGGAAGCTCGAGGAGAGTGCCCCGTCGGTCAAATGGCCTGAGAAGGGGGACAGCCTGGAGAACGGCCTCGGTGGAAAGCCCGAGGGCCTGACTCACCCCCACCGCAGCAAGCAGGTTATAGACATAGTCTTCATAGAAGAAGGGGAAATGGACTTTTCTTTTCTCTCCGGCTGACTTCAAGGCGAGTTCGATAACCATGCCCTCATAGCCTTTCCTCTCGATTCTTAAGGCCCGGACGTCACACGTCGCGGCGAAGCCAAAAGTCAGCTTTGGCCCTGTCCAGTCCCGGCCAATTTGGCTGACCCACGGGTCATCGCCGTTGAGAACGGCCAGCCCGCCCTGCTTTGTTCCCTCGAGGATTTCTTTCTTGGCCCTGGCGATTTCTTCGAGGCTGCCGAGGAATTGGAGATGGACGGGGCTCACGTTGGTGATGACGGCGATATCTGGCGGAGCGAGCTTCGTCAGCTCCCGGATTTCACCGCGGCCGCTCATCCCCATCTCCAGGACAGCCACCTCGTGGGCAGGCTCGAGCTTGAGAATGGAGAGGGCCAGACCCAATAAATTGTTGTAATTGGCCTCGGATTTGAGCACCCGCAATTCTTGACCGAGCAAACTGGCCGTGAACTCCTTCGTTGTTGTCTTCCCGATGCTGCCCGTAATCCCGACAACTTTTACTGGCTGGTCAGCCAGAACGGACTGAGCGAGTTCCTGCAAAGCTACGGTGGTATCATCGACTCGGATAAGACTGAAGTCCGGACGGCGATAGGAAATGTCTTTTGAGATCACCGCGCCGGCCGCTCCCCGGGCGTGAGCGTCGCCCACAAAATCGTGGCCATCCCGTCTGGCCACGAGCGCAAAAAAGAGCTCGCCCGGCTGCGTCCGCCGGGAGTCGATGTTGAATCGAGAGAAGACAATTGAAGAATCCCCCTGGACAATCCGCCCCCTGGTCCTCTTCGCAATCTGGTCCAGACGCAGTTCAGCCATCAACTCTTCTCTCCAGGGATCTTAGAATCGAGCGCGCCGTTTCGGCGTCGTCGAAGGGGATTGTCCTGTCCTTGAAAACTTGAGTATTCTCATGGCCTTTGCCGGCAATGCAGACGACATCCCCCGGCTGAGCATCGTTGAGGGCCGTTTGGATGGCTTCGCGCCGGTCGGGGATGACGGTATAGGCACGCGATTTTAGGCGAGAAAACCCCTCTTCGATTTCAGACAGGATGGCCAGGGGGTCTTCGGAGCGGGGGTTGTCAGACGTCAAGTAGGTCCAATCCGCCAGGCGGGCAGCCACTTCGCCCATCTTTGGTCTCTTGCCTCGGTCTCGATCGCCGCCCGCTCCGAAGACAAGGAGGATGCGTCGTGGTTTCATATCCCGGAAAGACTGAAGAAAGCTTTGCAGAGCGGTGTCGGTATGGGCGTAGTCGACAAACACGTCAAAACCAAGGTTGTTGGATATCTTTTCCATTCTTCCAGGAACGCCCCTGAGGTCAGAAATACCGGCTTCAATCGCTGGGGGAGGGATGTTGAGGGCCAAACCGGTTGCCGCAGCAGCAAGGATGTTATAGAAGTTGTGCTGGCCAAGGAGGGGTGAGCAAACTTTTATCAACCCTCCCGGAAAAACGATTTCTGCCTTGATTCCTTTTTCGGTGAACTTCCAGTTCTGGCCGCGGACGATGGCTGCCGGCTCCAGACCGAAAGAGACGGTGGTCAGAGGAAGCTCGAGGATGAGCTTTTTTCCCCAGGCATCGTCGAGGTTGACAACGGCTGTGCGCTTCTTCCGGTTTAGAAAGAAGAGCTTTTTTTTGGAATTGAAATAGTCCTCCATCGTCGCATGATAATCGAGATGTTCGGGGCTCAAGTTGGTGAATACGGCCACATCAAAGTGGACGCCCCAGACCCGCTTGAGGTCGAGAGCATGGGAGGAAACTTCGAGGACACAGTGGGTTGTGCCAGCAGAAACCATCTCGGCCATCATCCTCTCGAGGTCGGGCGCCTCGGGAGTTGTCCTTTGGGCTGGAATAAGCTGACCGGGCCAGCGGTAGTTGATTGTTCCGATGACAGCAGGCCTGGCTCCAGCTCGCCGCAGGATGGCCTCGAGGAGATAGGTAAAGGTCGTCTTGCCCTTCGTCCCCGTGACGCCGATGATTTTCATCCGCAGGGAGGGGTGGCGATAAAAGTTAGCCGCGGCCAGAGCCAGAGCTTCCCTGGGGTCGATCGCTTCAATCCAGGTGGCCTTTATTTCGACGGGCCGCGGCCTCTCCGAGAGAATGGCATGGGCACCTCGAGAAAGCGCTTCGCCGATGAACCGGTGGCCGTCCGTTTTCTTCCCGGGAAGGGCGGCAAAAAGGAACCCGGGTTGAACTAGAGTCGAGGAGTAGGTTAATCCAGTTACTTCCAGTTGGGAGCTGCCCTCGATTCTCAAACCAGGGATTTGATGGAGGACTTCTTCCAGTTTCATCTTGCTATAGACTCCCGAAGCTGGGCCGTGACGATTCTTTTCTGTGGTTGGAATCGCGGCGTCTCGCCAAGGTAGAGAAGAACGCGCCGGGCAATCTCTCTAAAAACAGGCGCCGCCACCTGCCCCCCATAGTGCAGCCCTGCCTTGGGCTCGTCGATAACGACGATGATCGAAATCAACGGCTCTTCCGCCGGGACAAAGCCGACGAAGGAAGCCAGGTGTTTTTGGGAAGAATAGGTGCCTGTCGATGGGTCGATTTTCTGGGCTGTGCCGGTCTTGCCAGCCACCGCGAAGCCCTCGATTTGCGCTTCCTTGCCTGTGCCCTCGAGGACAACTCGGGTGAAGACTCTGTCGATAAGCTCAGCCACGATTTCTTGGGAAAGGATTCTTTCTCCGGACGAAGGGCTGGCCTGGAGAGAGGGGAGAAGGTCGAGCGTCTCCCTCGCCACTCGTGGCCGCACAAGAACTCCACCGTTAGCCAGAGCGTTCATGGCCTGGAGGACTTGGATAGCGGTGACGGAAATCCCGTAGCCAATGGAGTGGGAAACGAGCGAGGAGCGGCTCCATCGGTCGAAAGGATGGAAAATACCCGCCTCTTCGCCAGGAAGGTCAATGCCTGTTTTCTGGCCAAATTTGAAGGTCTTCATCGTTTGAAAGAGATGCTCGGGGCCAATGCGCTGACCGATGAGCGCCGTTCCGACGTTGGAGGAATGGATGATGACATCGCTGAAGCTCAAAACGCCCATTTTCTTATGGTCACTGATGGTCCAGCCAGCCACTTTGATCTTGCCATCGCTGCAGTCGAAAATGTCGGTGAACTGGACGAGACCGAACTGGCGTGCTGCCGCGGCGGTGATGATCTTGAAGGTTGAACCTGGCTCAAAATTGTACTGGACGGCTCGATTGCGTTTCTCCTCGGGTTGGGCGGACGAAAAATCATTGGGGTCATAATCCGGACAGGTGGCCATGGCCAGAATCTCGCCTGAAGAAGGATGGGAGACGATAACGGTGCCCCAATCGGCCTCATGTTCCTTGACCGCCCTTCCCAGCTCCCGCTGGGCGATATATTGGATGGTTTCATCGATGCTCAGGATGAGGTCCTGGCCAGGTTGAGGAGGCTTCAGGATTTCGCGGTGATAACGCCTCTTCTTGGCGTCGCGAAGGTAGAGGCCTTCCCCGGCCACACCCTTGAGCCGAGCATCGTACTGGAGCTCCACTCCGCTCACCCCGACCTCGTCGATGTTCACCCCGCCGAGGACGTGGGCAGCCAGCCGGCCAAGCGGATAGAAACGTTTGTTTTCTTCCTGGATGTAGATTTCGCTGAGGTTCAAGTTCCTGACGGCGGCAGCTTTGTCGGGGTCGATTTTTCTCTTGATCCAGATGAACGTTTCTCCCTTTTGCAGTCGCGCGCTGATTTTCTGGATTTCGGCATCAGAAAGGTCGAGAATTTTTTTTATTTTTTGGATTTTCATCAGCCGTTGCTCGAGTGTCTCCTCCTCGGACGGGATGAAGGAGATGGAGGGAGCGGGGAAACTCCGGGCCAGGATTTTACCCCGCCGGTCGTAGATTGTCCCCCGTTCCGGAATAATCTTGGACCTCAGTTCGTTCTGACGGATGGCCGCCGCTCGCAGCTGGCTGTGCTCGATCACTTGCAGTTGGATCAACCGCAGAGTGAGACCAATAAACCACAGGAACAAGAAGGAAGCGAGAAGGATAGTCTTGCGGCGGATCCTTTTCTGGTAGGAGGAGCTCAGGTCAGTCATCATCGATGATCACTCTAAAATCTTGATAGACGATCTGGTTCTTCTTTGGTTCGCTAAGGCCAAGCTTTTCGCGGGCAATGCGTTCCACCTTTTCCAGGGACAAAAGAGAAGCCTTTTGGATTTCAAGGCCGCGAATCTCCTCTTCCAACTGAGAGATTTTTTCTTCCAACCGGGTTGTCTGGTAGCCCAGGCTGATGAGGGCAGCCTGATGCCAGACGTAAAACGTCAGGAAACTGATAGCCAGGAGCAAACAGATGACGAGGAGCACGATTTCCTTTTTTTCGTAGCGTCTTCGAACCATCAGAGTCTCTCCGCTACCCTAAGCTTGGCCGACCTGGACCTGGGATTGGCAGCCATTTCTTGCTCGGTCGGGGTGACTGGTTTCCGGGTGACGATACGGAGAAGCGGATGATCGTTTGGGCAAGCCAAGTGGGCCAAAGTCTGCTTGGCGATTCTATCTTCCAGTGAATGGAAGGAGATGATAGCTAGGCGAGCCCCGGGGCAAATTTTCTTGGTTAAGGCTTCGAGCAACTCGCCCAAGCCAGCGAGTTCGTTGTTGACTTCAATCCGGAGTGCTTGGAAGACTTTTGCCGCGGGGTGGATCTTGCCTTTTTGGGGAATCCAGCGGCAGACCTCTTCGACGAGGAGGCGGAGCTCGGTCGTCGTCTCGATTTTCTTGGCCTTCCGCCTGGTGACGATGGCGTCAGCCAGCTGCCGGGCCTGCTTGAGTTCCCCATACTCTCGGAAGAGCCAACGGAGCTTGGGTTCAGAATAAGTATGGATGACCTTGTAGGCGGTGGTTTTGTTTCGGGTATCCATGCGCATGTCCAGCGGTCCTTCCAGGTTAAAGCTGAAGCCCCGCTCTGGAGAATCTAACTGAAATGAGGAAAGCCCCAGGTCGAAGAGCACTCCCCGGACGGAGGAGAAATCGAGGTCGAGGTCGGGAAGGAAGCGGTAGTCGGCATGGAAGAGTCGAACCCTGTCACGGAAAGGAGCCAGTCTTTTTTGGGCCTCGGTCAAGGATTGTTCGTCGATGTCGAGGCCAATGAGGGTCGCCCTTGGGTTCTGTCGGAGGATTTCGAGGGCATGGCCGCCCAGTCCCAGGGTCGCATCGATGTAGACGCCTTCCCTATGGATGTCCAGCAGCTCCATAACTTCCTCAAGCAGGACAGGAACATGTCCGCGAGCGCTCATTCCGGTTTTCCACGGGGAATGAGACTGGCGATGCTCTCAAAATCCCTGTCGGTGAGTGGCCTCTTTTCGAGCTTCTCGTCCAGTTTCTCTTTGTTCCAAATTTCCAGGTGGTTGTTTAGGCCGATGACTTCGACTTCGTCGTTGAGCTGGGCCAATCCCCGTAATTGCGAATTGATGAGAACGCGGCCCTTCGAATCGATTTCGTTCCGGACGCCCCTCCGGTTGACCCGAAGCAGAAAATTTCTCACATCGGGTCGGAGATGGAGAGCCCCTTCCTTGGCCACCCCGGTGAGTTGCTCCCAGACAGGCAGAGGATAAATTTGGATAGCTTCATCGGTCAGGGAAGTGATGAAAACTTCCTTGCCAAAATCTTCTTCGATGGCGGCCCGGAATTTCTCCGGAATCTTGATGCGGCCGCTCTTATCCATCTTGGCTGTATAACTTCCTATCAACAAGTTTCCCATTTTTTCCCGTTTTATCCCATTTGCTGCCAATATAGGGAAGAAAAGTTTAAATGTCAAGCCTAAAATGGAAAAAAATTTAATGATTTATTGACTATCTACATGTAGTGGAGAAGAAGGAAGGTTGCCTCAAAAAAATGTGGGTGAAGGCTCATTCCTCTTCGGCTTTTTCCAGAGGAAAACGGTCGGCCAGAATTTTTTTTGCTGCTTCGTAGTCTTTTTTTGAAACGAGAATCTTGATTTCCCCCAGGCCGTCAGTAGAAAAAGCATGGACGGATTGGACGACCCGGCCGCGGAAAAGGGAATAAATCCCATAGCTCGCCAGCAGGCTCTTGACGACTTCTGCTTCGGCCAGGCCCCAGACTTTGCAGAGCTCCTCGAGGTCGGAGTTTGGCTCTTTTTTCTCCCTTTTCTCGCCGTCCATTCAGCCTCACTTGGCTCTGGCTTTTTTCTTTTTGAACCTGGTCTTGAAATAATCAGCCAGGATTTTCTCGTGGTCAAAAGCCAGTGGCCGGGGAAGGTCCGCTCTGGTGAAAATGCCGATTGCCCTGGCGTCATCCCGAGCTTTAGGAGTTCCTCTGGCTTTGGCGACATAGACCGTGGAGATGGTGTGATGACGCGGGTCGCGGTCGGGTGCCGAGTAGGTGTGAAACTGGCAAACGAGCTTGATATCGAGCGAAGTCTCTTCTCGAGCCTCCCTCACGGCCGCCTCTTCGAGCGATTCGCCATAATCGACAAAACCGCCGGGGAGTGCCCACCCGTAGGGAGGGTTTTTCCTTTGAATGAGAACGATTCCGGGTTTTCCGTCGGGCCGTTTCGTTTCGATGATGATATCCACGGTGGGAAACGGATTTCTCGGCCTGGGCATTGTTTGAAGCCTCAGTCGCGGAGCTTAAATTTCTTCTCCAGCTTGGCCAGCTTCTCGACGACTCCGCCGTATTCCAGTTCGCTGAAGGGGAGCATGGCCGCGCCAGAAAATCCTTGCCGACGGATGGCCATGGCTTTGGCCGCTACCTCGCTTCTCACCGTGTCCCAGAAGGGATGGTCGAAGACATCAGCCGGCTCAGTGAGGTTTCCGTCCTTGACGCTGAAAGCGGCGCCCGTAACGACGGGAGGGCCATCAAAGTAGGAAATGGTTGTGTTGAGCTTGCAGGGCATCAGCGGTCCGATATGGCTGCCGCGCATGAAACCGGCCACATAGTGGCCGATCTGGAAGGGAGCCAAGACCTCTCCAGTGGCGGGGAATTCTCCCTGCACCCGGACGAGAGCGACCGGGTCATCCTTCCCCGTGTATTTTCCAGCGATGTTGTGGAGCCGCGTCGTGGAGATGGCCACAGCTTGGTTTCCGGTACTCCGGGAGAAAATGCTCTCGATGACGTATTTTTCATTATCCCGGAGGAGGGTGGCAATGTCGTAGATTTCTTCGGGGGCGTGGAGCTCGATGACCTTATCCTTCTCGGTATAGCTAACGTCGATGATGCGAAACGTGAATCCTTCGCTCATCTTCGGACTGAGGAGAAGACCGGCGCAATACATGGGGTCGGCGAAGGCAAGATAGAAGGGGAGGTTGTAGGCGCCGGGGTCTGTTTTGTCGGCGGCAAAGAAAATAAACGGCTCATTCGGTCTTTCCTCGAACTCTATTTCGGCTACGGCGGGTCCCATTCCCTTGATGTTGCCGCTGAAAGAATCCTTGAGCAAATCCTGCCCAGCGCCGTAAAGACCCTGTTTTTTAGCCACCGCCGTGCCAGCCAGAAATGCATCCCAGGCCAGCTTGTGGATTTTTTCGTCGACCACGCCGCGCTCATGGGTACAGAGGATGGCGATGTCATCCCCTGTCGAGCTGATGTAATGGTCAATTATCAAGTTTTTGCCGTTTTGGCTAACATAATTTTTAACTTCATGAAGCAGGGCTTGGCTTGGTTTAATATGACCCCCGATACTCCCGATATCGGCCTTGAGGACACTAAGGGTTATTTTCATTTTTCCTCCTTGAGGATTGGATAAGGGCGAGCTCTCCCATTTTAAGAAAGCAGCGCTCGGCTTGTCAACCACAGCTAAGCGTAAGCGGGCATCTTTAATTATGTAGTGCGAATGGGTCCTCCCTGGTCCGTTCTCCCGGCACCCATCCCCGTGGGGAATCCCTGCCGCTTCGGGCGTTAGGGCGACTGGCACTGTCTCACCTATTGTCCATGAAGGTTTTGTTATTGTCACGGGAAAAAGACGCTTCTTGTGTTTAAGAATTGGCGATATGAATATCCTATTGATAATTATCAATTGAGCTAAGCATAGTTTACCCATAGGTTAACTAGAATAAGCGAAGACGAGGTTTTATCCAGCCATTTGGGCATGTTTTTGGCCGCGGTTGCTCATGGCTCAAATCCCTTGTTGAACGGGGACAATTGTCCTCTGTTCGGGACAGGCCTCTTACGCATCGCCTCCGGAGCGATTTGACCAGAGATAGAATTTCCTTTTTCAATAGATGGAATAAGGGGGTTCATAGGTTGATAAAGGTAGCCACTGGGCTGGCACAAATTTTGCACTTATATTAAAATGGAATGAGCAAGAGATAAGGAGAATATCCATGAAACAAAGGGCCATCATCGTTTTGGGGGCGTTGGCGCTTAGCTTCTTATTCGCCCAGCCGGCGGTCGGCAACTACAAAATGATAAACGGCGCCAAGGATTTCTATTTCGGTCATATCAGCTACGTCGAGATCAAGCACGACGGGAAGGACCCGGTCGTCTTTCGAGAGGGACAGGTCCGTCCGGAGGTGGCCCTCCTTAATCTTCCGCTGGGCCCCGGTGATATCATCCAGACTTCTGACGCCAGGCGGTGCGAAGTCCAGTTTGATAACGGGACGATTGTCCGGCTGGATTATGACACGGAGTTGAAGATTGAAACCATCCTGGCTCCCAGCCTGAGCACGGCGAAAAAGATTTCCAACCTGCTTTTAGCGAAGGGCCAGGTCTATGTGATGTATAAGAAATACGATTCCCTGGAGATTTTCCAGATCATCACACCCTCGGCAGCCATAAAATTGAGTCACCACGCCATCGCCATGATTCGGTCTTCGGAAGAGGGAACGGATGTCCAGGTAGAGCAAGGAAAAGCGCAGATCCTCTACGGCGAAGATAAATCTAACCTTCTCGAGGTCAAGCTCAAGGCCAAGGAAAGAGCGCTCATCACGCCTGACCACCAGGCCAAACCAGCCAGCTATGCGGGCGAATCTGATTTTCATGCCTGGAATGCTTCCGTCAACGAAAATTTCCGCGTCCTCCACGAGGAGAGCTTCTTGCCGAAGCCCATTGAAAAACTCCCCAAGGCGGTCGTCTATTTCGCCCAGCGTTACGGGAATGTTTACGGCGAATGGCTCTGGCATCCTCTTTATGGTTATGTCTGGCGTCCTTACTACAATGATTATTATCCATGGGGCACATGGCATCCCCTTTATTACGGGAGCTGGACAGTCTACCAGGGGCAACTTTTCTGGATACCCGAGGAGCCATGGGGCTGGGTGCCCTACCACCTGGGAATCTGGATGTGGGACCCGAAGAAGGGATGGCTATGGCTGCCCGGCTCGATGTTCGCACCCGCCTGGGCAGTCTGGGATTTTTATTTTGGGTACTATTTTTGGCGAGCCTGGTCTCTCTTTGATTGGTATTATGGCGCCTACTTCTACTGGCCCCAGATGGGTTACCCTTTTCATTATGGCATGGAATATGAGCCCGATGTCCCGCCCGGCAGGGCTCCCGAAGAAGTTCTCCACGCCATTCGGAAGGATCAGCTTCAGAAGAAAAAGACCGTTTCCCCGCCCATCCCCAAGGAGATGAAAAAAGTCCTGCAAACAACGCTCAAAGCCTTGGAGCGGGCAGATGCCAGTGTTCTATCCACTCTCCGTGAGATTCCAAGGAAGGCGGTGGCGGTGAAAAGAGAAGATTTGACTTCGCCACGATTGCGAGAAAAGGCTATCTCCATAGAGCGTTTCTTCGAGCAGCCGGAAAGCAAGAGAATGCTGGAAAGAGAGTCGACCCCTCAAGACTCTTTATCTGTTTCCCGGGGAGCCTTGAGGACCATCCAGCGCAGTCAAGCCATTGGGGAGCTTGAATTTCGAGCTCTTGGCCGACAGGTGGGGGGCGAAAAAATTCGGCCCAGTGATTTTTCAGGTATCGCCCCTTCGCCCCGCCCGGCAGAAGTTGCACCGGATGTGAAGGCAGGAGGAAAAATAGAAGTGCCGGTAGCTCGAGACCTTGCGCCCCCTTCTCTCTCCCCTTCATTTCGATTCCGGGATTGGAACCCCGATGTTAAAACAGCCATCCAGATGGGCGTGCGGATTTCCTATTCCAGCCGGACAAACGAAGTCTCATGCCCTGAGCTCGGTCTGGCTTCGAGGGCCATCTCGTCACACATGAGAGCGGCGGGGCCCAGCTTTGGGGGCTTCCCCGTTTCACTGGGTAGCGGAGGGAGTGGGGAAGGGTCGGCAGGCCATTCGTCAGGCACGACGAGCTCCGGAGCTGGTTCTTCGAGCGCCTCCCCCAGTGGCAGCTCCCACGGCGGTTCGCGGGGCGGCGGACAGGCGAAAAACAACTGATTAAGAAAAAATATTCATGTTCAAAAAATCCTCAGCCGGCAGAGGAGGAAGGGGTCTTCGAGGAGGAGACGGTAGGGCTCGATGGTTCGCCCGAAATCTGCGGTGAAATCCTCGGGCAGCGGTTCGATGGGCTCAAATTTCCAGCTCAAAGGGTTGATGTAGCTTCCCCGCAGAGTGATCCGGTAGTCCAGATGGGGGCCGGTCGATTCACCGGAAGAACCAACATAACCCACGATGTCTCCCGTCTTGACCCTCGCGCCGACTCTTATACCGGGGCCATAATTCTTCAAGTGGAGATACATGGTTTCATAGGCGTTGGGGTGGCGGATTTTGACCATTCGACCTGAAGCGCCGTTGGCCCCCACGTAAATCACGGTTCCGTCGGCCGTCGCCTGGACGGGAGTTCCGATGGGAGCGGCGTAGTCAACTCCGTAATGGGCTCGATAAAAATGATGAATGGGGTGAAGGCGGCGGCGACTGAAGCGGGAAGTGATGCGAGCCCACTTGATCGGGGACTTGATGAATTGCTTCTGGAGCGATTTCCCCTCGGCATCGTAATAACCGACCTTCTGCGTTCCGGGGAGCAAATAGCGGAAGGCCTGGAATTTCCGGCCGCGATTGATGAGCTCAGCGGCGAGAATGCTCCCGTAACCGATGAATTTCCCCTGGCGGAAGTGCTTCTCGAAAATGACTTTAAAGCTATCGCCACGCCGCAAGTCGGTGTAGAAGTCCACATCCCAGGCGAAAAGGTCAGAAAAGGCCAGGGCCAGCATATCACCCTCTCCCAGCTTGTTAAAAGCCAGGATGGGATTGTCTTCGATGGTGCCGCCGAGAAAGTTGACCTCTGTTTGAACAGGATGAGTTCCCAACGAGGGTATGAATTTTTCTCCCTCGCGCCAAATCGTGAGGTACTTGGTCTCGTCGACGTCATACTCGAGTCGAACAACCTGTCCCTCTTCGTTCGCATAGACCCTGAACTCCTGCCCGGCTTTGATCAATCGGAGGTCATAAACAGGCTTCACCTCCTCGTAAAGAAGATAAATTCTTTTCGGGTCGAGACCGTAGTTGGAGAGAAGACTTCCGACGGTGTCGCCAGGGCGAAGGCGCTCTTTGTATTCGACGAGGGGTACGGCCGCCGGGGCTTCCGCCGAGGGAAGAGGGACGTGAACCGCCGCGGGCCGGACTTCCTTCTGGTGCAGAAATGGCAAGGAAAGAATGATGAGCGCCGCAAAGATGGCTCCGGCAAAGGCGATAACGACGATCTTGCGGCTGTTTTTTCTCTGGATTCTCATTTGGACAGCCGAGTTCCTCATTGTCGTCGGGTTTCTTTGGAGCCTTACCTGTCGGCCCGGGCCAGGGCAGCCAGGAAAGCCAGCCGGGCGATATCAGCCATGATGTCGGGGTTGATGCGGTAGATGGTATCCCTTGTCTGATGATAATAAAGATGGGGGCCATTGGAGTGGAAAGAGAGGCAAGGTATGCCTTTGAGAAAGAAAGGGGCGTGGTCAGAGCCGCGGACACCGACAGCCCGGATGGGATAAGTCTGCCTGAGAATTTTGACCGACTCGTCAGCTGCTTCGACAAGGTATTTGAGGTCAGAAAAATCGGCACTGTAGCCGCAGCCAGCTCCATCCCCCGCGCCAACCATATCGAAATTGAACATCGCATCCATCTTCTCGAGCCCGGGCAAAGGATGCTCGACAAAATAGGTCGAGCCTTGCAGCCCTTTTTCCTCTCCCCCGAAAAGAACGAAGATGACGGAGCGCTTGGGCTTGCGGCTTAGCTTGGCGAACGCCGCCGCGATTTCCATGACCACGGCACTCCCGCTGGCGTTATCGTCGGCGCCGGGAAAAAGTAGCCCGGCGTGCTGGCCGTTATGGTCGAGATGCCCCCCGATGACGATAAACTCTTTCTTCAGTCGCGCATCGGAACCCTCCACCCAGCCGACGACGTTATACCCGATGGCCTCGGCAACATGGGTGGACTCGACACGCAACCGGATTTTGCCGGGCAGAGCAAAGGAAAGGGGTTTTTTATAGGTGCTGAGGTCCTTTTTCAAATCGGCTGAGGTCACTCCCTTGGCCTTGAAAATCATGTCGGCGACTCGCTCCGTGATTAGAGCGGGAGTAAAACCTTCCAGCCAGTCCCCGTTCGGGTTGGAAACCGATTCCGGATAAATGTAGATGATCCCCAGGGCACCCTTGTCTCGGGCTGTCCTCATGCGGTGCCGGTGTTCATCGTAGGGCTCGTAACGCTTTTGGGATGCATCCGGAGTTCCGCGAAAGCAGAGGACGAACTTCTGGCGGACATCAACTCCTTCGTAATCATCATAGCCGAGCTCTGGAGCGCTGATTGCCCAGCCGGCAAAAACGAGCTCGCCGGTCCGCTCCCCACTGTCGCTAAAAAGAAGGGGTAGGAAATCCTTCTCCAGTTGGAGGGGAATTTCTTTGGGTGCACCCTGCTCGGACGCTTCGTTTTTTTCCTCGAGATAAAGGGCCATTTCAGCTTCCCTGACGAGGACGCAAGGGGAGGGGAATGCCTGGAGATAGCCGTTTTTCCCGTCGAAGGGCTTTAGGCCCCAGGCTTTGAATTGTTCGGCTACCCACCTGGCCGCAGCGGTATAACCTTTGTCGCCAGTCAGCCGGCCCGAGAACTGGGGTGAGGCCAGAGCTTTACAAACGGCGTAGACACGCTCGGGTTGGATGGATTCGTAAGCTTTGATGACGTCCCGGTCGAATTTCAATGGGCCGCCAGCAAGAGGCAGGACGAGGAGGAGCAAAGCCCATTGAACCATTCGCCTTTGAGGCCGAATCGAGGACTTGTTCATTCTTTTGCCTCCTTTCATTTCCCCTGTCAGGGCAAAATAAATCTCAGCCCGGGGCCCCGTTCACGGGAAGTTTTCAAACACTCGAAACATTTAGAACCCGGCACGGTCAATACATTTTTTACTTACTTCTCCCCATCCCTTGAACTAACGATACTTCTTTAAGACGAGAAGCTTAGGGCTTTTCCCTTGTCTCATCAACCCGGCGGATGGAAAGAATGGTCACCGTTTCGACCGGAGCGTCGGCGTAACCCTTGATGGTGGCCGTCCGAACGTTGGCGATGGCATCGACCACCTCCAGGCCGGCGATGACCCGGCCAAAGACAGCATAGCCAAAGCCTTCGGGTGTATTGTTTCGGTGATTCAGGAAGGCATTATCCACGTGGTTGATAAAAAACTGACAGGTCGCGCTGTGGGGCTCCGGCAA
>CAYUKK010000032.1:0-7737 GCA_964445305.1 uncultured Eubacteriales bacterium
GGACGACGACCTGGCCGTTTTTGATGACCCACCGGATGGGGTTTGGGCCGAGCTCATAGACGAGGGAGGCATAGTCGGGAAGGTCGCAGAGGAGGATGTCCATCTTCTTTCCCGGCTCGAGACTTCCCACCTCCTTGTGCTTCCTCAGAGCAAAAGCGGCATTGAGGGTGACGGCGGAAATGGCTTCCTCGATCGTCAAGCGGAGAAGAAAAACGCCCAGCTGGACGACGACGAGCATGGACAGGATGTGGGAGCTTCCAGGGTTAAAATCAGAGGCGAGAGCGAGGATGGCCCCGGCCTCAATCAACTCTCGAGCTGGAGCTTTTTTCTCCATCATGAGGAAGAAGGACACACCGGGCAAAAGCGTGGCCACGGTTTCACTTCGGGCCAATTTGCGGATTCCCTTGGGTGTGATATGGATCAAATGGTCGGCCGAAGCTGCACCCAAATCGGCGGCCAGCTCAGCTCCGCCGAGCGGCGTAAACTCATCGGCATGAAGGCGGAGCTTGAACCCGGCCCGCCGCGCTTGCTCGGCGAGATACCTGGTTTCAGCCACGGAAAAAACACCCTCCTCGCAAAAGACATCAAAGAACTCGGCCAGGTTTCTCTTTTTCACTTCAGGCAGCACGCTCCGGACGAGGAGGTCCACGTAGGCTTTCTTTCTTCTTCTGTATTCAGGCGGAACTTCATGGGCACCCATGAAGGTGGGGACGATGTCCACGGGATGCCTTTTTCGGGCTTCAGCCAGCGCTTCAAGCTGCTTGATTTCATCGGCCAGGTTCAGCCCGTAGCCACTCTTGGCCTCGACGGTTGTCGCTCCATGAAGGAGCATCTTATCGAGCCTGTCGAGACAGAGCGAGACGAGCTCATCCTTCTCAGCCCGGCGGGTGGCCCGGACAGTAGTTTGGATGCCCATGCCTCGCCTGGAGAGTTCCTCGTAAGTATAGCCTTTGAGCCTTAATTTGAATTCCTCCACCCGGCTCCCGGCAAAGGGGAGATGGGTGTGGGAGTCGATAAATCCGGGCAGGCCGACCATTTCCGAGGCGTCGACCCAGACTGCCTTTTCGGCCACCCTGACCGCGCGCTTGAAGTCCCGTTCTTTGCCGACAAAGGTGATGCGGCCTTTCGAGGAGGCAATCCAAGCCTTTTCGACAAGCCCGAGGTCGCGGAGTCCTTTTTTCCGACGCGGCGCCGGACCGGCCAGAGTCAGGAGCTGGCGACAGTTGGCGACGATTAAATCAGCCCAGGTCATGGGGCGTTTTTCTGAGCGAGGATTGGCGGCTTCGCCGGATAAAGGTCGGCGTTTCGTAAGGCTCGTACCGCTTTTCCCAGGCTGGCGGCTCCCACAGGGCCGGGCTCCCCTTTGGCTCGAAGATGAATGTGGGCGTGTCTGTTTGGACCTGGAAAGGAGGCGGGGTGGCGCGGCGAGGATGCGGATATTCTTCGGCTGCTTCCATTTCTTTTTCGGCTTTCGAATCAAAACCGGTGGCGATGACGGTGACTTTGACCATCTCTTTCATGGCGCTGTCGATGACCGTGCCGAAGATGATGTTGGCGTCAGGGTGAGCAAGCCGGTGGATGAGTTGAGAAGCCTTGGACACCTCGTGGAGAGTCAAATCCTTGCCGCCCGTAATGTTGATGAGAACACCCCGGGCGCCCTCGATAGACGTGTCGACGAGCAGGGGACTGGAGATCGCTTTCTGAGCCGCATCAATGGCTCTGTTCTCTCCAGAGGCGAGACCGGTTCCCATGAAGGCCATGCCCATTCCCTTCATGATGGATTTCACGTCGGCAAAGTCGAGGTTGATGAGCCCCGGTTTGGTGATGAGGTCGGAGATGCCCTGGACGGCCTGGCGGAGGATATCATCGGCCATCTTGAAGGCATCCTGGATGGAAGTATCCAGGTTGACCGTCTGGAGAAGGCGCTCGTTGGGGATGGAGATGACGGTGTCCACCGCGCCCTTCAACTCCTTGAGCCCCTCCTCGGCCTGTCTGGCCCGGACTCGACCCTCGAACTCGAAAGGCAAAGTGACGATGGCAATAGCCAGGATATCCATCTCCGAAGCCAGGTTGGCCAGGACGGGAGTTGCTCCCGTTCCCGTTCCTCCGCCCAGCCCCGTGGTCAGGAAGACCATGTCCGCGCCCTGGATGAGCTCGATCAATTTCTCCGTGTCCTCCATGGCCGCTTGTTTGCCTATCTCCGGCCGGCCCCCCGAACCAAGCCCTTTGGTCACCTGGCTGCCGATCTGGATTTTTGTGCCAGCACGGTTGTTGTTGAGGGCCTGGACGTCTGTGTTGACGGCAATGAACTCGACGCCCTCGATTCCCGTTTCGATCATCCGATTAACGGCGTTGCCGCCGCCGCCCCCGATGCCGATGACCTTGATTTTGGCGCCAATACACTCTTCGACGAGATGAAACTTGAGTTTGCTTAAGACTTCCTCGCTCATTTTGCCTCCTATGATTCTTTGAGCCAGTCCCGAACCCTGGCCCATAGGCCTTTCTTTTTATCTTCGGTCATGCCATGCTCCTGCCATCGGTCGAACCCATAAAGGATGAGCCCGACAGAGGTCGCATAGTCGGGAGTGCTTACCCTGTCGACAAGCCCGCCAATGCCCGTCGGCTCACCCCGCCGGACGGGCAGGTCAAAAATCTCCTCGGCCACTTCCTCCAGACCCTCGAGGAGAGCTGTTCCTCCGGTCAGGACGATCCCCGAATTCAGGGATTTTTCATAACCCATTCTCTTGATGTCGCCGTCGACGAGCCGGAAAATCTCTTCAGCCCGAGGCTGGATGATGTCAGCCAGAATCTGACGCGATAAGACGCGCGGTTTCCGGCCGCGGCCGACAGCCGGAACTTCAATTGTCTCCTGTTCATCCAGGCCCGGCGTGGACACACAGCCGAACTTTTTCTTGATTTTTTCGGCTTCCGGGATGGGCGTGCGCAGCCCGACAGCGATGTCGTTGGTGAAATTATCGCCGCCGATGGGGATGATGGACGTGTACCAAAGGCTGCCCCGCTCAAAGATGGCCACTTCTGTGGTGCCAGCTCCGATATCGATGAGCCCGACGCCGAGCTCCTTTTCATCGTGGGTGAGAATGGACGCCGAGGTGGCGATCTGGTTGAGGACAACCTGCTCGATTTCGATTTCGGCGCGCTCGACACAGGTGCGCAGGTTTTGAACGGACGTGATGGCGGAGGTGACGATGTGGACGTTCACCTCCAGCTTGATGCCGCTCATCCCCAGCGGCGCCTTGATGCCGTCCTGCTCATCGACGATGAACTCCTGAGGAATAACATGGATGATTTCCCGGTCGGGTGGGATCGACACAGCCTTGGACTGCTCGATGACGCGACGGATGTCCTCCCGGGTGATCTCCCGGTTCTTTCCGGAAACGGCGATGACACCGCGGCTATTGAAGCTCTTGATGTGGGCGCCCGAGATGCCGACATAAGCCGATTCAATCTCCACGCCGGCCATGAGTTCTGCTTCCTCCTGGGCTTTCTTGATGGCGCTCGTGGTTGCCTCGAGGTTGACGACGACCCCTTTTCGCAGTCCTCGGGATTCAGACGTGCCGATGCCGATGACCTCAACTTTTTTCTCAGGCGTGATTTCGCCGATGATGACAGCCACTTTTTTTGTCCCGATATCGAGCCCGACGATGTAACTATTCTTGGGCATTAGTTCACCTCCTCCCCCGGCGCCGGGCGAATGGCTTGGCCCAGGACGGGGAGCGGTTTGATGTAGACCCTATCGTCGAAACGGAGGTCGACGTACTCGAGAGGTCCGATTTCGTTTTCTAAGCTGGGCAGGGACGCCTGGAAAAATTCGATTTTTTCCTGGAAGCGCTCCGCTCCCAAGAGAAGACGGGTCGGCTTCTCTTTGAAGGTCAGGAGGATGGCGTCCATCTGGGAAAGGTCAAGGGATTCGATGGATTGACGAAGGGAGAGCGAGATGGAATCCAGGCAGGCCCAGGCTAAGCTCAATTTTTCTTGATAATGAGCTCTGAACTGGGAAGAATCGGTAAGGAGAGGTAAAAGACTTTCCTCCCTTCTTCCCAGCTTCTCGAGCACGACGCCTTCTCTATCGATGAGAAAGAAAGAAGAGCCTGTCTGGAGAACGGCAGCCGGGGTGCGGGGCCTGATGTCCACGCAAAGCGTTGAGGGAAAGACCTTTCTCAGCCGGACTTCCTTGACCCAGGGGTGGGCTTCGAGGCGATGCTGGAGGCGGCTGAGGTCGAGGACGAGAAGATTCCCCAGCTTGGATGGGTCGAGGAGCGGCTCCAAATCTTGGGCTACATGCTCAAGTGGGCAAGAAAGCTGCGTTTGCTTTACGTCCAGCTCTTGCCAGGTTATCAAGAAGACGTAGGATTTCACCAGCAGGAAGAACAAACCCGCCAGCAGCCCGAAAAAGAGGAGGATATGGGGAAGCTTGAGCCTCAACCTCCGCTGGACCTTCTTGAGAGGAACTTTTTCCAGGCCTCTCTGGAAGCGCCTCGGCTCGCCCTCGGCCGAAAAGGGCCTGAATCTCAATGAAGGGTTGAGGTAGGCCATTCTAAACTTTCTCCTCCAGCTTGGCGATGATGTCGGGGATGATCTTGTAGATGCTTCCTGCTCCCAGAACCAGGATTATGTCCTTCGGTTCGACGATTTTTTGAAGCAGGGCCGGGATCTTTTTCATATCGGGCTCGAAATAAGCATTCTTGTGACCAAAAAGCTTGATCTCCTTGAAGAGGGCTTTTCCCGTCACGCCCGGAATCGGCTCTTCGCCCGCCGGGTAGACTTCGGTGGTGATGAGAACATCGGCCTGGTTAAAGGCCGTGGCAAAGCTCTTCATCAGGAGGGAGAGGCGCGTATAACGGTGAGGCTGAAAAACAGCCACGACCCGGCGCGTCCAGCCGCGCTTGGCCGCGTCCAGAGTGGCCCTGATTTCGGTTGGGTGGTGGCCATAGTCCTCGATGACCATGATGCCGTTGATTTCCTTCTTGAGCTCGAAGCGGCGACCCGTGCCAGCGTAGTTCTCGAGGGCACGGAGGATGGTCGGAATGGGGATGTCCAAATCCAGCCCGACCGCTGTCGCCGCCATAGCGTTGAGAATATTATGCTTGCCCGGAACCTGAAGCTTCAGGCGGCCGACCTTCTTGCCCTTATAGAAAAGAGCGGATTCACTGGTGAACCCGTCAAAGCGATGGTCTCGGGCAGAGATATCGGCCTGGGTGGAAAAACCGTAGGTGATGAGGCGACGTTCGAGCTGAGGGATGCAGCTCTGGAGGTTGGGGTCATCGAGGCAGAGGATGACCGGACAGTAGAAGGGCACTTTATTGGCGAAATGGATGAACGTTTTTTTGATCTCGTCGATAGACCGGTACTGGTCGAGATGCTCCTCATCGATATTGGTCAGGACGGCGATGAAGGGCGAAAGGAGAAGGAAAGAGCGGTCGCTTTCGTCTGCCTCAGCGACGATGAAATCGCCCTCGCCAAGCTTGCCGTGAGAGCCGATGGTATTCAATCGGCCACCGACGATGATGGTCGGGTCGTAACCGCCCAGCTCGAGCACGGAGGCAATCATCGAGGTCGTCGACGTTTTGCCATGGGCGCCGGCCACGGCAATGCCGTATTTCATCCGCATCAACTCGGCCAGCATCTCGGCCCGCGGGATAACAGGGATCAGCCGCTGCCGGGCCGCCTGAACCTCGACGTTACTTTCTTTCACCGCCGAAGAGATGACGACAACATCGGCCCCCCGGACGTAATCGGCTTTATGGCCTCTATAGATTTTGGCTCCGAGCCGGGCGAGACGAAGCGTGGCCTCGTTAGCCTGGAGGTCTGAGCCTGTCACCTTATACCCGAGGTTGAGAAGGACTTCGGCGATGCCGCTCATGCCTGTGCCGCCGATTCCGACCATGTGGATATGGCGTAGCTTCCGGTAGACTTTTTTCACCACTCGCTTTCTCTCCTAAGATTTGCCCTCCATCATTTCGAAACAGAGCCGGGCGATTTTCTCCGCCGGCCTATCGGTTCTTAAAGCAGCCAGGTTTCTCTCCATGGCCGTGATTTTTTCCTGATGCTCGAGGTAAAAAAGGATTCTCTCGGCCAGGCGAGCTGGCGTGAGGTTTTTTTCGGGGAGGACCTCTGCCCCGCCGACCCTCTCCAGCTCCCGGGCGTTTTTCGTCTGATGGTCTTCCGCAGCCAGGGCAAAGGGGATGAGGAGGGAGGCTTTTTGGGCGGCGACGAGTTCGGCGATCGTCGTTGCGCCGGCCCGACAGATGACGAGGTCGGCGCTGGCGAAGAGGGAAGCCATCTCGAAGAAGTAGGGGGAGATGGTTGCTTCTTCGAAACCTTGCTCCTTGTAGCTTTCCCTCACCCAATCGAAGTCCGCTTTTCCAGTCTGGTGGACGATGGCCAACATGGACTTTGCTTCTCGGAGCAGGGGGAGCGCTCCGACCATGGCTCGGTTGATGACACGGGAACCCTGGCTGCCACCAAAAATCAAGAGAGACAGTTTGCCTGTTCTCGGCTTCGGAGATAGAGAGGAGAACTCTTCGCGCACGGGGTTGCCGATGAAGACGGCCTTGCCTTTGAAAAAGGGCAAAGAATTCTCGAACGAAACGACAGCCTTCCTTGCCCAGCGTCGGAGGAGGCGGTTGGTGAGCCCGGGATAGACGTTTTGTTCGAGAAGGAGGGTTGGGATGCCGCAGAGCGAAGCGGCGACGACAACAGGCCCGGCGCTGAAGCCGCCGCAGCCAATGACCAAATCCGGCTTGAAGCGGAGGAGAATAAGCATGGATTTGAGGAAAGCGAAAGGGAGAAGAGCCAGCGCGGCGACACTTCGCAGCCCCCGCCCTTGGATACCTTCGACAGGAAGGGGGACGAAAGGTGTCCCATCGTGACTCATGATTTTTTTCTCGATCGGCCGACGACTGCCGATGAACATGACACGAAGAGCCGGGTCCATTTCCCGGAGCTTTTTGGCCACGGCCAGCGAGGGGTAGAGGTGGCCGCCGGTGCCGCCGCCGCTGAGGATGACGCGTCTTTCCTTCATCGCCCTTTCCTCTCCAGGCTTCTTCGCTGGGAAATATTGAGGATAATGCCGATGGCCGCCAAGTTCATGATGAGGGAAGAGCGGCCAAAGCTGATGAGGGGCAAGGGGACTCCCTTGGCCGGACCTAACCCGAGGACAATGGAGATGTTAAGAAAAGCCTGGACACAGATAACGAGCGTCAAACCGGCCGCCGTCAGCTGCCCGGCAAGAGTAGGCGCCCGGGCTGAGATAGCCAGTCCACGCCACAAGAAGGCAAAGAAAAGCAAAAGGATTGTCAAGGTGCCAAGAAGGCCAAATTCTTCTCCCAGGATGGCGTAGATGAAATCGGTGTGGGCGCAAGGGAGAAAATAGAGCTTCTGGGTGCTCTGGCCGAGGCTGAGGCCAAGGAGTCCCCCCGAGCCAACGGCCAGTTTGGACTGGTTAACCTGAAAGCTCTTGCCCAGAGGGTCTTTCTCAGGTTCCATAAACCCGGCAATTCTTTCCAGCCGATAACTGGCCTGAAAAAGGAAAAACGCGAAGACGCACGCAGCGACAAGACCGAGAAGGACGAGGTGACGGAGCCTGACCCCGCCCAGGTAGAGCATGAGGATGCAGATGAAAAAAACGAGCAGGCCGGTGCCGAAGTCGGGTTCCTTGAGGATGAGGAGGACAAAAAGGCTGATCACAAAGACGGGGAGGAGAAGGGTCCGCCACTC
>CAYUKK010000033.1:0-2962 GCA_964445305.1 uncultured Eubacteriales bacterium
CGGCGATGAGCCTCACTATCTCCTCATTACCCACAGCCTGTTCCGGGACAGGGATTTCGACTTGTCCAACAACTACGCCGCTGAGGATTACTTTCGCTTCACTAAATATGAAGGCAAAATGAAACCGCACGCCGTCTGGGGAGCCAGGCCTGGAAGCCTCTACTCAGCCCACTCCCCTGGCGTTGCCATCCTTCTCCTCCCTTTCTACGCTCTTGGTTCCCTTTTTTCGAGCAACGTCCTCCTCTTTTTTATCCGCACAGGAATGGCTGTCTTCGGAGCATTGTTTTCCATCCAAGTTTACCTCGCCGCCCGGAGCGAATGGTCAAGCGAAAACCTTGCTCTCAAGTTATGGTCTCTGACTGCGTTCACCTCCCCCGTCTTCTTCTATTCCCTCCATGTCTATCCTGAAATCGTCATCGCCTTTCTGTCCCTGGTCGTCTTCCGCCTGCTTCGTTTTTCTCCCTCTCTCACCTGGTCGAGAGTCCTCGTCTGCAGTCTGGCCCTTGCCTCTTTCATCTGGTTTCATAGCCTTAAGTACATCGCTCTCTTCATCCCTCTCTTCTTCTATGGCCTTCTCGTTTTGGCCAAGAAGACAAAATCACTCTCCAAGCTGGCCCTTTTTGTTTTCGTTCCTGCGGCCATCCTTTTTCTCTATCTCCAGTTCCAGCACGCTCTTTACGGCTCCTATTCTCTTTCCTCGGCCACCTGGGCGAGACCGATGAGTACGGAAGAATCCTTCGCCTTTGCCAAAGACCTTCTTTTCGGCATACCTCTCCGCTACCGCATCGAAACTCTTATCGGCTATTTCCTGGACCAGCGCGACGGGCTCCTTTTTTATGCTCCCCTTTACTTCTTTATTTTGCTCGGCCTATGGGAAATGGCCAGGAGGGAGAAAAGAGAGTTGCTCCTTCTCCTCATCCTGACAGCTCCCTACATCCTTGTCTCCGCCTTCCTCACCCAGCGTACGGGTTATGCGCCCCAGGCCAGGCCGCTCGTGGCTGTCATTTGGGGAGGAGGAATCCTCCTCGGTTTTTTTCTGGCTCACAATCAAAAAAAATTATTTGCTTATCTCTTCAACTTGGCTGCTTTTTTGAGCTACCTCGTCGTCTTTCTTCTCCTCCTCTTCCCGGCCAACCTTTATCAAGAAACGACCCGGGGAATCACCGAGCGAGGCGGAGGTCTATTCTATCTTCTGAGCAACATTCGGTTCCGCTTGCCTGCCTTCCTTCCATCCTTCCTTAAAGTCGAAGATTGGCGGTGGTGGCCCAACTTTGTCTGGCTTATTCTCCTCATCCTGTTCGTGGCGGCTTATATCGTCATCAAGAAAAGCTCTCTTTCCCTGGATTTCCGTTCGCAGACCGTCCTCATCCACCTCGGGCTGATCATCCTCTTCGGCTGGTTTGTTCTCTATCCCAGGAAAGTGCTCATCAACCCCGCGGCTATCGTCACTCCTTCTGGAGAAAGAGCCATTTTCTACTCTATTTCCAGGTCAGCTCGTCCCATAGGGCCGGGAACCTTTCAGCTCCGTGAAGACAACCGTCTCTATCGTTTCTACTTTATTACCTTCCAACCCGTGCGAGAGCTCCGTTTATCGCTTGGCTCCAAGGCGGGCGACTATGCCTTCACGCTCAGGATTTTCGATAAGCTTTTCGCTACCGGCAGGACATCTCGAGAAATGAAAACAGTTACCCTCAAGAAACCTCCCTACTATCGTATGAAAAAGAGATATTATTACGAGCTAATCCTTGAACTGGGGAAGGGCGTCGGCGTCCAGACCGAACTCCATCCCTATCTTTTCAGGGTCGATTTTTAGCTGAACTGCTCAAACCTCTTGATCCCCCACTGGTGGAGCTTGAATTTGACCACCGTCTTGAGAATGGAGAGGCCATAAACAACGCTGCGGAGGAAACCAATCTGGCTGGCCTCCTCGAAATAGCGCGTGGCAATAGGAATTTCCTGGATGCGCAGGCCATGGACGGCGGCCTGGGCGATGATCTCCGAGTCAAAGACAAAGTCATCAGAATTTAGCTCGAGCTTCACCGTCTCGAGATAGCGGCGAGAATAGGCACGCAACCCCGAATGGTATTCCGTAAGGGAGAGACCAAAAGCGGCGTTCTCCAGGGCGGTGAGAAAGATGTTGGCATAATATTTCCAGCGGGGCATCCCCCCTTCGAGGGCCTGGCCGCCGAGCATCCGCGACCCGAACACGGCATCGCACTCTTCGTGGAGGAGGGGAAGGATGAGCTGCGGAATGACAGTGGGGTCGTACTGATGATCGGGATGGACCATGACCATAATGTCCGCGCCCAGGCGGAGCGCTTCCCGGTAGCAGGTTTTCTGATTTCCGCCATAACCTCTGTTCTTCGCATGGACAAAGACTCGAAGGCCAAGCCGACGAGCTAAAGCCGCCGTCCCATCCTGGCTGGCATCGTCGGTGAGGATGATTTCGTCTACCCACTGGCGAGGGATATCGCGGTAAGTCCGCTCGAGAGTTTTTTCGGCGTTATAAGCCGGCATGACGACGACGACTTTCTTCTTGCGTTGCTGCATATCGCTTCGAGTCTCGGGAACTCTTTTATACCATACCTGGCCCTTTAATTGAACGGATCTTCTTTCGCTCCTGATGGGCTCGCTCGACAGCTCGAGGACGCCGCTAAGGAATTATCTTAAGGCGCAGGCCGTGGAGAGAGGTCTCAGGCATCCCTCAGGACTTAGTTTTGCCGTTTTCACCCGGTCTGAAGGTTTTGAAGCGGACGGGCAGGGCGGCGTTCCGACGCCAGAACTTGAGCTCCGTGACCTTGTAAATATTCCGCTTGCGGACACTCAGGATACCAACGACCCTGTCCCCGTCCCAGTGCTGATAATCATGGGCCGAGATAGTCGGAGGGGCCTGGGGATGGGAATGGATCGAACCGATATACTCAAGGCCGCTCGAAGCGACGATTTTATCGATCGTCTCGTA
>CAYUKK010000034.1:0-2632 GCA_964445305.1 uncultured Eubacteriales bacterium
TTTCGGGCGTCGATGGCGACGCGGCCGATGCGGCCTGTCTTCTCGAGGCCCATGTGCTTCCAGGTTCGGCCGGCGTCGGTCGATTTATAGACGCCGTTACCGATAGAGATATTGCTCCGGATAAAGGCTTCTCCCGTGCCAGCCCAGACGATGTTGGGGTCAGAAGGGGCAACGGCCAGCGCTCCGATCGATTGGGCAGGCTGGTCGTCGAAGATGGGAAACCAGTGCTCTCCGCCGTCGGTGGATTTCCAGATTCCGCCCGAGGCTGCGCCGATATAATAGACGAGCGGATCGCCAGGAACTCCTACGACGGCCGATGTCCGATTCCCTGGCGGGCCGATGTGGCGATATTTGAGAACCTGATAGAGGTCAGGCGTGATGTCCTGGGCCAGAGCCGGTCCCAACCCGAGAAGACCGAGGACGGAGACAAACACCACGACCAGAATTAAGAAAATGGAGTTAGGCTTCATGATAAACCTCCGTTGGGCAAGGTTTTTGGGCATTATATCAAATTAGCCAGTGGAGATGAACATCATCGGGGTAGGTTCGAACGCTCGGGTCGGCAGGGTTTTTCATCACCCTGCCCATCGGGTGTCGCTCTTTCGAACGCATTTAGAGATAGATTGGGTCGAGAGAGTAACTTTGCCACAAGTCGCTCCCGAGTATCTAAGAATGGGCTCAAGTCCTTGACTTTGGTCGGCGGGTTGAATAGTGTTTTGTCTGATTGGCGATGCGGGCTTCGAGCCAGTAGAGTAGGAATGAGATAAGGAGAGGCGCATGCAACTTCACTGGCTGGATATTTCCGTTTTTGTCCTCTTTTTTCTCATCGTCGTCAGCGTCAGCATGTACAAGAGCCGGCGCGAGAAAACAGGCGAGGACTTCTTCCTGGCCAGCCGGGGACTGGTCTGGCCGCTCATCGGGTTTTCGCTTATCGCGGCCAATATCTCAACCGAGCATTTCGTTGGCATGTCTGGGCAGGGAGCGGGTGTGATGGGGATGGCCGTGGCCAGCTACGAGTGGATGGCGGCTATCACGCTGGTTTTTGTTGCCCTCTTCTTCCTGCCCAAGTTTCTGCGGAGTGGCATCTACACGATTCCAGAATACCTCGAGTACCGCTATCATCCCGTAGCTCGGAGCATCATGGCTTTTTATCTGGTCATCGTCTACATCGCCGTTTCCATCTCGGCCGTGGTCTACACCGGAGCACTCGCCCTGCACACGATTTTCGACATGGACCTGGTCAAATCGGTGTGGCTGATTGGCTTTATCGCCGCTGTCTACACGACCTGGGGAGGCCTGAAGGCGGTCGCCTGGGCTGACCTTTTCCAGGGTTCGGGGCTTCTTTTCGGCGGTTTAGTGACGATGATTCTGGGTTTCCGTGCCGTCGGGGGAATCGGCGAGTTCTTTTCGGCCAACGAGGCGAAGCTCCACATGATTCTCCCGGCCGACCATCCGGTCATTCCCTGGACGGCTCTTGTCGTCGGGCTATGGATTCCCAATTTCTACTACTGGGGGTTAAACCAGTTCATCACCCAGCGAACTCTGGCCGCCAGAAGCGTCAAGCAGGGACAGCTGGGGATTATCTTTTCAGCTTTCCTCAAGCTGACCATCCCGTTCATCATCATCTTCCCCGGCATCATGTCTTTCCAACTCTTCAAAGACCAGCTTACAGCGCCCGGAGCGACAACAGACCAGGCTTACCCCCTGCTCATCCGCAATCTTGTCGGGCCGGGCCTGCGAGGATTCATCCTGGCGGCCATATCCGGCGCGGTCATCAGCACGCTGAGTTCGCTCCTCAACTCGGTGGCGACCATCCTGACCATGGACCTTTACCGGCGGCATATCAAGAAGGATGCCAGCGGCGAATCCCTGGTGAAAATGGGACGTTACATGACGGTCGTTTTCGTCCTCGTCGTCTGTTTGATCGCTCCCCACCTGGGAAACCCGAAGTTCAAGGGCATTTTCAATTACATCCAGGAATTCCAGGGCTATATTTCGCCGGGTGTGCTGGCCGCCTTTGTCTTTGGCCTTTTCATCAAGCGAACGCCGGCGGCCGCCGGGATTGCCTCGCTTATTCTCTGTGTCCCGGTTTATGGCTTCCTCCAGTGGCAGTTCGGTCATGTGGCTTTCCTCAACCGCATGGCCATCACCTTTCTTTTTCTGGTCCTCGTTATGACTATCATTACGGCGTTAAAGCCGCTCCGCGAGCCAAAAGTGCTGCCCGTAAAAACGGACTTCGATGTCCGCTCTTCTCCTTCAGTCAAGTGGCTGGGTGGCTTCGTCATTGTCATTACGCTCGCCCTTTATATCCTTTTCTGGTAGCTGGCAAAAGAACGGTGGAGCCGCGGCAGAGGGCTTTAAAGAGGGAAGAAAGAGAGCTAAAATCCCATGAAGCTCAATCAAATAACCGCATTCAACCTTAAACTTCTTGCCGTTTTTGCTTTTTCCTCTTTCCTCATCGCTTGCGCATCAACCCCTAAGAAGCCCACGTTGCCCAAGGAGAAAGACCCTCAGTACCAGTACGAGCTGGCCCTCACGGCCATGCGCTACGGCCTCCCTGAAGAAGCTCTCAAGTATCTCCACCAGGCCGTGTCGCTTGACCCTAACCATTACCCTTCTTTCTTCTTGCTCG
>CAYUKK010000035.1:0-12834 GCA_964445305.1 uncultured Eubacteriales bacterium
TCTTTTTCCATGGCCTTCTCCCCTCGCTCTTTCACGCTTGTATCTTAATCAAATCAACCGAAGGAAGGCAACCCCGCCGCCCAAGCAAGGTTCGAGAATATCCTGAAATCTATTCTGACGTGCCCGTTGTTCTCTTTTATCTATATCTTCTGTTTTGAAGCTAAGCGCTATGGCGACGACTGTAACATATTTATTTGGGCATGCTGAAGCTCTTCTGTCAGGAAAGGCTGAAAATCGCTTTTGGCCTCACGAACGAAACATTTTTTGAGCCCTTTTCTTGATGACGCAAGTGACGAAAGCCCGGACCGACAGCCATCATGGATTCGCTCTTTGATCCGGCTATCGGCTTGTGCCCTCTATGTGAGACCACGGGAAGAGGGGGCCAGCGAGTCCGAGGAGGCCGATCTTTTTCTTTGGCTCTTTAGCTCGAAACAGATGAGGGATGGCGGAGAGGGTGGGATTCGAACCCACGGTCCCGGCATTCACCAGGACAATCGCTTAGCAGGCGATCCTGATCGACCACTCCAGCACCTCTCCGCAGCAGGCCTGACAAGCGAGGTTATTTTATCACAACTTGGCCTCGCCACCAAAAAGAGTATGCTTTAGTTAGGCTTTGGGGTGGGGCAATGCCAATTTATTTCAATACAAATAGTTATGCCAAACTTCGAAGAGTTTTTCTGTCAATAATCAATCAGAGAGCGTGGTCCGACCCCATAATGAGATGGCGGAGGGAGAGGGATTCGAACCCCCGTTCCGGAAACCGGAAAGCGGTTTTCAAGACCGCCGCCTTCAACCACTCGGCCATCCCTCCGGACCAGGCCTCTATTGTATCCGCGGCGCTTTCCTCCCGCAACCCCTCGAGATGCCTCATCCTCAATCTACTCCAAAATGATTCGTTATCTCGCCATAAATCAAGGCAAAATTATTTTGACCTTTCTCGCCTCGTTCTCTTTTCACTTTCTTGTGCCCGCCAGAGAAGTGGCAAGTGGATAGGTCAGGCTCTGGTGATTCTTTCCAGACCGCCCATGTAAGGCCGGAGGGCTTCGGGAATGACGACCGATCCGTCCTCCTCCTGGTAGGCCTCAAGGATGGCGCTAACGGTTCGGCCAATGGCCACTCCCGAGCCGTTGAGGGTGTGGACGAATTCGGGCTTGGCCTTAGGGTGGCGGCGGAAACGGATGTTGGCCCTTCTTGCTTGGAAATCCGTGCAGTTGGTCACCGACGAGATTTCGCGGTATTTCTTCTGAAAGGGAAGCCAAATTTCGAGGTCATAGGTTTTCGCCCCGGCAAAACCGAGATCAGCGGTGCAGAGGACGACAACACGATAATGGAGTCCCAGCCTCTTCAAAACCTCCTCGGCATCGAGGGTCATCCTCTCGAGCTCCTCGAACGATTTTTCGGGCAGGGAAAAGGTCATCAACTCCACTTTATTGAACTGGTGCTGACGAATAAGTCCCCGGATATCTTTGCCGTAGGAGCCGGCCTCGCTCCGGAAACAGGGGGTGTAGGCAACGAACCTCTGCGGGAGCTCGGCGGCTTCGAGGATTTCGCCGCGATAAAGGTTGGTCAACGGCACTTCCGCCGTCGGAATAAGATACCAGTGCCTGCCCCTGAGCTTAAACAAATCCTTCTCGAACTTGGGCAGGTTTCCCGTGCCGGTGAGACTTTCCGCGTTAGCGATGAAAGGCGGAAGGACTTCTGTGTAGCCTCTCTCCTTGGTATGGATATCCAGCATGAAGTTAATCAGAGCTCGCTCCAGGAGGGCGCCGGCCCCGCGATAGACCACAAACCTTGAGCCAGCAATCTTGGCTGCTCTCTCAAAATCCAGGATGTCGAGCCTCTTCCCGACCTCCCAATGGGGCAGCACAGGGAAAGAGAAGCACGGCTTTTCGGCGAAACGCCGAACTTCGACATTGTCCTCTGAGCTTTTTCCTTCGGGGACGGAATCGTGGGGGAGGTTGGGAAGGCGGAGAAGGATTTCCTTCAATTGACTCTCGAGAGTGCCGAGCGCATCTTCCCAATGATTGATTTCATCCCCAACCCCCTTCATCCGGGAAATGAGGGGGGCAACATCCTTACCTTCCCTTTTTAGCCGCGCAATTTCGTCAGATGTTCTGTTCTTTTCGGCCCGGAGGTCTTCGACCTTCTTCAGCACTCCCTTCCGCTTCTCAGCCAGAGCGGCAAATTCATGGAGGTCGAGCGGCAATCCGCGGCCAGCCATTTTTTGGAGCACAAGCTCCTTGTTTTCGAGAACGAATTTTAAGTCGAGCATCGGGGTGGATTATAGCACAAAAACTTACTCAAGAGGACGACTTTTGGGCTGGCTCAAGGTCCGTCTTCAGTTCTTGTTGCTTATCAGGGGCGAGTTGTGTATATTTGGAGGACCTCAGATGACGAGAAGCCACTTATCTTCCATCACCTCGCGGATGGATAAGCTCTATGAATTCGACCGCGAGCCCGTCCTGCTCCAGAAATTGCATTCGGGCGGCAGGTTTGCTGGCCTCTTTGCTGGCGAGCACGTGGCCGCCACCGAGTTCGTCATCGGCGCTTTCTTCGTCCTCCACGGTGTCACGGCCAACGACCTTATCTTCGGGCTGCTCACGGGCAATCTTCTCGCCGTTCTTTCCTGGACGTTCATCTGCGCTCCGATCGCCATCCGGACTCGACTGACCCTTTATTGGTATCTCAGAAAAATCGCCGGGCCAGGTCTGGCTCTCATCTATAACCTGGCCAATGCGATTCTTTATTGCATCCTGGCCGGAGCCATGATCGCTGTTTCGGCCACGGCGGTGGGCCTGGCTTTCCGCATCAAAACGCCTTCCCTGTCCGACATTTACCCTTCGAGCGTCGGCTGGGTCCTCCTAACCTTAGCCATCGGACTTCTGTTTGTCATCCTCGCTATCCTTGGCTTTGAGAAGCTGAGCCGCTTTGCCGAGGTCTGTTCACCCTGGGTTTTCGTTGTTTTTATTGCCGGCGCTTTAGCCATGCTGCCGAGGCTCGGTGTCCACCCGAATCTCGATAATTTCTGGCAAATCGCGACAAACCGCATCTGGAATGGGGTGGCTGCGGCCGGCCAGGATAAATTCGGCTTTGCCCATATTATGTTTTTTGCCTGGTTTTGTAACCTGGCCATGCACGTCGGGCTCTCTGACATGGCTCTCTTCCGCTACGCGCGGCACTGGGCTTACGGCCTCTATTCGGCCTTCGGCATGTACCCAGGACACATGCTTGCCTGGATTTGTTCTGGTATTATGGTGGCAGCGGTCGGCCGGGAGATGAACCCAGGCCTCATGGCCTTCGAGGCAGCTGGTCTGGCCGGAGCAGCGGCCGTCCTTATCGCCGGCTGGACAACAGCCAACCCGACGCTCTACCGCGCCGGCCTTGCCCTCCAGACTATTACCCCCAACTGGCCGCGCTGGAAGGTCACGCTGGCTGCCGGCCTGGCGACGACGGTTCTCTCCTGTTTTCCCGTTTTTTTCATGAGACTGCTCGATTATGTCGCCATCTACGGGCTCGTGCTCATGCCCATCGGCGCCATCGTCTTTGCTGAGCACTGGCTCTTCCCCCTTTTTAAGCTCGAAAAATACCGGGCTGAAAAAGAGGGCTGGCTTCTCAACGCCAGAGCCCTGGCCGTCTGGGTCGGAACGCTCCTCGTCTGCTTTCTTTTGCCCATTCACCTTTTTTTCCGCTGGCTGCCCGGCTATTTTATCGCCCTGATTTCTTACGTATTGCTCAGCGCGATGAGGAGGAAACCGGAAAAGAATAAGCATGAGGGCAAGGCCACAAAGAAGAATAAAGATGGGGACGAGGACCAGGATAGGCCGTGCAGGTGAAGAAGATGCAGAAAATCCTTTGGGGCTTCCTCTCTCTGGTTAGCCTGACTGTCTGTCTTTTCTCCGCCGTTGGCTATTTCTTGGGAAAAGTCGAGGCTTCCCAATACAAACTCATCTTCCTTGTCTCTTCCTTCGGCTGGTTTATCTTTGCCACGCTCTGGGCCAGACAGCGCAAAAATTAGATTGCTCCAATCTCATCATCGACGAATTTCTGCCTTTGATCGAATCAAACCGCGCCACCTCAAGCCTTTTTCAAAAGCATATCGGGCTCTTCTTCAAGAATAGACCCTATGAAGGTCGGCTCTTGGCAATTCTCTTCGGCGAGGCCAAATGGACCAAGAAGCCGGTGGGAATCGACATCCTGGATAACCTCAAAAAAAGGCAAAAAGGGTCGTCTGGGGGACGGAAAAAAGAAAAGAAGTCTAGGCGCTCTTCAGCAACTCTGGTTTCACAGATACCGTGATGACAATGGGCCAGAGAGGCGAGGCGATCCTGTTCAAACAGGAAACGCTACTTGAGTGGGAGGAACGCCCTTTTTCATCGATCGCATAGATATTTTGAGCCTGCCCAAAAATCTACAAGACCCGGATTCCCACGGCCGGCCGCGCATCTTTAGTCTGAATTCAGAGGTCGCCTCTCGGTTACCTGCCGCTCAAGCTGAAAGAATAGCAGCCCGAGCCAATCTGGATGACGAAGCCTCCTCTCGTCTCTTCCACCTTGACGATACCCTGAAGGCCAGCCCTAAACCCCTGGCTATCCCAGATGACCCTCTCCCCTTCTTTGATCACGACATCCTGGAGGTTAAACCTCGGAAGCAAGACCTCCGCCTCGCTTCCAAATGGAATACAGACATCAAGCCGAATATGTTTATCCTCTCGCCACCAGGCTGATGATACGACCCCCCGCACCGTCTTCAAAGAACCCGCCGCATGCCGAAGGTCTCTGACCATTTGGGGAGCAATCCGGAGCTTTTCGAAGCCAACAGAGCCTTCGACCTGGTTTATTCCCGCCAGAGCTTTATAGAGCCAGGCTCCGACGCTCCCGAACATCGGATGGTTATGGGAGTTCATCGATGGCCCCTGGCGAAGCTGCCAGAGCTCCCAGAGGGTGGTGGCTCCGTTTTCAATCATGTAGCCCCAGCTGGGGTAAGTTGTCTGGGTAGCAATATCATAAGCCAAATCCGAATTGCCCTGCCTGGTCAAGAGGTCGAGAATGTATTTTGTCCCGATAATCCCTGTCGTCAAATGGGAGTTATTCTTATAAACGATGTTGTCGAAGAGATTGCCCCACACTCCTCCGCGCGCATTTTCGGGCACAAGATTGAGGAAAAGGGCTAAGGTATTCGCCGTTTGCGTGTTATTGGCGTAGGCCCTTGTCTCCGGGTTGTAGTAATTCTTGTGAAAGTCAGCCTTGATGCGCTCGGCCAGAGACCCGTAGAACTTTTCATCTTCCTTCTTGCCCAGAACCCCGGCCATCTCAGCAAGAATTTTCACGTCATAATAATAATAAAACGACGAGACGATGCTTCCCGGCGTTTTGTCCACGGCCACCCAATCGCCGTAGTAACTGAACTTGACCAGGCCATTCTCCTCACGCGTCCGCAGGTAATCGACATACTTTTTCACACCCTCGTAATGCTCCTCGAGAATGCGCTTGTCCCCGTAGTGCTGGTACATGTACCAGGCAATGAGCGGATAGGCCGTTCCCCAGGCCGGGTCGGCTGGCCTCGACCCCCAGATGTGGGGAACTGTATCGGTGATGGTTCCAGCTTCATCCTGAACATCGCGGATGTTGCGGAGAAAATTTGTATAAAACGCCGCCATATCGAAGTTGTGCATCGCTTCTTCGGTGGTCACATGGGCATCGCCCATCCAGCCCATGCGCTCGTCGCGCTGGCAGCAGTCCGTCGGGATGCTATGGAGGTTGGTCTTCTGCCCCCAGACGATAATCCGCTGGAGAGCGTTCAAGATGGGCTTGGAGCAAGCGAAATTCCCGATGGGCTCGACCGCACTGTGGACTACTCTTCCCCGGATGGAATCCACAGTCGGCACGCCGGGAAAACCTGCAACCTCCACATACCTGAACCCGTGATAGGTAAAGCGAGGCTCCCAAACCTCTACTCCTTCTCCCTTCAATATATAAACATCCTCAGCTCTTGCTCCTCGAAGGTTCTCCTGGTTAATCATCCCATCCTCGTAGATAAGCTCGGCAAATCGCATCCTGACCGAAGTGCCGCTCGGGCCTGAAACGCGCAACCTCGCCCAGCCGCTAAAATTCTGACCCATATCGAAGACATAGATGCCGGGCTTCGGGTTGGTCATCTTCAACGGCACAAGAGTATCGACTACCTGGATGGGGGGCATCATCTGGGCCGAAATCTCTCCCTTCGGCCCGTTTACAACTTGAGCTGGAGCCCAACCGCTGTCGTCATAGCCAGGTCTGTCCCAGCCAGGCGTCTCCTGGCGAGCATCGTAGACTTCTCCGTTATAGATGCTGGCCGAAATGAGAGGACCGTTTTTTCCCTTCCAAGTCGAATCGCTCACCACTTCCACCTTCTCGCCGTCTTCAAGCACGATGTTCATCTGAAAGAGAAGGGCAAGATTTTTGTACCACCCCTCGCCCAGCATCACCGCCACGGCGTTCTTGCCCTCGACCAGAAAGTTGGTGACGTCATGGGTTACGTAGAGCACTCTTTTATCGAAAGTTGTCCAGCCCGGGTCGAGAACGTTCGGGCTAACCTTGCGGCCGTTGAGGCGGAGCTCATAATAGCCAAGACCGCAAATATAAACCCTTGCCCTGACAGCTCTCTTTTCAAGCCTGAATTCCTTGCGCAGCTGGTTGGCGCCGCCTATCCACTTGCCCCTCCAGTCGCTTCTCGAGAAAAGCCCGGTTTCGAAGCGAGCTACCCTGCTGAAAGGGCTCACCCTATCGTTTTTATCCCAGACCCTCACCTTCCAGTAGCACGTCTGTCCGCTCAAGAGTTCTTTGCCTCGGTAAACGACCTGGGTTGAATCAGACGATAAAACTTTCCCGCTTGACCATAAATCGCCCTCATCCACCTCCGGACGGCTGGAGACGACAATTTCGTAGGCAGCCTGGCCCTGACCCCGCTCGCTATGGGTTGAAACCCAAGAAAAACGAGGAAGCTTTGTGTCAATGCCTAATGGGTTCCTCAGATATTCTGTGCGGAGCTCGACCGGCATCCCAGGACCCGCGACCTCTTCCTCCGCCCATGCTGACCCAAACACAGGCAGAAAAAAAACCATCGTCGCCAGAAAAAAAATGGAAAGCTCAGACGACATTGTGCGATGCCTCCTTTCATGGAGTTGATGTCAACCGCTCCTTATTCTATCAAAGCTGAAATTCTAAGGAAAACCTCGCCTCGGAAACATCTCCTGTCACGCAATTTTGGCGAAAGGCGCAAGAAGCTGTTAAAGTCTCCGTAAGGGCGAGGGATTTCATCGTCTCCTCCGAGGGATGAACAGACGGGACTGGGTCCGCGGGTGCGGAGCCAAGGGGGGAGTTCTTTGTGTCTCCTCTTGAGTCACCTATTTGACAAAGCGGACCAGTCCGTTAGAATAGGCTCGCATGAAAAAAAACAAGGTCGTCTACATCGCTCTCTCGGCAGCCTTGTCCGTTATCCTCCTGTGGCTACTCTTCTCTCGCATCGAAACGCGAGAGCTGACAGAGACATTCTCCCAACTCTATTTACCCGCTGTTATCGTTTATATGCTTGTCGCACTGGCGGGAGCGTGGCTTCGGGCGTGGCGTTACAAAATCCTTCTCCTCCCTGAAAGGATAAGCTGGGGGAACATCCTGCTCGTCACTTTCATCCGGAATAGCCTCATCGATCTTCTCCCCGCCCGCATCGGTTCCCTCTCTTATATCTATGTTCTCAACCGGCGGCTTTCTTTTTCTTTCGAGGCGGCAACTGCCACCTTTGTCGTCTGTTTTCTTTTTGACTTCCTGACCCTCAGCCCGTTCCTTGTGGTGGCCATCCTGGCTGTCGGTCTCGGCACAACGACCATCTCCACATCCACTGTCCTCTGGATGGCGCTTCTTTTCTTTGCCATCATTATTCTTGTCTTCTGGCAGATGGGGCAGATAGCTCGCCTCCTCCTTCGCCTCTTGGCAGGCCTTGCCGTTCGTCTCAAGATTGAGAACAGACGCGGGATGCGACTGGCCATTGAGAAATTCCGTTTGACCATCGACAGCCTGGCTCGAATCCGGAGAAGAAAAATCGATGGGCCCATTTTTGTCCTTTCGCTTTTCATCCGGCTGGCCAAATATATCTCCGTTTTTGCTCTTTTTTTCGGTCTTCTCCGAAGCCACGGTTATTCCCTGGGAAATCTGGGTTTCTGGACATTTATCCTTGGCCTGAGCGGAGCTGAGCTGACCTCGGCTCTGCCCATCAAGGGACTGGCCGGGTTCGGCACCTGGGAATCGGCCTGGGCTTTGACTTTCCGCTTGCTTCATTTCGACTCGAGCCTGGCCATCATCTCGGGCATTGGCGTTCATTTCCTGACCAATGTCTTTGAATACTCTCTGGGCTTGGCTTCGATTCTCATTCTGGCCTGGCCATTTCTTAACCAACAAAAAAAATAATGTTGACCTTTGAGGACCATTTCCAGCTTACGCCTTCAGTCCTGAAGAAAATTCTGGGGACCGCTCTCAGCCGGGGTGCTCATTTCGCTGAAATCTACGGCGAATACCGTGTCTTCACCTTTATCAACATGGAAGAAGATATCATCAAGGAAACGGCGGCGAGCGTCAGCCTTGGCCTGGGAATCCGGGCCATCTTGGGCGATCAAACTGGCTATGGTTATACGAACAACTTGGCTTTGTCGGAAATCCTCGGCGCTGCCCGTATAGCCGCAGCCATCGCTTCGAGCAAGACCAGGAAGTCCAGAGGGCGTTTTGACGCTGTTCGCCCCCGGAAGACCCCTTATTCTGTAAGGGAACCGGCTTCAGCGGCTGAGCTCTCCCAAAAAATCGAGCTGGTCAAGAGAGCCTATTCGGCCTGCCAGGAATTCGACCCGAGAATCAAGAAAACAAAAGTCATCTTCCATGACTATGTTCAGCATATTTTCATCGTCAACTCCGAAGGCCAACTGGCCCGGGATGTCCGACCTCAGGTCAGGCTAATCTGCACGGCTGTGGCTGAGAAAGGCAAACGCCGAGAGTTCGGGTACTCGGGAGGGGGCGGCCGGGTTGGTCTGGAATACTTCCGAGAAATCCTGAAGCCCGAGAATATTGGCAAGGATGCGGCCAGGGAAGCCGTCGACCTCCTCGAAGCCATCGAGGCGCCAGCTGGGGAGATGCCCGTCGTCCTCGCTCCCGGCCACAGCGGTGTTCTCGTCCATGAGGCTGTCGGGCATCTCCTCGAGGCCGATTTCATCCGCAAAAAGACATCCATCTTCTGGAACAAGAGGGGAAAAAAAGTGGCCACGGAGTTGCTGACCATTTATGATGACCCGACTATCCCCTCGTTGCGTGGCTCGTACGCAGTCGACGATGAAGGAGTCATTCCCCGAAAAACGCTCTTGATCGATAGAGGCAGGCTGGTCTCTTTCCTTCAGGATAGGCTCTCGGCCAGGTTGATGAAAGAAAGCTTGAACGGTCATGGCCGCCGCCAGGATTTCACCTGTCCTCCCCTACCCCGGATGTCAAATACCTATATCGAGAAAGGCCAGGATGACCCCGAGGAAATCCGTCGCTCTGTCAAGAGGGGTATCTATGCCGAAAAATTTGACGGCGGCCAGGTCGAGGATTCAGGAAAATTCACTTTCTCCATCAGCTCCGGCCATCTCATCGAAGGTGGCCGCCTGACCGCCCCGATCAAACAGGCCACTCTTATCGGAACAAACGTGGACATCCTCCGCAAGATTGTCATGGTCGGTTTTGATCTTTCCTTCGGTCTCCAAACCGGGACCTGCAGCAAAGAAGGCCAGGAGGTGGCGGTCGCAGACGGCTGTCCGACGATCAAGATTTCCCGGATGACGGTGGGAGGCCGCCCATGAAGCAGGAGAAGTGCCCGCTCGAAGAGCTCAGCCATCTGGCCGAAAAGCTCATCAGCTTCGCCCGTCGCGGCGGCGCGGATGAGGTCGAAGTCACTATCGGCGACGGCCGTGAGTTCAGCGTCGATGTCCGCCTCGGCAAGATAGAAAACCTTGTCCAGGCTCAAACGAGGGCCGTGAGCCTTCGCCTCATTAAGGATAAGAGAACAGCGTTCGCCTCTTCTTCTGACCTCAATTTTGATACCCTCAAGCGATTGATAAAGCAGGCTATCGAAAGGGCCAAGCTGGCCAATCGAGACCCTCATTCGGGTCTCCCCGCCTCTTTTGCCCGAAGGGTCGACACCCACTCGCTCAAGCTTTATGACCCTGAAATGGCTGTAATCGACCCTGACCGGAAAATCCGACTCGCCTTGGAGACAGAACGCATCGCCCTCCAAGACAAACGCATCACCAACTCCCACGGCGCAAGTCTGGTGACCAACGAAGGCTTGACCGTTCTCGCCAACTCCAAAGGATTCCTCGCTTCGTTGGAGCAAACGTTCTGCAGTCTGAGCGTGGGTCTTCAAGCTGGCGAGACGGATAACCTGGTCGAAGACTACTGGTTTTCAGCTGACCGTTTTTTTCATCGCCTCGAGCCTCCCGATGAAGTTGCCAAGAAAGCTGTCCAGCGGACCATCCGACAGCTCCGTCCCCGAAAGATAAAAACCCAGACCGTGCCCGTCATCTTCGAGCCTTCCATGACCGCCTGGTTGCTCGGCTTTCTTTCTGTCTGTGTCTCTGGGGTGGCCGTTTACCAAAAGGCTACTTTTCTGGCCGACCGGCTTGGCTCAAGAATCGGCAACGAGAACGTTACGGTCATCGATGATGGCCTCCTCCCCGGAAGACTGGGAAGCCGACCCTTCGACACCGAAGGTGTCGCTTGCCGAAGGACCGTGGTCGTCGACAAGGGAATCCTTCGCCATTTCCTCCTCAACACCTATGCCGCCCGCAAACTGAAGCTCCGCTCGACGGGTAATGCCGACGGCACGGGAGTCAGCCCCAACAATTTTTATCTTCTTCCCGGTTCGGCTTCTCCCGATGACATCATCGCCTCGACGAAGCGCGGTTTCCTCCTCATTCGGACGATCGGGCACGGCCTCAACCCGGTCACCGGCGACATCTCCCGCGGCGCGTTCGGTCTCTGGGTGGAAGACGGCCACATTGCTTACCCCGTCTCCGAGGTGACCATCTCCGGCAACCTCGAGGGTATCCTGAAAAATATCGAGCAGGTGGGCAATGACCTCGATTTCCGGACGCCTGTCTGTGGCCCAACCATCAAGGTCGCCGAGCTCACCGTGGCCGGCTTATGAAACTATTAAAATGGAGGACATCGGCGAGCCTTCGCTTGGGAACATGGAGCACTCCAGCCTCATCCTGCCAGTATTTCACTGACCCCTGGAACTCTTCGATGACCGGAGCTTCGGCCGGATAGCCGAGGGCCAAAACACAGTCGACCAGGTATCCCTCGGGAACGGAAAGAATCTCAGCCACTCTTGGCCGGTCGACAAAGATAAGCCAGCAGGAACCGATGCCTTCTCCCCAGGCAGCCAGGATCATGTTTTCCATAGCCGCGCCGACATCATACTCGTAGCCTTGCTTTCTAACAGCCAAATTGATGAGCGGAACGACATAGGCCATGGGTTCTTGGCCGGGCCGGGGGTTTCCCCGGGGCGCTATGTAGCTAGCCCAGCGAAGACAACCGAAAATCAATGGCCGCACCTCTGGCTCGTCAACGGCCACGAATTCGAGCGGCTGGAGGTTTGCGGCGGAAGGAGCAAGCCGTCCGGCATTGACAATTTTCTCCAGAAGGGCCCGCGGTATGGGCACAGGCTGGAATTGTCGAACGCTGCGACGTGCAATAATCGTCTCGTAGATGCTCATGGCTATCAGCCCAGAGCCAGAATTTCCCTGAGCTTGTCGGCGTAAAGGCGGCTGGGTTCGTCGGGTGTAATAAACTCTATCTGATGGGGAGAAGAAATGCCCAGGCCGAGCTCAACGGCGCGGCTAATTTGCTCCTGGTCAAAGATACGGCTGCCCATGATGGCCTCGTTAGAGCCGAGCTCCTTGAGGATGGCCACGCCCACGGCGTCCACAGCAATACGATCCGTACCGCCGACAAAAACGTCAGCCGAGGCTTTCTTCCCGCTCGATGGGCCGCCATCGACAAAGACTTCAAGTCCGTCCATAATGATGACGTCCGGCCGATAAACAGTGTTGAGCTCGGCGATCATCTTCCTCATGTCGGGAGACCGGTGGAGTTGCCGCATCAACCTCTTGGGCGTCAAGCCCACCGAAAGCTTCAAGGACATCGTAAAAATGCCGCCAAACTGATGCGTCTTCAAACAGCAGGTGGATACGATGATCGGGGCCTCGACAACAGCACGCGGCACGTCAAATCCCTCTGGCCAGTGAAATCCGGGCAACTGGAAATGAACCCAATCGGCCTCACCCAGGTCTTCAAAATTGATGACCTCAAACCCCAAATCTCCGGCCATCGCGAAAATCCCCTTCTCCTCCATCACCTCTTGCGTTGGCGGCGGGCCGCTCCTCTCGCCGACTGTCACTCGCGCGGCGCCGCGAGCTTTGACTTCCTGGATTATGGAGGCGAGCGTGTGATTATGGGTTGAGGCCGGAAAAGGATCAGCGGTATTGAAGTTTGGCTTGACCAAAACCTTTTTATCCTTCAGCGAAGGAAAGTCCAAGAGGTGCAGGATTTCCTTGACTGCTTTTTTCCGATCCTGGGTCTTGACCAAGGCGATCTCTGTCTTCTTTTCCGGACCTTGCCCCAATAACTTAAACCTCACCGCAGGCATGGCAGCAAGCCCAATTAGGGAAGTCTTGATAAACTCCCGTCGCTTCAGGCAACCCCTTTTTTCTTTTTCCATTTTCTCTCCCTTCTTTGGCTTAGCGATTCTATCATGTCCGGTGCCCTTAATCAATCGCGA
>CAYUKK010000036.1:0-6765 GCA_964445305.1 uncultured Eubacteriales bacterium
ACGGTTACGGCCCGCGCAAGCTTACGGCGCTTGTCGGGCTCAAGGACATCATCGTTGTGGACACCAAGGATGCGCTCTTGGTCTGCCGAAAGGATAAGGACCAACGGGTCAAAGACATCGTCAAACTCATCACCTGAGGGGGTTGGGCGAAGATAGCTTCCTGTTTATCTTTTTGCTCACGGACTGAAGATTGACTCAGAATAACGCAGCACACCGAATTGATTTCAGAGGGATTTGTTGATAGATTGGGGGGGGCAGAAAGGAGAGCCCTTTGTCTGTGAAAAAAAAGGATTACCTCGTGGCGAGTCTCCTGTCCTCATGGTTATGGGCCTTGGTCATGGCGGCAACAGCGTTTCCTTGCTCAGACCAGGAAAAGCAGAAAGGAAAAGGAGACGAGGAAGAAAAAAGGTTCGGTGTCGTCGTGCTCCCCGTTGTTTTTTATATGCCCGAAACCAAATTGGGTGGGGGTGCGGGAGGCCTTATCACCTACCGGCCGCGCCGGGTCCCGGCTGAAGCGCGACCTTCTTCTCTCTATTTTTACGCCATATACACTCAGCTCAAACAGTTTTCGACTCAGGCCAGGCCGGAGTTATACCTCAAGAACGAAGAATATCTCTTGACGGGCAAGGTCGTGGCTGAGACTTTCCCGGACAAGTTCTGGGGCATAGGAAGCGATACAGCAGACGAAGCTGAAGAGGATTACACGCCTCGCACCTTCAGCGTGGAGGCGTATTTCCAGAAAAAAGTATGGGCAAAACAGAAGATGTATGCGGGTTTATACGGTCAGTTTGAAAATTACAGGGTGACCAAGTGCGAACATGGAGGGATGCTGGAAAACCAGGTTTATCCGGGGAGCACAGGCGGGACCACTTCGAGCTTCGGCCTCATCCTCAGTTGGGACACGCGGGATAACATTTTCTTTGCGACGCGAGGCCATTATCACCAGGTTTTTATCCACTTCAGCCGGCGATTCCTCGGGAGTGACTTCGAGACAACAACGGTCAAACTGGATCTCAGAAAATTCTTGCCTGTGTTTTCAAAGCACGTTCTCGGCTGGCAAGCTCTTTTCCACTCGGTTCAGGGCCAGCCGTCTTTCAAGAATTACGCCAAGCTGGGCGGGGATATGATGATGCGGGGCTACTATTCGGGTCGTTATCGGGATAAATACTTCCTGGGTATTCAGGGAGAATACCGAATGCCAGTGTGGAAGCGCTGGGGGTTGGCGGCTTTTGCCGGGATTGGGAATGTGGCCAGCCGGCTTGGCGGCTTTAAGCTCGATGAGTTCAAGTATTCTCTGGGCTTCGGCCTGCGCTTTAAGGTTTCAGCCAGGGAGGGGACAAATCTTCGCCTGGATTTCGCCTGGGGCAAAGGGACATCCGGGTTTTATTTTACTGGCGGCGAGGCCTTTTAGTTTTTTTGGTGCGGTTTTTAGATGGGGTCGGCCGGCGGCAATTCCTTTTTCGTCAAAAAATTTGAGGTTCATCTCCGGATTAGTTGATAAAAAACTGGAGTATTGAGGTTTGGCGCCTCATTTCCGCTCAGCTAAGGGCCATCCATCTTTTGAGAATTAAGCTACGTTTGGCCTCTTATTAATAATAAATGTTAATTAATATAGATTATTGACAGGTCCCCTTTTTTATGTTATTATTTTTTCATGAAGGACTTGGTTTCTGTTTTAGAGAATCTCCGGCGGAACGGCTTCCGGATTACTCCCCAGCGCCTCGCTGTTATCGAGTTTCTCATCGGCAACCAGGCCCATCCGACGGCCGAGGCCATCTACGATGAGTTGAAGAAGCGCTACCCGATGATGTCGTTTTCGACCGTTTATAACACCCTCAAAGCGCTCCGAAAAGTTGGGGAAATTACGGATGTTGCTTTTCCCGATGAGCCCGTCCATGTTGATCCAGACACTCGCCCCCATCATCATTTCTTCTGTCGGGAATGCCGTCAGCTTAAAGATATCTTTCAGGATGTGGAGATTCCCCGCGACCGAATCAACGGCCATCGCCTGGACTCCTGGCGAGTCTATTTTTACGGGACATGTTCCGATTGCCTGAAAAAACAACCCAAGGAGGTTTCATCATGAACGAACTTAAACAAGAAGGGAGAATGCCCCTCATCGGCGAGAAATTCCCGTCCATCGAGGTCAGGACAACCCATGGCCCCCTCAAGCTCCCCGACGCCTATGCGGGCAAGTGGTTTGTGCTTTTTTCCCATCCCGGTGATTTTACCCCTGTCTGCACGACGGAATTTTACGCCTTCCAGTTGCGTTATGAGAAATTCCGTCAGCTCAACACGGAGCTCATTGGCCTGAGCATCGACCAGGTTTTCTCCCACATCAAGTGGGTTCAGTGGATCAAGGACAACCTCAAGGTCAAGATTGAGTTTCCCGTTATTGCCGACGACCTGGGTCGCGTTTCGGCGCAGCTCGGCCTCATCCATCCCGCCAAGGGAACGAACACGGTTCGCGCTGTTTTCATCGTTGATTCGGAGGGGACGATTCGCGCCATTCTCTATTATCCCCAGGAGCTCGGCCGGAATCTGGACGAAATCCTGCGCATGGTCGAAGGCCTCCAGATTTTCGACAAGAACAAGGTCGCCCTTCCGGCCAACTGGCCCAACAACGAGCTTATCAAGGACGGGGTCATCATCCCTCCCGCAGCCGACGAAAAGACGGCCGCCGAGAGGCCCCACAAATACGAGTGTTTTGACTGGTGGTTCTGCCACACCAAGCTTAAAAAATAAAAACAAGTCGCGGCCGCCCCTGAGCAAGTTGACGTCGAGGCGCTGAGCTGCTATGCTTGAATCAACTTGAGGCTGGATGATTACCCTCGGGAAAAGCCCTGAAATGAGGTCCTACCATGGTCGAACAAATCGCTGACAGCCACGTCATCAAAATCGCGCTCCTCATCGACGGTGACAACGCTCAGCCGTCGCTCATCGGCAGCATCCTGACCGAGACGGCCAAATACGGCGCGGTGACCATCCGTCGGGTCTATGGAGATTGGACAACGGCCAACATGGCCGGGTGGAAAAATGCCCTCAACAACTACGCCATCCAGCCTGTCCAGCAATTCCGCTACACGATTGGCAAGAATTCAACCGATAGCGCCATGATCATCGACGCCATGGATATTCTTCACAGCAACCTGGTCCAGGGTTTTTGCCTGGTCTCGAGCGACAGCGACTACACCCGACTGGCAACGAGAATCCGGGAGGCTGGCGTTCTCGTCATGGGGATAGGGAAAAAGACAACGCCCAAGGCTTTCGTCAACGCCTGTAACATTTTCATCTACACAGAAAACCTTGCCCCGCGTCCATCGCCGCCAAGAAGGAGAGGGCAGGGCAAAGCGCCTCAGCCGCGAGAAGAAAAGCCGAAGGAGCTCGACCCCCTGCCCCTGCTCAGGGGTGCTTTCGACATGGCCGTCCGGGACGACGGCTGGGCCGACCTCTCGACGATGGGCTTCTACCTCCACCAGCTGGACCCGAGCTTCGACCCGAGGACATACGGCTTCAAGCAGCTGTCCCAGCTCATCAAGAGCTATTCCGATGTTTTCGAGTCCAAATTCCGGGAAGAAGGCGGCACGACCAAGGTATTCGTCAGAAGCAAAGAGTAGTCCTCAAAAAGGATAAATTCAGAACTCACCCCTCTCGCTCTCCGAGAGCGCTCCTGCTCCTGCATCCATGGTTAACCCCAATCTTGGCCGGGCGATGTTCCGGGAAGAAAAAGTGTCGCCCTCTCGTCAAAAAGGTGTATAATCTCAGGCTCGATTATTTGCTTTTAAAGGTGTGTGCTCATTGACCTTAGCTTAATTCGAGAATCGGAAAGGAGGAAAAATTGGCCAAAAAATTAAGGCTTTCCCTTCTCACTCTCTGTCTCTTTGTTTTTGCCCTCGTTGCCCAGACCGCCCAGCAGGCCCCGCCGCAGAAGCCGGAAGACCTGGTCAAGAACCTTGTTCTGGTGGAAAAGACCCAGCCCGTGCCCGAGAAAGTCAAAACGGGTTTCGAATCCATCACGGCCAGAGACTCCATCGTCATGCTCCGCTATATTGCTTCGGACTTGATGGAGGGCCGAGAAACAGCCACCCGGGGCTACCAGTTGGCGGCGGAATACGCTGCCTCGCTTCTCTCCCTCTGGAAATTGAAGCCAGGCGGTGACAAGCCAGAGATGCGGCCAACGGGCATGTTTGCCCGACGGATGACGGAAACGCCGCCCCCCGCCCCTGAACGAAGCTTTTTCCAGGAGTTGGCTATGCGCGAGCTCACCGACATTTCGACTTCCATCACGCTGGAGGTTCGCTCAGCGGCTCAACGAAAGACCAGGGATTTCGTTTCCGGGGTGGATTTTATGAGCATGTTTTCAGGCGCTCAGTCGGCTGAGGCGCCGGTCGTCTTTGCTGGTTACGGGATCGTCGAGAAAAAAGTCAACTGGGACGATTTCAGGAACCTCGATGTGAAGGGGAAAATTGTCCTCATTCTCTCTGAGGCGCCGGGCAAGGACAACCCCGAATCGCCTTTCCAGAAAGACAAGGAGCTCAAGGAAAAATACTTCCCGCCAGCGCCGGTCGCACCCTTTGCCCGGCGAGGAGTCGGGTTCAATAAAACCCAGGAAATCGCCAAGCTCGGGGTAGCGGCCATTCTCCAGGTCCAGAGTTCGGTGAGCGATAGCGAAATGTTCAAGGACATGGCCGGCCCTCGACCCGTCTCCGATGAGCGGCCCATCATCAACCGGCCCCGGCGGCGTCTCCTCCTCCCCGGCGTCAGGGCGCAGATGCCCTGGGAGAGCTCGCCAGTTATCACCATCACGAGGGAAATGGCTGATGCTATCCTCGAGAATTCAGGTCAAAGGGTCGACGACTTGAAAAAGAAAATCGACACGACGTTGAAGCCCTTGTCCATGGAACTCCCCGGGACAAAGCTGACCATCACGACGACATCCACTTCCACCCTCGTCCGCTGCCGCAACGTCGTCGCCTACGTGGAAGGCTCCGACCCAGCCCTCAAGGAGGAGGTGGTTGTCGTCGGTGCTCATCTTGACCACCTGGGGAAATGGGGCGATTACATCTTTAACGGCGCCGACGACAACGGCTCCGGCTCGGTGGGCGTTCTGAACCTGGCCCGGGCTTTTGCCCTCAACCCTGAAAAACCGAAACGGACAGTGGTTTTCTGCTTATGGACGGGAGAAGAATCGGGGCTCCTCGGCTCTCGCTACTATGTCCAGAATCCCCCCTTCCCTCTCGCCAAGACAGTTGCTTACCTGAATATGGACATGATCAGCCGGCCTTACGATGAAAGGAACCTGAGCCGGATGGCCCGGATGATGAACATCCCTCCCGACCATGAAATCTTCAAGAAGGTCAAGCCGGCCAACTTCCTGCCCGTCTCGTTTTCTGCCGGCGCCGGGTTGGACGAGATTCTGAGAAATGCCGACCAGGCGATCGGTCTCGACCTTTTGCTGCGAGAATCGGGGGAAACGATGGAGCGAGCTGCCGGCGGCAGCGACCATGCGTCGTTCGCTTCGGCCAAGATTCCGTGGGTTTTCTGCATCACCAGTATGCATGATGATTATCACCAGACAAGCGACAGTGTGGACAGGGCGAGCGGAGAGATGATGGAGAAGGTATCGCGGCTCGTCTACCTGACGACTTTCGCCCTGGCCGATAAGTAGAGACGAGGTTTGCTGCGCGCTTGTTTGAGGAAGAAGGCAAACTGTCGAGAACCTCGAAATTGCCGACAGCCATTTACGAGCGACGCAATCTGATCATTATTCTGAGGAATCAGCGAGATAAGGAACGCACCCGAAGGGTGGCGTGGTTCGGGGGCCCTTAGAAAGTCAGCCTCCAGGCCCCCGCTTCCTTCCTGAGAACGATGGTCTGCCGGCGGCCGGGCTGGATGACGACCTTCGTTTCGAGCGGCTCGGGCGCGAGCAGAATCCGCAGGGTATAGGACCCCTCGTTGAGCTTGATTTCATCGCCGCCGACAAGACCGCGGCCAACTTCTTCTCCCCTGTCGTTGAGGACGATGTATTCGACCTTGAGCGTCTGCTCGAGGGCGGAGAGGAGCCCGGCAGCATCCTGGGCATCGAGATACCGCCCCTCGGTCGATTTGGCGATGGCTTCGAGCTCGGCGCGGGCTTCCTTTTCTTTGATATCGAAACCGACAATATGGACGCGGAGCTCGAGTCCGGATTTCTGGACGGCCGGACCGATGGATTTGATGTCGCCGCCGCAGCTTTCGATACCGTCTGTGACCAGGATAATGGAGCCGTGGGGGATTTTCTCGAAGTCTTTAACCGCTTCGAGGACAGAATAGACAAGGGGAGTCTTTCCCTTGAGCTGAATCTTGTTGATGATGTCGATAAGCTTAGCCTTGTCAAGCGGCCCTATCGGAACCAGGAGTTCGGTGTCCGTGCAGGCGCGCTTATCATTGAGCGCGTAGCGGTGCCCGTAGACACGCAGGCCGACGTTCATCGTCTCCGGCAACCCGTTGATGATCTGGCCGAGCACTCTGCGGGCGATGGTAATTTTCGCCTCTCCGCCAATCTGCCCCCACATGGAGTTAGAAGCGTCCAGGATGACCTCGACATTCTGGGCAGCCTCCTTCTCCGCACCCTTCTCAAACTCAACTTTAAGGGTTCCTGTGCCGAGCCTTTTAGTCGGCGACATGTAGATGGGCACGTGGCCGCAGCAGAACTCAAGCATCAGGGCGCCAAGGGCGACCCGGTACGTGTCGTAGTTTTTCTCGCTCTCCGCTCCATCCCAGCTT
>CAYUKK010000037.1:0-6862 GCA_964445305.1 uncultured Eubacteriales bacterium
CCCTGAAATAGCTGACAATAAAGGCGTCAGGGCTGCAGCGAAAATTGGTCAAATAGACTGGGAAAAGCTTCGGGTGGCGAAGAACAAGCTCTGTGGCCTGGATGATTTTTCTCCCGTAATGCCAATGGACTTGGCTCAGGAGGTCTTCCGTTAAGCGGGGGGTCAAATCCCTGAGAGGAAGCATATCCTGGCTTAGAACCCGGATGCCATATTGCTGGATCAAGTCAGGTATATCATGGTTGATCGTCACATCCAAAAGATTGTAAGGTCGGCCGAGAAGGACGACGGCAAATGCTGAGTCAGGCCCCAGGGAAGCGATGACCTCTTCGCCATGGCGCTCGAGGTTTTCTTTGCGGGCGAGAAAACTCGTCCAGCTTTCTTCGAAGGCGCGAAGGATAGCCTTTTCCGAAACTCGAAGCAAGGGACCCAGAGAGTGAAAAAGAGAGCTGGCGATGCGGTCGGGCTCCTCCTGAAGGTTGACCACTGGAAAGAGGAGGTTTTTCCGGCGGCCAAAAAGCCGCGAATTGAAAAGCACAACGGGCATGTAGGACGTATAGTAGCAGAAAAAGTTGAACTTCTCCTCCTTGGATTGCCGGGGGCCGTGGAGCATGATGGGGAAAAAGATATGATCGACCTTGCCCTTATCGAGCCAGCTCACATGGCCGTGAGCGAGAAGGATGGGCGCACAAAACTCTGCCCGGGCAAGCTTCTTGCCAGCTTTGAGTATCTCCCTTTCCTGGGGCGAAACCACCGTCTCGAACCCGAGACGGGAGAAAAACTCCTGCCACAACGGCAGGTACTCGACGAGCGGCAGGGCTTGAGGCAGGCCGATTTTTTCTCTCGGCTGTCCTCTGACGGAAGATGTTCTGGCCTGAAAAGAATAAGCCTGGCGGTAAATCTTCTTCACCGAAGCAAAAGGAACCGCCCTTTCCTTGTACTCGGTGTCCTCATAGTCACGGCCACACAGGAAGCCCCAGGCGGCTCGCTCCCTCCCGGCTACGACGACAGTGATCTGGCACCTGTTCCGGCACAGAGAACAGGTTTCTGTCCGCTGGCCGTGCGACCAACCAGCAAAATCAAGCCCGACAAAACCCGATTGCATCCTGGCTCTTTCCCGCAAGAGCAAGCACACACCCAGGGCGCCAGCGATATGGCAGTACCTTGAGACGAAGATGGGTTTCTGGAGGAAAGACTCGAAGGCAGCGACGAGGGCTTTGTTGCGGGCTGTGGCTCCTTGAAAGCAAATGCGTTCGCCGAGCCTGGCCTGGCCGACAACTCGCATGAGGTAATTATCCCGAATCGAATGGAGGACGGAGGCGAGAAGGTCTTCTTTGGTCCAGCCCTCAGCGAGGAAGCGGCTCAAATCCCTGTCCATATAGACGGTGCAGCGGTCGGAAATGACGGGTCCTCTTCGGCCAAGGGCAAGCTCAGCATAGTCATCGAGGCTCACATCCAGCCTCTTGGCCTGCTCCTCGATGAAGGAGCCGGTGCCAGCAGCGCAGATGTAGTTCATGATAGCCTGGACGACCGCCCCCCGCTGGATGCGGATGAACTTGGAATCCTGACCACCTATCTCGATAACGGTGTCGACCTCGGGGTCGACGAAAACGGCCGCGCGCGCATGGGCCGTGATCTCGTTGATGACGAGGTCGGCATGGATGAGCTTGCCGATGAGCTCCCTCCCTGAGCCAGTTGTCCCGACGCCCAAGAAATGGAACTTTAGGCCATGATGCTCCTCTAAAGACTTGAGGGCCCGGAACAACTTCTGGACAGCTTGGACGGGCGCCGATTGAGTGTAGGTATAAAGGCCGAGATAAACCTCATCCTGGCCGCACACAGCCAGTTTCGTGCTCGTCGAGCCGATATCGATGCCCAGATAAACGGGCATGGATCTTCCCTCCGGCAGCTTCTCGTAAAGGATGATCTCGACATCCTCATCGAGGCGGGCAAATTGGCCCGTAAAATCGGGGTAGAGAGACTTCTCCAGCCGAAGCGGGGGATTGAGCGGAAGATGGCTCTCGACGGGCAATGCTCCGAAATCAGCCAAAGACCTCAGGTCGATGGGCCTCTCAGCCAGCAGGGCGGCGCCGATGGCCGGCGTCACCTCGGCGTGGGGCAGCACTTCAACGGGCCGCCGCAGGATTCTTTCCAGGGCCGAGACGACCCGCGCGTTCAGGGCCACGCCGCCGGCCATGCAGAGCTCACCTTCCAGCTCTTTTTCTTTGATCAACGTCTCGGCTAAAGATAGAGCAACGCCATCACAAAGACCAGCCGCAATGGCCTCCAGAGAGTAGCCTTTCTGCTGGGAGTGGATGAGGTCCGTCTTGGCGAAGACAGCACAGCGGGTAGCGATAGAGGGGGGCGTTCCCCGGAAACGCCTGGCCAGCTCCGAAAGCTCATCGATGCTGAGACCGAGACGGCTCGCCTGCTGGTCAAGAAAGACCCCGGTTCCGGAGGCGCAATCCGTGTTGACTTCATGTCCGTTGTAAGTTCCGTCCTCGTTGAGCCCGATGAGCGCAATGGTCTCGCCGCCGGCGAGAAGGATGTGACGGAACGGCCGCCCGGCTGCCCACCGGACTCCCTCGACTGCGGCTACGATGTCATTGACTCTTCTTTCCGTCCCCAAGATTCTCGCCCCCCGTCCCGTCGCGGCCAGCTTGACCTCAGAAAATTCGAGCGTCCTGAGGATGTCGAGGAGCGTCTGCCGAACGTTCCCGTGATGGAAGCGGTAAAATTTGGCGACAAGGCCGCCCTCTTTAATGACAGCGACACCGACCGTCACCGCTCCGATATCAACGCCAATCCTGACCTCTTCTTTCATCTGAGAGTTAAAATTATAAGCTTATTTTATATGGACCAATTGTCATTTTATTATTTTATCAGGAGCCCTAAAAATCAAGCGCCCCAGCGGACAGGACTTGCATCGAAGCAAATTATTGATTATAATATAAATAGGCAAAAGCTGGATGGCCATCCCGGCCTTCCGGTCAACTTTCAAAGGATTATGTGGAGGAAAGCTATGCGTTCTCTTCTCGACATTATCCGGGCAAAAAACCAAAATGGGTTAGCCAAAACTCTTATCCGATCAATACCGTTTATCGTCCTTTTTCTGACGGTCGGCTGGATATCTTCTGCCAGGACCGTCCAGAAGAGTGAATTCCAGCTGCTCCCGCTCCAGCATGAGGTCACCGTCACCCTCAAGCTCCTCCAAGTCTACGTTACGGACAAAAAAGGGAACCCGGTCACGGACCTGGAAAAGGAAGATTTCGAGGTCTTCGATAACGGCCAGCGCGTCGAAATCACCGACTTTGAAAAGCACTCCCTCCCCCTCTCCGCCGAAACGACAAAAGGGGGGCCAGAAGAGGCAAGCGAGGTTGTCTCGCCGCCGGCCGATAAACCCATTCCCCTTCTTAATCGAAAATTCTTCTTGTTCTTTGATTTCGCTTTCAACAACACGATGGGCATTGTCAAAGCAAAAAAGGCCGCGCTTCACTTTCTTGATAACTGGATCCAGCCTCCCGACGAAGTGGGGGTATTTTCCTATTCAACGATGCGGGGCCTGGTCATGCACGAGTACCTGACCACAGACCATGGTGCGATTCGCCAAACCGTGGAAAGGTTTGGACTGAGGGATATTCTGGGCAGAGCTGAAGAAGTGGAGGAGAAGTACTGGAAGGCCAAGGAGGGAGAGTCCTCTCTTCGCGCTAACGAAGAATCTTTGCTCGTCGAGCCGGGAGTAACCTCTCAGCCCTCCTCTGGGGAGTCCTCAGAAATAGCGAGGTTGGAAACTTTCTGGGGCCGTCGGCTCAAAGACCTGGAAGCGGACAGACAAGCCTATCGCTGGCAAGTCATGACTTTTGCCAATCTGATCCGGGATTTGGCCAAAGCTCTGCGCTATATCCCTGGCCGTAAGCTCATTGTCCTCTTTTCCTCTGGCCCGGCTGGCGAGGTCGTCTATAGCGGCAACATCCTCTATGATTTTCAGGACATGCAGAACGAGCTGGCGGCAGCTAATTGCTCCGTCTTCGCCGTGAACACGGATGACCCCGATTCGACACTTCACAAGCGGCAGAGCTGGACGGGCATCTATCCCCTTCAACAACTGGCTAAATCGACTGGCGGAAAATATTTCAATTTTAACTTATCTCCAGACCAGGTCATCGAAGCTATCCATCAAACGACGGCTTGCTACTATGTCCTCGGATACTACGTCGAGGACAAATGGGATGGAAAATACCACCAGGTTTCCGTGAAGGTGAAAAAGCCAGGCTACAGAGTCCATGCCCAGGCAGGCTATTTCAACTCCAGGCCTTTCTCTGAGCTTTCTGAGCTGGAGAAGCGCCTTCATCTTGTCGACCTGGCCCTTAACGACAACCCAAAGCTGCAGACTCCGGGTCGTCTTCCCGTCGCCACGTGGGCAGCGTGGGCGAAAGGAAAGCTGCATCTCATTCTCCTCTCCCGACTCGAAAAAGACAAAATGAGGGATATGGCCAGCCAAAACATGGAAATCGTCAGCCTCATCTTCGACACCAAGAATAACCTCACCCGACTGAGGAAAGAAAAGCTTGATTTTTCGAAATTAGCGGCAGACGTTTCTTATTGCTGCTCGGAATTCCTCCTTCCTCCAGGGAAATACAACTGCCGCGTCGTCATCCGAAACCTTGATACCGGTCGGGCCGCGGTGGGCTCGACAGCTGTCTCTGTTGCTGAGCCGGCGGAGGGGCGAGTGAAATTGTATCCGCCGCTTCTTCTCCAACCTGAAAAACCGGTTTTCTGGCCAAGAACGCCCTCCCCGCTCCATCTCTTAGCCTTTGACAATGTTTCCCCGGCTGGAGAAACGTGGCCGGAAGGGACGTCCAGAATACAGGCTTTGCTTAAATACGACACTCTCCTCATCGAGAATGCTCATGTCGCTATCTCTTCCCACCTCGTTTCCCTTACTACCGCTGACCCTATTCCGGTTGCTGTCACGACCTTGAGGAAGTGGAAAGACGGAGATGGGAATATCCTCCTCGTCGAGCTTCAACCCGACTTTCTCCCGGCCGGCGAATACTCCTTATACATTTTTGCCAAAGAAAAGACCACAGGTTCTTCAGCCTATGTGACGTCGCCTCTCGTTGTCCGATAAGGAAGGCAATACGATTCTGGCAAGAACTTGACAGGCTGAAAATAAAAAAATATAAAACGGCCTGGGTAAACCATGAATCCATTTCCGAAAGGAGGCTCCATGAAAAAAAACTGGATCAAGGGCTGTTTCTTTTTGCTTCTCTTAGCTCTTTTCGTCTACGCTGAGGAAGAAAAAGTGTTCAACGGTCTCGACCTCAATTTAGGCAACCTCTACCGTCTGTCGCGGGCTCAGACGCGCTCGATCAGTCCGGAGAATTTCACCGGCGAAAAGGGCAAGGGCGGAATGTCGGTGGATGGACCGGCCATGAAGGCAGCTCGAGACCTTGGGCAGGGCTGGAAGGTTTCGCCCTACGTTCGAATCCAGCCCAAGGAGACCTTCGTCATGGCTGAAGTCAAAGGGTCAGGGGCCATCCAGCAAATCTGGCTAACTCCGGCCGGAAACTGGCGCTTCGCCATTATCCGTTTTTATTGGGACGACGAGAAGGAGCCTTCCGTCGAGTGCCCGATTGGGGACTTTTTTGCCTGCGGCTGGGGCAGATACGCCCAAATATCTTCGCTGGCTGTGTGCGTCAACCCTGGAAGCGCGCTCAACTGCTACTGGCAGATGCCTTTCCGCAAGGGGTTCAAAATCACGCTCGAAAACCTGGGCGACGAAATCTTCACCCTCTATTACCAGATTAACTACACTCTGACCGAAGTCCCCGCGGACGCCGCTTACTTCCACGCCCAGTTCAGGCGAGTCAATCCGCTACCCTATAAAAGCGTGTATACGATTGTCGACGGCATCAGGGGCTGGGGGCATTACGTCGGCACGTACATGGCCTGGGGTGTCCACAACACCGGCTGGTGGGGCGAAGGAGAAATCAAATTCTATATCGACGGCGATGATAAATTTCCGACTATCTGCGGAACGGGAACCGAAGATTATTTCTGTGGCTCTTACAACTTCGACACGAAAGGGCCGGACGGCAAAAGTCGCTACACCGAGTTCACCACTCCCTACAGCGGCCTGGCCCAGGTTATCCGGCCTGATGGCCTCTATGATTCACAACAGCGCTTCGGGCTTTACCGCTGGCACATCATGGACCCCATCCGCTTTGAGAAAGACCTCCGGGTGACCATCCAGGCCTTGGGCTGGCGGTCTGGAGGGAGGTACTTGCCACTCCAGGATGACATTGCCTCTGTCGCCTACTGGTACCAGAAGGAACCCCATGCGCCTTTCCCCAAGCTCCCGGACAAGGACTACCTGGAAATCAACTGAAGGCCTAAGAAAGCCGAGCGGGAATCGACCTCATTCTGGCTTTTTCTGTTTTTCCCAAAATCCCGATGGCAAGAGGATTGGAATGAACCTGTACTTTTCCGCAAGAGGTGGCTCCGCTTCCGGGCAACCCGCTCATTAGTCTTGATCTCAGCCATGGCGATCGCTCTTCCATCCTTGTGGTGAGCAACTATCCTCTCCATTTCGAGATCAGCCACCCCGCCTTTCTCATTGAGCCAGGTGATACCCGAAATTGCCGATCAAAGCAGCCGACGGGTCCTGTCGTGGTTCACCCCCGGCCAGGCTCGGAGTTGGGATTCCGAAGCCCGCTCGTTGCCCCAGCGAGGAAACTCGCTCCGACTCAGCCTTCGCTCTTCTCTCGCCTTGCTCGAGAAACCATGCCCGCTCAGGCTTCGACGGGCTTCCTCACCCAACCCCTCGCCTGTTTCCCTTAGCATCAAACGCTCGGGTCGGCGT
>CAYUKK010000038.1:0-5934 GCA_964445305.1 uncultured Eubacteriales bacterium
TCTGGCCGACCATCGTCACAGGCGGATGGGATACGGCCAAGGGCGCCCGGAGGTTCGAAACACACGGACAGGACGCTGACGCGCTCATTTTTGCCCTCGGCGAAGCCATCGATTTCCAGAACGCCATTGGCAGGAAGCGGATCGAGCGGAGGATCAAAGCTCTGGCGGGTTACCTGAAGCAGGAGCTGCGCAAGATCCCGGGCGTGAAGCTCCATACGCCCGAGGACCCCTATCTTTCGGGAGGCTTGACGGCGTTCTCGGTCGATGGCGTGGACCCGGCCCGGATCGTCGATTTTGTCAGAGAAAAATATAACATGGTCGTCCGGACGATCGGCAACAAAGAGGCAGGGACCTATGCCGTGAGAGTCTCAACTCCAATCTACATCTCCACTAAAGAGATCGACCTGTTCCTGGAAGGCGTGAGAGACCTTGTCAAGCACAGAGCCTGAAGATTTCGTTAGGTTGTAAAATTATTTTACAGGCTTTGACCTCTGCAGAATTATTTTCGGGCGGGTGATTTCTATAGAAAGCAAAGAAGCGGTTTCCGCCCTCTTTCATGGAATCCCCTACGCGGAGACGCGCAGGAATACGAAGAGACTTGTACCCTTCAAGAAATTGGCACGCAGATTGCATTAAGGGGATTGGATGGTCCGTCAAAGGAGGCCGGAACGGATGTCGAGATTTCTCATGGTGATGGCCGTTCTTGTGATCTTCATTGTTTGCTTTCTTTGAGGTGAGAAAGACCGGGATGAAGGCTTCTTCTCGAGATTGTTATTTAGATCTCCGTTTAAAGCCGAGTGAGGAGAAACCTCACCTTTTCTTCTCTCATAGATAAACTTCAGCAGGGACTCCCTCTTCCTCACAAGCGCCTCTAACCTGCTGAAGTTTGTCTTTTCTCACGGCCAAATTTTTTTAAGCGCCAATGTAACCTTATTTTACAATTGCCCTGAGAGACGCGAGGCGCGAACCACGCCACCCCTCGGGTGCACTCGGTATCGTGATAATTTGTTACAAGATCAAGGACTTTAGCTTGATGCTAATTCTCTATCGGCAAATTTGAGTGATGATTGAAGGGAGGGGAGGATGAAGGTTAAGGGAATCCATCATATCGGGGTCGCCGTTAAGAATTTGGAAGAAAGTCTCGCTCGGTGGCAGAGCCTGTTTGCCGTTGAAGCTGGCTCACTTGAGGAGATTCCCGAAAGAGGAGTAAGGCTGACTCATCTTGCCTTTGGCCAAGGGCCAAGTCTCGAGCTGGTTTCCCCGCTCGGTAGCGACTCGCCCGTGGCTCGGTTTCTCGAGAAGAGAGGGGAAGGAATTCACCATCTAACCTTGGAGGTCGAAAACCTCGAGAGCGTGATGGAGTGGCTTAAAGGAGCTGGTCTCACGTTCACCGACGAGAAACCTCGACGCGGGGCGGGGGGAAGCCTCGTCGCTTTCGTCCACCCTCAAAGCTTAAACGGAGTTCTCCTCGAGCTCAGAGAAGAGAAGCATGGGTCTTAAATTGGCCGGGAATTTTCTTATCGGCGTGGGTGTGGGCCTCGTCCTCCTGGGCATCCTGCTCAAGCTGGGGCTCAACCTCAGGTGGTTGGGAAAGCTTCCTGGCGATATCCTCATCCGTCGGGAAAATTTCACTTTCTATTTTCCCCTGGCGACGAGCCTTCTTCTGAGTTTCCTCCTCAGTTTGATTCTTTTCCTTATCCTGCGTTTCGGGGGCAGGCGGTAGTCTTAGCTCTGGCTGAGGGCCAGCACCCAACGGGCAAAAGTCCGTGCTTCTTCCAGGTCTTGGGCTGTGGGGTGCCGGATTGCCGAAGCGGCCATATCGGCCCAAGCTTCGTGCTCGGGGGATCGTCTCAGGGCTTCCAGCGCTTGGTGGGAAACTTTGCCCCGGCACGAAAAAGTGGCCACGACCTTCGTCTGGGAGGCAGTGACGGCTGCATGTTCGATCGCTTCGCGGGAAAGCCGGCTTCCCGTTAGAGACCCATGGGTTGAGAAGAGGGCGATTTTCTTCCCGGGTGGGATCCGCTTCAGGAATTTTTCGACCTGCGGGGGGACGCTGTGCGAATGAACAGGGAAGCCAACGAATATTAGGTCGTAACCGGCCATATCATCCACTTCTCCAATGGGCAGGATGACTTTGGGGTCGGGGAGGTTCTCGAATATGGCCTCAGCTACCTGCCTTGTGTTTCCGGTCAGGCTGAAATAAGTGACCAGGCTTTTCGGCATGGCGCTATTTTTCCATAAATGACATCAAAATTCCAGCCTCAGGCACGGGGGAGGCGCATGGTGATTGAGGTGCCCTGCTCGACCTCGCTCTCGACCTGGATTGACCCACCATGGTCTTCGACGATTTTCTTGGCGATGGGAAGGCCAAGGCCTGTTCCGACCTCCTTGGTCGAGAAATAGGGGTCGAATATCCTTGCCAGGACCTCCTTGTTCATGCCTGGGCCTGAATCTCTCACCTGAAGGATGAGGCTATCCGGAGTGGCTGAGAGTCGAACCTCGACCATTCCCTTCCCGGCCAGAGCCTCAATCGCATTGACGAAGATGTTTCGGAATGCGATTTTGAGCTTGGACTTGTCTCCAAGAAGCGTAAAGGGTTCCCCGACGTAGGTTTCGCGGAACTTGATCTTTTCGGCCAGCATTTTCCGGTACGGAGAGACGACCTCTTCGACCACTGCCTTGAGGTCGAGAGGCTCTTTTTTGAGGCTGGTCACACGGGAAAGCTCAAGGAACTCCTGGGCAATTCGCCGGAGGTTCTCCACTTCGGTGGTGATGTAGGAGACCGATTCCTTGATGGCTTGGTCAAAGTTCTCCCGCCGGTCTTCATACACGCGCAGCAAATGCTCGGCCGAGAGCTGGATGGGCGTGAGGGGATTCTTGATCTCATGGGCAATCCGCTGGGCCATTTCCGTCCAAGCTGCTTTCTTGCTCAAGTCAGCGATCTCTTGCTGATGCCGCTTGAGGCTCTTGATCATAGCGTTGAAGCCGTCAATAAGGCTCTTCATCTCGTCGTGCGAGGTGTGGTCGATGGTGATATCCAGGTTGCCCAGGCTGACTTCGCGGGTCCCGGCGAGAAGCTTCTGGACAGGCGAGATGATCATCCGGCCGATCCCTCGCGCAAAAAGGAGGACGAGTGAAATGAAGAAGACGCTGACAAAAACGAGAAATTCAAAAAGCTCTTCGGTGGCGCGAGAGATTTCCTCCTGCTCGAACGGAAAAGGCAAGGAGATGAGGAAACGGGATTGAGAGATGGTGTAGGGAATCGTCAAGCTCTGGAAGGAGTAGCGACCGATTTTTTGTCGCTGGGTGTAGAAGGGCCTGTTTTCATGCCAGATGCGGTGGTAGGTCTCGCCGTCGATGAGCTCGGGAAGGAGGCCCCAATCGTAGAATTCTCGCCGACTGGAAGAAACAAGGCGGCCGTTGCTGTAAAGGCTGACATCGTTGGTGATGGCTGAGCTGATCCAGAGGACCAAATCATCTGTCGGGGCGATCAGAGTTGTTCTTTCTTCCTCTTGGAGAAAAGCGAAATCCTGCATGACGTTGCGGGCAAAATTGGCGTGGATTTCTGCTTTCTCGAGGAATCGCTGGGAAAAAAGGCGACTGAAGAAATTATGGGAGAATAAGCTGAAAAGGAAGAGCGAAGCGACGGTGATAGTCACGAAAGCGGCATAGACACGGCTCGAAAAGGACCAGAGGAGCTTTCCCCAAACGCTCCCCCCCGCCGCCATCGCCTTGACAAGATAGAAAACAAGAAACAGGCCCGCATAGAAGAAAAAGAGCTTGAGGAAAGCCACGGCGAGGACGAAGAAATTCGGACGGGGAGCAAAAAACGAATGGATGCGTCCGTCGAGCTCAAAATAGAAAGCCTCGTAGAACTTGTTTCTGTCTCTAAAACCTCCCCAAAGGGAATGGGGGGGACGAGCCAACTCGTCCAGGACATCCGCCGGAATTCCCGATGAAATCCGGTGGGGGTTGAAGACCATTTTCCCTTTGCTATCAAAGATGGCAAAGCCAAATTCTTCTTGATGGAGAGAGGGAAGGGAGCTGACTTTGAGCAATTCGAAGTAGGGGTTGGCCGAGTAAAGAAAGGGCAGCATCTCCGGCTCCACGGCGAGGTAGAGGATGGTGCGTCCGAGATAGCGGCTGTTGGCAAACCAGTCCTTGTAGCCAAGGATGAACTCCCTTTCTTTGCCGAGCGAAGGAATGCGGAGCCGGGACACAGACCAGGCGGGGCTGATGGGGAAGTCCACGTCCGGCCGAAAGAGCTGGGGGATGTTGAGCGAAAAGCGAGACAGGATCTCGCCTTCGGGGTTGAGGATTTCCAGGGTTGAATACCAGTTAAATTTTGCCACCGGGGTGCTTTCCCAGAGAGAGCGAGCCAAAGGGCTGGAAGCCTCATTTTCCAGACAGGCCAGGATCGATTCGCTCCTCGCTTCCAAGGTCGGAATGGATTCCCGAACGAGAAAGTCGGCCCAGTTCTCTTGGGAGCTGATGGTGCTGGGAAGAAAATCCTGAAGGAGAGAGCGTAACCGGAAGTTCGACTCGACGCGGAGAAGGGCTGAGTTGAAGAGGGCGGCCAGGGCGAGGCCAGCCAAGACCACTTCTTTTTTTCTCGAGAGGAGCGGTCGTCGAGCCAGAAGGAAAAGGAAAATGAGCGCCGCGAGCTCGATGAGGATAACTGTCCCACCCTTTCTCTCCAGGAAGGAGCGACCGAGAATGAGAAAGAGGACAAGGGCCAGGGACGGCCACGGGTCGGAGAGGAGTCGAGCTTGAAATCGGAAAATGAGCCAAAGGAGAAGCGAGAAGGACAGGAGGAGGAAGACGACGCTCAAATGAATAAGGACGAATGAAAAATCCAGCTGAAAGCGGAGAAGGTTCAAATTGGAATGGAAGACAAGCCGGAAGAGGATTTGCTCGTAGATAGAAAGAAGGACGACCGCCCCCATCAGAGCAAGGACAGTCAAGAGCCAGGCCAAAGCAAGAGAACGGGGGACGGCTTTTTTCTTATCGAGAGAGGGAATGGCCGATTGAACACAGAGGCAGAGCAAGAAAAAGAAGAAAGAAGTCAGAAAGATATCAGCCGGAGATTTGGTCAACCCGCCCACCGAAAGGAACCCGGCTGGAGCAGGCGAAAAAATGGCCATGGCTTGGACTTTTTCCAAGTAGCTGAGTTGCAAGAGGATTAGTCTCAAGCCCACAAGAGCCAGGACAAAGAGTAGAACAGCCCAGGGCTGGGTTGTTTCTCGGAAAAAATAAAGGCGGGTCAAGAAAAGAAGGAGGAGGCTCAGCGAAAGCATCGACAAGATGGTGGAAGCCAGAACAAGGGTTTCCCGGATTACAGATCGCCAGGCGTTGAGGGATGGGGAGCTTAAATTGACCGTCGCGACAATTTCCCGGCGACTATTCCGGATAGGGAAGAAAATGGTCAAGATTTCACTCCGGACGCGAGGCTGTCCGATGTATTCGTCCTTGTGCCGAGCGAAGATCTTTTTAAAACCGGATACATCTTCCCGGAAATCCCAATAATCGACATGACAGTTCCTCCCCTGGGCTGGCTTCAGGAAATGATATTCCTCGAGATAGGGGGCTTTAAGAGGTGGCTGGAAGGCCAGGAGTCGGCAAAGGACGACATATTCAGACCGTCTGATTCGGCGAGCAGCCACCCAGTAGACAGAGGCCTTATTCCGGACAATCAGGGGTGAGAGTGTAGTGGTGGGCAAGAAATCAACGACATTGCCTCGCCAGACAGCGAGCTCTCCTTCTTCATCGTAGTAGGCCAAACCCTCGATTTCCGGGTTGAGGTCAGTTTTCTCAAGGAGCTCAAAAATCTTGTTTTTTTCACTGGGGAAGGCGGACCGCTCAAGCCCTTGAAGCTTGAGGGCCAGACGGTTCTCCAGAGCAGCGAATTCTTTCCTGATCGCGCTGGCCTGTTGC
>CAYUKK010000039.1:0-8402 GCA_964445305.1 uncultured Eubacteriales bacterium
ATTGTTGGCCAAGAGTCCTGGAATAATCCAGCCCACAGCCCGAAGCTCTGGTGGGGCCGGAAATAAGGAGGGCACAACCCAGAGCCAGGCCTGAACTCCTAAGCCACCAATGAGGAGCATAAGGACGAACCGACGTTGCCCGAAAAGAATGAAATACCGGGCCAAGAGCTTATAAACAAGAACGCTCAAGCAAGCGATGACCACAGTCACAAGGACCCGGAGAGGTTCATCCAGGGACAAAGCCAAAAAAGCAGGGACAATGATGCCACCGGGATAGAAACCGGTGATTTCTGCATAAAGGAGAGCCACAACAATGCCGAAGAAGACGGTCTCAAATGGCATAGGGGTCTCCTTTTTCTTCCCAGAGCTCGACGAGCCTTGCTCCCAGGCCACCCATGTTGCCCAACCCGAAAAGGATGGCGCCAGAGGGCTCGTCCGCCACTATCCTGGCCATGATTTGCTGGGGAGAAGTTGAACCAAAAAGAATGACTTTCTCGGCGGCCCGAGCTAGCTTTTTCCATTGGAAGGAGCGAACATGGCCGCCGACGACATAGAGCTTTTCCAGAGCGAGCAGGAAGCCATCGGCGCAAGCTTCCATCCACTGCAGGGAACGGTCGCCGCGGTCCGGCCTCAGGTTGAGCACGCCGATTATCTTCTGGTGGACAGAGGCTAACCTTTTTTTGACATAGCTGAGGACGATGGTCGTTGATTCCGGCTCGTTAGCCGCAAAAGCGCTCACCAGAATCCACGGCGCGGGTGGATGACCAAGCTCCATGCGCCAAGCCTTGAGACCGCCAAAATCGGGCTTGGCCTTGCCGAATCCCCGCCAGGCTGTTTCTCTTGGCACGCCGAGAAAATCGGTCACGGCCAGAGCCAAACGCGTGTTTTCTTCCAGGCTCAGCCAGAGATTCTTGCTCGAATCAAGATGGTCATTGACGCTCTTTTTTCTGGCCACGACAATCCTTGCTCCCATTCTGGCAGCGGTGGTTTCGATTTCAGGCCGGAGTTCTTCTTCGAGAAGGAAGACGGTGGCATGCGGAGGGATGGACGAAGAAAAGCTTTGGGTGATTTCCTGTTTCGACCGTCCTTGTTCCGGGCGATGGTCGACGCGAACATTGGTCATAACGAGAAGATGGGGTTTGAGCAATCGGTGCGACTCAACCCGAAGACACTCGGGCTGGATGCTCATCATCTCGACAACGAGAGAATCGACACCGAGCCGAGCACCTCTGGCCACGATTTTCTTCTGTTCCAGGACCGTCGGCCTTCCACTCCGTCTCACCTCTTCCTCCTGGCCATCGGGTAGAATGAGCACAGGCTTTGATCCCGTGGTCTTGGCCAGAACAGAAAAATGGGCTTCCCGGAGAGCTGCGGCCACGAGCCGGGTCACGGTGGATTTTCCCCGCGTTCCTGTCACGGCGATGCGCCATCGAATTCTCGCAGCCTGCCGGTTGAGAAACAGCCGCTCCAGGTAAAGGAAGACCATGACGAGAAAAAAAAGGAAAAAAACAAGAGACTCCACCACGGACCACTTTCTCCGGTCTAAGGGTTGAGGCCCAAATTCCACGGGGCCGGCCTCCTATTATATCGAAATGGCTCAAAATGGGCATCAACCTTTGTAATCCAAGATTGCGGATAGAATCACCCCTCTTTTGCACGAGCGCAAGCCGTTTCGCTTCCCGGACAGTTCCCATCGGCAATTTCGAGTTGTGAACCAGAGTTGCCGGAATAGGAAATGGCAAGCGAAGATGGAAGCCTTCTTGGTGGATTTTGGGTGCCTGAATGCGGATTCCTAATTCCCATCACTTATGATATTATAATTACCTTTAAATTGAATCATGAAAAAATCCAAGGGCTGGACAAAGAAAACTATTCCCCTTCTTTTCTTGGCTCTTGGGCTGGCCTTTTTTGTTACCCGCAATGCTCTTAAGAAAACAAAAGTGGACTTCTATGTCCTCAAGCCCATCACCATCAATTACACCGTCTTAGCCAATTGCACCGTCGACTACCCGAAACCCCTCGATATGACCTTCCTCGAGGAGGGAATCGTCCAGGTGGTCCAGGTAAGAGACGGAGATCACGTCAGGAAAGGTCAGGGACTCATCCAGCTCGACGATTTCGAAGCCAAAAGGAACCTCACCATGGCCACCGACAGCTTGAAAGCTTCTCGCCTCAAGCTCAAGAACGCTCGCGAAGAAATTCTTCCCAACCTCCAAGAGAAGCTCAAAGAGTACGAAGTCAACCTGGCCCAAGCCGAGCAGATGCTCCAGAGATACAGGAATATCGAGGCGGCCGGAGGTATCTCCAAGGCAGAGCTGGAAAAAGCCGAAAAAGAATACCAGGTGGCTCTTTCTCAATACAATCAGCAGAAGCTCGAGGTCGAGAGCTTTTCGAAAAGTGGCCAGCTCGCCGACTTGGAAGCCCAGGTCTCGATTGCCCAGGCTCAATACGAGCTGGCTACGCGGCGACTGGAAAACACCCGGATCACCGCCCCCTTCGATGGCCTCGTGCTCAAGGTCCATGTTCAGGTCGGCCAGAAAGTCAACCCCAACACCAAGGCTATTACTATCCTGGAGAACGCCAGCTGGCAACTCGTGCTCAATGTCGACCAGAGGGAGCTTCCTTTCCTTCGGGCCGGCTTGCCTGCCCAGGTCATGTTGGATGCGTATCCCGACAGGAAAATCAAGGGCCGTGTCGCCTACGTCTGCACGGAGGTCGACAAAGAAAGGAACACCTGCGAACTCAGGGTTGAGATCGGAGACGATATTCCCATCGTCAAGTACGGTATGGCCGGCAAGGCCGAGATCCTGGCGGCAGAATTCAAAGACGTTCTTGCCCTCCCCTCCCGCTTTGTCAAGAAGAAGGCCGGGAAAAACTATGTCTGGCTGTGGGATGGAAATCGTGCCCAGCTTCTCGATGTGAAGGTCAAAGAGCTGGGAGAACGCTGGGCTCTTGCCGAAAACATCCCCGCTCTAGCAGTGATATTGAACGCTGACCTTGATATGTCCCCTGCAAAACTGAAGCCAGGCCAGGAAGTTCACCCATCCTGGTGAAGATGGGATAAGATGTTTTTCCGACCCTACGAGGTTCACATCGCTTTCCGATGGCTGGTCAAAGGCAGGGCCCAATCCGTCCTCTTGTTTTGCGGGATTGCCATGGGGGTGGCTGTCCAGTTTTTCCTGTCCTCCCTCATCGGGGGGCTCCAGCTCAGCCTCATCGAAAGAACTATCGGCTCCGCACCCCACGTTTATGTTCTCCCCGCTGATTCAATTCCTGTAAGCTTCCTATCCGGGGACAGCCAGGCTGTCGATTTCAGGAAGGTCCCCCCGACAGAAAGTCGAGAAATCCTCTCTTGGCAGCCCTATCTTGATTATTTGAAAAAAATTCCTGACGTTAAAGCCGTATGCCCTGTGGCAAGCGGACAGGCGTTCATCGAGCGCGGAGGTCTTTCCCTGACAGTAACGGTCAAGGGCATTCTCCCTGAAGAAGGCGCCAGCATCTACAATTTTGAAAGAAACCTCAAGTCCGGGAAGCTCGACCTCGTCGGCGATTCGACCATCCTGGGAATGACCATCGCCGAGAAGCTCCAGCTCTCCATCGGGGATAGGTTTTTCATCCGCAATAGCCTGGGGGTGGGCGATTTCTTTACCGTTGGGGGGATGATCGACCTCGGTTCTGTTCAAGCCAATGCCCTCGTCTTCATGTCCTTAGACAGGGCGAGAAGCTTTCTCTCGCTGCGCGGCATTACCTCTCTTGAAGTCAAGGTTGAAGACGTTTTTGAATCGGAAGCCCTGGCCAGGAAGGTCGAGCCCGAGTTCTCTCGCGTTAAACTCGAATCATGGCAAGCCCGCAACGCCGAGCTCTTGACCGCACTTCGGTCGCAGAGCGGCTCCTCAGCCGTCATCCAGTTCTTCGTCCTTTTCGCCATCTCGCTCGGGATCGCCAGTGTGCTTGGCATCGCCGCAGTCCAGAAATCACGGCAGCTGGGTATACTCAAAGCCATGGGCGTTGACAATCGAGGCGCTGCCCGAATCTTTCTGGTCCAGGGTCTTTCGCTTGGGATAGGGGGTTCGACCCTGGGAATCGCCCTTGGTTACGCTATAGGAAAAGTTTTTCTTGAGTTCTTCGGGCCGGGGACGTTTGGTCTTCAGCTCCGCGTCCCCAATTTCATCCTCCCCGCCGTCCTCGCCATCATCGGATCGGCCATCGCCTCAACGATCCCGGCCCGACGGGCCTCCAAACTCTCGCCGATCGAGGTCATCAGGAATGGATGAAATGATCGTCCTCAAGAACCTGACCAAGTCATTTGGCGAGGTCATCAAGACGGAAGTTCTCCACGACATCAGCGTGGCCCTCCAAAGAGGCACCATGACAGCCATCGTCGGACCCTCGGGGTCGGGCAAGACGACACTCCTCAACATCATCAGTTTGCTCGACAGCCCCTCCTCGGGCACGCTGATCATCGATGGGCAGGACTTTTCGGCCGGCGATATCGATAGGTATGCAAAATACAGGAATGCCCACATCGGCTTTATCTTTCAATTCCATTATCTGCTCCCCGAATTCACAGCTCTGGAGAACATCCTTATCCCTTACTGGATCCAATCGGGCCGACCGCCGGTCCATGTTGTCCAAAGGGCCCTCCAGCTGATGAAGGAGATCGATATCCTCCCCATCAGAGACAAGTATCCCCACCAGATATCGGGCGGTGAACAACAGCGGGTCGCCGTTGCTCGCGCCCTTGTCCACGAGCCCAAGATGGTCTTCGCCGACGAGCCTACGGGCAACCTCGACCGGGAGACGGGTTTCGCCGTTCTCGAGGTCATGACGCGGATGGTCAGGGAACTCGGGACCACCCTCATCCTCGTCACCCACGACAGAGAAATCGCTCTGCGGGCCGAGAGAATCCTCGAACTTGTTGACGGCCGCATCTGCAAGTCCTTCCTGGTCAAGGAAGTCGGGGAAGAGAAAACGCGCCAACTTCTTGAGGACAGAAGCTGTCTGCTCTGAGTCGAGCTCAATGAGCCGACGAGGCTCGCCCCGCAGGCCGGGGCGGAGGGGCGGCCTGGACCCCGCTCACTTAGGATAGCTCTTCACCCTCGTCGAGAGAACGGAAATGTTGATCGATGAGGACGATTTCGGCCCGGAGCTCCTCGACTTTTTTCCTCTCGCCAGCCACGACATCAGCCGGCGCCCGGCTGAGGAATGCCTCATTTTGAAGCCTCGCCTCGACTTTTGCGAGCTCAGCCGTTAGTTTCTCTCGCTGATTCCTTAATCGCTTCCTTTCCTCTTGCGGATCAATGAGATGGGGAACAAAGAGTTCTATCTCGCCAAGAACCTGAGTGGCCGCTGTGGCTGGCCGCTTGACTTGGCCGGCGACTTCAAGACGAGTGAGTCCACCCTGGTTAATGACCAGCTCGCCGAGCCGTGTCAATATGTCCGCTGGCTGACCGTCAGCCTTGACGAGGACCTCGATCCCCTGCCGCGGCGGAATTTTGTACCGGGAGCGAAGGTCGCGAATGGCCCGGACGATGTCCATGATGAGACGAAATTCATCCTCGACCTCCTCGTCTTCCCAGTCCTCATGGCGCTCGGGCCATGGAGCATGAATCAAGAACCCGGCATCCGGAAGCGGCTTGTCCAATCCTCGAACGGGACACTGCGACCCGAGCTTCTCCCAGAGCACTTCGGTGATGAAGGGCGCAAACGGATGGAAAAGCCGGAGCACCTGGTCGAGGGCCAACGCCAGGACGCTCCGCGCTGCTCTGGCTCTCCCCTCCTCCCGCAAACGGCGCTTGATAAACTCGAGGTACCAATCACAAAACTCGCCCCAGAAAAAATCCCTGGCCGCACCCAGGGCGGCCGAAGGGTTGTAGGCGGCGAGACCCTCACTCACCCGAACGATGGCCCGGCTAAGCCGGGACAAGATCCAGCGGTCCTCGGGCTCGAGCTCGGCGAGAGTGAGCGGGCGGAAAGTATGCTCGGCCAGGTTGAGCAGAGCGAAACGGGCGGCGTTCCAGAGCTTGGTGCAAAAAGCCCGGCCGACTTCGAATCGCTCGCTGATGATTTTGGCCAGCGGCAAGTCGGGCATCGTACCCAGGACATCAAACTCCTTGCCTGTAGCGGGACAGATATAGGTAAAAATCGTTCGGCCGTGCCTGGCTGTGGCCAAATCCACGAGCTCCCCCGTGTACGGCGAAATGGCCTGGACGGGCAGTCGGATGTCTTGCGTCCCCGTTTGCATCTCGCAAAGGACGTACCGCATGGCGTCAGCGCCATAACGCTCGATGATATCCTCAGGGTCGATGCCGTTGCCCTTGCTCTTGCTCATCCGTTCGCCCTTGCCATCCTGGATATTGGCGTGGACGAAGCAATCGGTAAAGGGGACATCGCCCAGAAGATAAAGCCCCATGACCATCATTCGGGCGACCCAAAGCGTGATGATGTCCCGACCTGTGACCAGGCACGAGCCCGGATAATAGTAGGCTAAGCAGTCGGGACGGCCGTCGGAGGGCCCCAGCGGCTTCTGGCCCTCATCTACCCTGGCCGTAGCTGGGTCTGGCCAACCCAGAGTGCTGAAAGGCCACAGGGCTGAACTGAACCAGGTGTCAAGAACATCGGGGTCCTGATGGAGGCCGACGGATTCCAGGCCGGCCGCGTATCGATTCTCAGCTTCTTCGTCCCGGAGACAGACAAGAAACTCGTACGACTTATCCCTCGCTAAGAGGGGAATCCGGTCGAGGGGATAGAGCGCTCCTTCGCTGTCAGCCACCCAAACCCACATTTCATCTGGTCCAGCCGGAGGCAGGAAGGCAGCCATCCTGGTGAGTTCCTCCCCGTCTAAAATCGCCGACCAGATGGGAATCCGGTGACCCCACCACAGTTGGCGGCTGATGCACCAGTCGCGCTTTTCAGACAGCCAGCTCCGATAGGTTCCCCCGTAGCGGGCGTGGTCAGGATAGAAAGTCAACCGTCGGCCAGACGGCGAGCGATAATGGGGGTCGATGGCATCGATTGCCGCCTGAGCCAAACCAGGAGAACGAAATTCTTTGGATGTGCCGGCGCCGCAGAGGATTCCCCCCTCCACATCGCCCATCCGGATAAACCACTGCTTGGAAAGATAGGGTTCGATGGGTGTCTTGGAACGATCGGAATGGCCAATCTCGATTTCCCTGTCCTCAATTCCAGCCAGAAGCCCTTCTTTTTCGAGGTCGTCGAGAACGCGCTGGCGCGCTTCAAAGCGGTCGAGCCCGGCATAGGGGCCAGCGTTTGTGTTCAGTGTTCCGTCAGGGTTGAGGATGTTGATAATGGCGATCTTGTCCCGGTGTCTCGTCCAGACATCATAATCGTTGGGGTCATGAGCGGGCGTGATCTTGACGCAGCCAGAGCCGAGCTCGGGTTTCGCCCATTCATCAAGGATAAGGGGAATAGGGCGCCGGAGAAGGGGCAACAGGACCTCCCTTCCCTGTCGAGCCATTTCACCCAGCTTGAGAAGTCCAGGTAGGAGTGTCTTCTGTCGGGCTTCGACCTCTTGCAGCTCTTCTTCCAGACTGGACCTTTCTTTCTTGGGAGCAACCTCGAGACGGCGGCGGAGTTCCTGACGCCGCCTTTCGAGCTCGGCACCGGGGTCGGGATGGCACGCCACCGCCGTATCCCCCAGCATCGTCTCCGGCCGTGTCGTAGCGACAGTGACGAATTCAGGCTCGCCAGGCCGCGGGTCGATGACGGGGTAGCGGATGTGCCAGAAGTGGCCCCGCACTGTCTCGTGGATGATTTCATCGTCAGAGACAGCGGTCTGAAGCTGGCAATCCCAGTTGACAAGCCTGTCGCCCCGGTAGATGAGGCCATCCCGGAAGAGCCGGAAAAAAGCTTCCCGCACCGCTCGCGTGCACACGGCGTCCATGGTAAAACGAGCGCGCTCCCAGTCGCAGGAACAGCCCATGCTCTGGAGCTGCTGGATGATGCGATGCTGGTATTCATCCTTCCAGGCCCAGATCTTGGCGACCAGGGCTTCACGGCCGATATCATGGCGGGTCTTCCCCTCGAGCTCGAAAAGCCTTTTTTCGACCACCGCCTGGGTGGCGATGCCAGCATGGTCGGTGCCGGGCATCCACAGGGTGTTATCGCCCATCATGCGGTGCCAGCGGATGAGCAAGTCCTGCATGACGTTATCCATGGCATGACCCATATGGAGGGCGCCGGTGACGTTGGGCAGGGGCATCATGATGACGTAGCGATTCTCCCGCTCGTCCGGAACAGCGGAAAAGGCCCCGCTCTCCATCCAGCGTCGATAAACCGTCTTTTCGTGAGCGGCGGGGTCATAGTGTTTTGGGAGCTCTTTCTTCATTTTTTTCAAGCCCTGGTCTGGTGAGCTCTCTCTTCAGAGTAGAGCGTTGCTATCT